>SSFI01000097.1 GCA_008015325.1 Rheinheimera sp.
CCTGCTAGGTAGCGCAGCGGAGAAAGCGGGTTTGCACCTGCGTTATCAAGCTAACACCGTTAAAAATAGGCGGGTATTGGCCCTGAATTTCCTTGGGATATTACTTTGCAAAGAACCCAAACAGCGAATACGCAGGCAATATTATCAGCAGGGACTTAAACAAATACTACAGTGGGTGGTTCAGTGGGACTGGGCAGTAATCAAACAGGCTGATAGCTGATTGTATGAATGGAAATTTTGTGGGGATCCCTCAGCCAGAATAGAAAACAGCCCCCCGGGTTAACTACACACAAACGGAGATGTACTATGAAACGTAATCAAGGTTTCACCTTAATCGAATTAATGATCGTTGTTGCAATCATCGGTATCCTGGCTGCGGTTGCCCTGCCGGCGTATCAGACATACACCAAAAAGTCTAAGTTCTCTGAAGTTATTAATGCGACTGCAGCATTAAAAACAGCAGTTGAGATTTGTGCGTTAGATAAAAACGCTGTTGCTGGCTGTACAGACGGCGCCACAGGCCCAGGTTATTCAATTGCTGCAGTGGGCGCGTACGGTAACGTGACCAGTGTAGCGACAACCAACGGTACCATTACAGCAACAGGTGCAGCCTCCGTAGACAGCGCGACTTATGTACTGACCGGAACTTTTGCTGACGGCAAAGTGACTTGGGCAGTATCAGGCACATGTAAAGACGCAGACAAAGGCTACTGCTGATAGTCTCGTTACGAAAAAGCCGCTTAACGCGGCTTTTTTATTTTTTGTCAGACTGATTTTTTCTGAATACCCGCTGGAAGTTGCACTTTTATTCCGCTATCCGCCGAATCACCGCAATTAAACTTGAATCAGCTATTTTTGTTGGCATAATCAGAGATATACTGATTTTTTGCTGTTTTGCAGGACCGCTTTTATGGCACTGAACCCACAATCCATACTGCTGCGTCGACTGAGCCAGGCAGGTTTAGTGGAGACTGGGTTGGCTCAACGCCTGATCCAGGAAAAAGCTCATCAATATCAAAGCGTAGCCGAACTTCTCATCACCGAAAAACTCATTAGCGCCAAGGCTTTAGCCGAAAGTGTTGCCGCCTTTACCATGCACAGCCTGATTGATTTGGATTTTTATGATCTGGATTATGTGCCGGAACAAGAGCGCAACGAAAAACTGGTGCGCAAACATCTGGTATTGCCGCTCGGTAAAAGAGGCCGGACTTTATTCCTCGGTGTCGTCGACCCCACCGATATGCAGCCGGTGGAAGACTTTGAATTCAGCACCGGCCTGCATGCTGAACTGATTGTCGTCGAATACGACAAACTGCTGAAGCTGATTGACCGGGTGTTTGACAGTAAAAATGCGGACAGCTTTAGCGGTTCGGACTGGGATTTATCGTCACTGGGGGTCGCTGACAGTGACGATCTGGACGACAAGCCCGGCAGCGAAGCTGAAGACCAGCCGATCATCACTTTTATTAACAAGATGCTGCATGACGCCGTACGCAAAGGCGCCTCAGATTTGCATTTTGAACCTTACGAGAAAAGCTACCGCATCCGTTTTCGCATCGACGGAATTTTGCACGAAGTGGCCTCGCCACCAGTAGCGCTCGCCGGCCGTTTATCGGCGCGGTTAAAAGTCATGTCCAAACTCGACATCGCCGAAAAACGCGTGCCACAGGATGGCCGGATCAAACTGAAACTTTCGCAGAAAAAATCGATCGATTTTCGCGTCAGCAGCCTGCCAACGCTGTGGGGCGAAAAAATCGTTATGCGGATCCTCGATTCCGACAGCGCCATGCTCGGCATCGACATTCTCGGTTATGAAGATGCGCAGAAAAAACTCTACCTGAGTGCACTGGAACAACCGCAAGGCATGATTCTGGTGACAGGCCCGACCGGTAGCGGTAAAACTGTGTCGCTTTATACCGGCCTGAATATTCTGAATACGGAAGAGACCAACATTTCCACCGCCGAAGACCCGGTCGAGATTAACTTGCCCGGTATTAACCAGGTGCAAATGAATACCAAAGCTGGCCTCACCTTCCCTATCGCGTTAAAAGCCTTTTTACGACAAGACCCGGACGTCATCATGGTCGGTGAGATCCGTGACCTGGAAACTGCCGAGATTGCGATTAAAGCGGCCCAGACCGGCCACTTAGTACTCAGTACTCTGCACACCAACTCGGCCCCCGAAACACTGACCCGTTTGTTAAACATGGGCGTGCCGGCATATAACGTGGCAAGCTCTGTTTCACTGATTATTGCGCAGCGGCTGGCACGACGTCTGTGCAACCACTGTAAGGCGCCTGAGCATTTACCTGAGCTGGAATTGCTGAAACAGGGGTTTACAACTGAACAGTTGTCTGCGATGAAATTGTTTAAGCCAGTCGGTTGTGATTATTGCACCGGCGGCTACAAAGGCCGGGTCGGCATTTATGAAGTCATGCCGATCTCCGGTGTGATCGCAGAAAAAATCATGGCGGGTGCCAACTCACTGGAAATTGCCCAACAGGCGCAGCGTGAAGGCGTCAATAACCTGCGCCAATCAGGCTTGCTGAAAGCGGCGGCTGGCCTCACCAGTCTGGCCGAAATCAACCGGGTGACCAACGTCTGATTAGACGTAGCAGGAAGGAAACTTTATGGCGGCGGCTTCAAAAATCAAAGAGTTAGATGGCTACGACTGGAAAGGTATCAACAGGCGCGGCAAAAAAACTCAGGGTGAAATCAAAGCCAGCTCCGTAATGGAGGCCAAGGCCCTGTTACGTCAGCAAGGCATCACGCCATCGCTGGTTCGTAAACAGGCCAAGCCATTATTTGGCGGCGACCCGAAAATTGTGCCGGTGGATATCGCCATTGTCACCCGGCAAATCGCCACCATGCTGGCGGCCGGTGTGCCGCTGGTCCAGTCGATTGACCTGATTGCCTCGGGCTCAGAAAAAAAGAACCTGCGCGTGCTGATGCAAAAAATCTCGTTAAAAGTACAGGGCGGTTTGCCCTTGTCTGAGGTGCTGCGCGAACAACCCAAATATTTTGATGACCTGTACTGCGACCTGGTGAAATCGGGTGAACAATCCGGTGCGCTGGACCGAATTTTTGACCGCATTGCGATTTATAAAGAAAAAGCCGAAGCGCTGAAATCTAAAATCAAAAAAGCGATGTTTTATCCGGTAGCGGTTATTATCGTCGCCTTAATTGTGACCTCAATTTTGCTGATTTTTGTGGTGCCACAATTTGCCGAGATCTTTGCCGGCTTTGGCGCTGAGTTGCCGGCATTTACTTTGTTTGTGGTGAAGTTGTCTGAGCTGATGCAGGCCTATTGGTGGGTGGTGCTCGGCGCTATTGTCATCGCGCTTAAAGTCATCAGCAAAATGTACAAAACCAGTCTGAATTTCCGCACCGCTGCTGATGCGATGATCCTCAAAGCGCCGGTAGTGGGTGACATTCTGAATAAAGCTGCAGTAGCCCGTTATGCCCGCACTCTGTCCACCACTTTTGCTGCTGGTGTGCCGCTGATTGAGGCGCTGGAATCCGCCGCCGGGGCCGCCGGCAACGAAATCTACAGAAACGCTATTATGGAAGTGCGCGCCGACGTGTCAGCCGGTGGCCAGATGTTCAGCTCAATGAAAACCACCAACCGTTTTCCTGAAATGGTGGTCCAGATGGTGTCGATTGGCGAAGAATCCGGCTCACTCGATGACATGCTGGCACGGGTCGCCAACATCTATGAGCAGGAAGTCGACGATGCGGTTGACGGTCTGACAGCATTGTTGGAGCCGCTGATCATGGCGGTTCTTGGCGTTCTGATCGGCGGTCTGATCATTGCGATGTACTTACCAATTTTCCAGATGGGTGCGGTGATCAAATAATGTCTATGCCGGAACAACTCTCGCTTATCGTCAGTTTTTTACAGCAAAACCCGGTCTGGCTGATCAGCACAGTGATGCTGTTTAGCCTGTGTGTTGGCAGCTTTTTAAATGTGGTGATCTACCGCTTACCGGTGATGATGGAAAAAAGCTGGCAGCAGGAGTATCGGGAATATTTTCATCCGGATGCCGTGCAGCCACCGGTGGAAACTTTTAATCTGGCGACGCCGCGCTCGCGTTGTCAGCATTGTCAGACGCAGTTAAGCGCTTTGGATAATATTCCGCTGCTGAGCTGGCTGAGCCTCGGTGGTAAATGCCGCTACTGTAAAGCGCCGATCAGTAGCCGTTACCCGGCAGTGGAACTGCTGACGGCGGTGCTGTCGGGTCTGGTGATCTGGCAAACCGGCGCGACGGCCTATGGCATGCTGCTGCTGGTGTTGACCTGGTGTCTGGTCGCGCTGACTTTTATCGATATCGATAAAATGCTGCTGCCGGATCAAATTACATTACCGCTGCTGTGGCTGGTACTGGCAGCATCTGCGGCCGGCATTGGCATCGAGCCCCAACAGGCTATTATTGGCGCAGCTTGTGGTTATCTGTCGCTATGGTCGGTGTACTGGGGCTTTAAATTACTGACCGGCAAAGAAGGCATGGGCTACGGTGATTTTAAACTCATGGCGATTTTTGGTGCACTGTTAGGCTGGCAACAATTGCCACTGATTATTTTACTGTCATCGGTGGTCGGTGCTGTGATTGGCAGCCTCATGCTTGCGGTACAGAGAAAAGAGCAAAGCACCGCTATTCCGTTTGGGCCTTATATCGCCGCAGCCGGCTGGATTGCGATGTTATGGGGCAGCCAAATCAGCGACGCCTATTTACGCAGTATCGGCCTTTAAATGAGCACAAAGCAGACCGGCAGCCGTTTTCGTGTTGGCCTCACCGGTGGCATAGGCAGCGGTAAATCGACGGTGGCAGCGGCTTTTGCTGACCTTGGCATCGCCGTTGTTGATGCGGACATTGTCGCCAGAGCAGTGGTACCCCCTGGTTCTGATGCGCTGGCACAAATCAGCACGCACTTCGGCGAGCAGGTACTGACCGCAGACGGTGAGCTGGACAGAGCTCGGTTAAGACAAATTGTCTTTGCCGATAGCACAGCAAAAAACTGGCTGAATCAGCTGTTGCATCCGCGCATTCGGCAACAAATGCTGCAGCAGCTGGACAGTACCGCCTCGCCCTACAGCATCCTGGTGGCACCGCTGCTGCTGGAAAATCAGTTAGACAGGCTGGTTGATGTGGTGTTAGTGGTCGATGTGATGCCAGAAACGCAGTTAAGCCGCACGATGCAGCGCGACCGGAACAGTGCTGAACTGGTGCAGTCTATTATGGCCGCACAGTGCAGCCGCGCTGAACGCCTGGCGGCAGCCGATTATGTGATCGACAATGAAGCGCCACCGGCCATGCTCGCTGGCGAAGTAGCAAAACTGCACCGGATCTTTCTGCAGTTAGCTGAAGAAAAACTAGCTAAATCGCCGACTTAGGTTTATTTTAAACCCATTGTCTGCATAAAACGGAGTACGAAACTTTTGACTGACAGCTGCCTGGTTTACGAACATCCGCTGAATGAAAAAGTCCGTACTTATCTGCGCGTAGAATATCTGTTCCAACAAGTCCATCACCAGCTGGCCTTAGCCAACGAATCTCAGCAGCTGGGCTTTTTCACTTCGTTATTCGCTTTAATTGAAGTACTGGATCGTAATGACATCCGGCCGGACCTGATTAAAGACGTCGAGCGCTGTGAAGGCGCATTGGTCAATTGGTCGCGCCATCCGCATATTTCCGATGATCTGCTCAGCAGCATGCTGCAAAAATCCGTCCGGCTGCAAAGCGAACTTCTACGCTGCGCTAAATTTGCCAATGTACTAAAAGACGATAAATTTTTAGGCCCGCTGCGACAGCGATTTTTTATCCCGGGTGGTACTTGTTATTTTGACCTGCCGCAATTGCAGTATTGGTATACGCTGGAACTTTCCGCACGACAAAAACAGGCACAGGATTGGATCGCACAGCTCACACTGGTCGAGCAGGCGATTAGCTTTGTGCTGACGTTTATCCGCGAACGTGGCCAGTTCCAGACCGTCAGCGCTGAAAATGGTTTTTTCCAGAGCAACACCGAACAATTTGAATTACTGCGGCTGCGTTACCCATTGAGTTATGGCTGTTACCCGACCATCAGCGGTAATAAATATCGCTATGCCATCCGTTTTATGCAGCTGTGTGACACCCAAGGCCGCGCGACCACCGATCAAAACATTGGCTTTGAGCTGGCTTGCTGTTAAGCCGTATAATAGCGCCAGTTTTTTCCGGCTGAGTAACCCTCATGTCCCCGACTATTGTCAAATGCCCAACCTGCCAGACCGATGTGATTTGGCAGCCTGAATCCCGTTTCCGGCCTTTTTGCAGCGATCGTTGCCGCTTGATTGATTTAGGAGAATGGGCCAGCGAAAGCCGTCGCATCGCCGATAAAAGCCCGATCGAAGCCGGCATTGGTGATGCAGATTTGCTGGCACTGGAAGATGAACTGATGCAGCAGGACAACCAGTTTTTTAAAGACTAGTTGCCCGCTGGCTGAAACAAGGTGGCGACTGCGCTCAGGATCGGCGCATTCGCATCCGGAAACTGATAGCCTGCCAATGCGCTGTGATGCACCCAGGCCACTTGCTGGCCTTCGCGCCCTTCCCCCTCGCCCTGTGGGTTGACCACATGCCAGACGTCCAGTAACACCCGTTTTTCCGGATAATCATATTCCAGCTGTAACAACGGCACTGCGTCTGTTACCGTCAGCCCGACTTCTTCCCAGAGCTCGCGATGCAAAGCCTGCACTACACTTTCGCCCGGTTCAACTTTTCCGCCAGGAAACTCCCAGCGACCGCCCTGATGCAGCTGATCTGGTCTTTTACTGATAAAGACTTGTTCGCCACGAGTGATCACACCTACGGCGACATGAATAGATTTCATTGTTTTTCCTCGTTTGGCTCAGATTGATTCAGGTTCGCGCCGCCATATCGTTTAGTTCCCGGCACGCCAAAAGCAAAAAAGCAGAGCGAGCTCTGCTTTTCCGGGCACTCTGAAGGCTTAATCAGCTCAGCTTACCATGACACTGTTTATACTTTTTGCCAGAACCGCATGGGCAAGGGTCGTTGCGGCCGATTTTCTCCGCATCGCGGAATACTGGTCCCGGTGGCGTTGCCGGCACTTCACCGCCGATATGCTCAGCTTCTTCGTGCTGATAAGCCATTTCGACCTGATCGGCTTTACGACGCTGCTCTTCGACGGCTTCAACATCTTCCGGCGCGCGGATCTGCACGCGGCTCAACACGCCAATCACATCCAGCTTCAGCTGGTCCAGCATATTGGAGAACAATTCAAAGGCTTCGCGCTTGTATTCCTGTTTCGGGTTCTTCTGCGCATAACCACGCAGGTTGATGCCCTGACGCAAGTGGTCCATCGCCGCCAGATGCTCTTTCCAATGCGTATCGAGACTTTGCAGCATCACAGCTTTTTCAAACTGACGTAACACTGGCGCACCAACCATCTCTTCTTTGAGCTGATAGGTTTTCTCTACAACGTCCTGAATACGTTCACGCAGCTTTTCTTCAAACAGTTTGTTATCGTCGGCCAGCCATTTGGCAATTGGCATGTCGATAGCAAAATCCGAGCGGAAACGGGCTTCGAGGCCTGGAATATCCCACATTTCGTCCAGCGACTGTGGCGGGATGTACTGGTTAATCACAGATTCGACCACGTCGTGGCGCACTGCAGCAATAGTTTCAGTGATGTCATCTGCTGCCAGCAGCTCGTTACGTTGCTCGTAAACCACTTTACGCTGATCGTTGGCCACATCATCAAACTCAAGTAACTGCTTACGGATATCGAAGTTACGTGCTTCTACCTTGCGCTGTGCGTTTTCAATAGCACGGCTCACCAGCGGATGTTCGATGGCTTCGCCCGGTTCCATGCCCAGTTTACGCATCATGCCGGCCATCCGGTCTGAGGCGAAAATACGCATTAATGCATCATCCAGCGCCAGATAAAAACGGCTTGAACCTGCGTCACCCTGACGACCGGCGCGACCACGCAGCTGGTTGTCAATCCGGCGGGATTCATGGCGCTCGGTACCAATAATATGTAAACCGCCGGCTGCGATGACGGCATCATGGCGCTGCTGCCATTCAGCTTTTAAGGTGGCGATTTGTTCTTCACTTGGGTTATCCAGCTTAGCCACGTCGGCCTGCCAGTTACCGCCTAACACGATATCAGTACCACGACCGGCCATATTGGTGGCGATGGTCACTGTGCCCGGGCGGCCGGCTTCAGCGATGATCTGCGCTTCGTTCGCGTGAAACTTGGCATTTAACACCTGATGCGGGATCTTGGCTTTATGCAGCAGCGAGGACAAATATTCCGAGCTTTCAATCGACGCAGTACCGACCAGAATGGGGCGCTGCAACGCACGGGTCGCTTCGATGTCTTTAATAATGGCCTGATACTTTTCTTCCGCGGTCAGATATACCAGATCCGGCATATCTTTACGGATCATAGGTCTGTTGGTTGGCACTACGATAGTTTCCAGACCATAAATAGTTTGGAATTCAAAGGCTTCAGTATCTGCAGTCCCGGTCATACCGGCCAGTTTGTCGTACAAACGGAAGTAGTTCTGGAAAGTGATAGATGCCAAAGTCTGGTTTTCATTCTGAATGCGCACACCTTCTTTGGCTTCAATCGCCTGGTGCAGGCCTTCAGACCAGCGACGGCCTTCCATAGTCCGGCCTGTGTGTTCATCCACAATAACAATCTGATTATCTTTGACGACATAATCGACGTCTTTCTTAAACAGATTGTGCGCGCGCAATCCGGCGTAGACATGGTGTAACAGCGTGATGTTAGTGGCTGAATACAGCGAATCGCCCGGCTGCATCAGACCACGCTCAACCAGAATTTCTTCGACGCGGATTTGGCCCCGCTCCGTCAGATAAATCTGCTTGGCTTTTTCATCGATAGTGTAATGGCCATCGCCCATTTCACCTTCTTCGTCTTCTTTTTCCTGGCGCTGCAGCATCGGCACCACCTGGTCAATCTGACGGTACAGCTCTGAACTGTCTTCAGCCTGACCAGAAATAATCAGTGGCGTACGGGCTTCGTCAATCAGAATCGAGTCGACTTCATCGATAATGGCAAAGGCTAAGTCGCGCTGTACGCGGTCCGGCATGCTAAATGCCATGTTGTCGCGCAAATAATCAAAGCCAAATTCGTTGTTGGTACCGTAAGTGATATCAGCGTTGTAGGCCTGTTGCTTTTCCAGGTGCTGCATACCAGGCACGTTGACACCTACCGTCAACCCGAGAAAGTTAAACAGTGGCTCATTTGTTGCGGCATCGCGCTTGGCCAGATAGTCGTTCACAGTGATGACGTGCACAGCCTTGCCGCTCAACGCGTTCAGGTATGCTGGCAAGGTTGCGGTCAGAGTTTTACCTTCACCGGTGCGCATCTCAGAGATTTTACCCTGATGCAGTACCATGCCGCCAATCAGCTGTACATCAAAATGGCGCATGCCAAAGATACGTTTACTGGCTTCGCGGACTGTCGCAAAAGCTTCAGGCAGCAGATCATCCAGCGAGGTACCAGCGGCATAGCGTTGCTTAAATTCAGCAGTTTTCTGCTGCAGTTCTGCATCCGATAGCGCCACATACTGGCTTTCCATGGCATTGATCTGGTCGACCGTTTTGCGCAGTTTTTTCAGATAACGGTCGTTCCGGCTACCAATTAATTTGGTAAAAAGCTTTCCTAACATTGTCCTGGTACCACTATTTTAATGTTGAGACCGCAGAGCGGTCCTGGCAGAGCCATATAAGCTGTTATTGCGCGGGCCGATAAAAGCCTGCGGGTTTATTTGTTTACCATTTTTCAGTACTTCGTAATGCACATGCGGCCCGGTCGAACGGCCGGTATTCCCGAGAGTGGCGACCTGCTGGCCTTTGTCCACCAACTGTCCAATCTGCACACTGACTGCTTTCGCATGCGCATAGCGGGTGCGATAACCGCCCGCATGCTCAATTTCCACCATCCGGCCATAACCAAAACGTTCACCGGCCCAGGTCACGATACCACCAGCGGTAGCTATCACTGCACTGCCTTCTTCGCCGGCAAAATCAACGCCCTGATGGATCGCAGGTTCGCCGGTAAAAGGGTCGGTACGGACACCAAAGGCAGAGGACAGATAACCTGCTGTTACAGGCCGGCCGGATAACTGACTGTTTAAACCGATATGGTGATTCAAATCGAGAGATTCAAGCAGGCTGAAGCGGGATTGTTCATGTTGCAGATCTTGTTCAAGTTCCGACATTCTGGTCAGAACTTCCGACACAGCAAACAAACTGTCATCGACTGAGGTCTGGGCGGGTCCACCCATCGGCGGGGCTTGGCGCAGATTAAATTGTTCAGCCGGTAAATCTGCGGCATCAATCAGCCGCTCGCCAACCATATTCAGCCGGTTGACCTGCGCCTGCAGCGAGGCAACTTTGGCAGTCAATGCCGCTATTTGATGTTCAGCCTGTTGGCGGATAGCATCAATTTCAGTAGTTTCATTATTCTGTGGCAGTGGATTCAGCGGATAGGATTGCGGATTGGTCCAGATGCGACCTAATGCCACCCCGGCGCCAACCGCAATACAGAACAGCAAAGCCGCACTGACTAACCGCTGACTGGCGGTTGTCCCAAAACGACCGTACTGATGTTGGTCATCCGGAAAAACTGTTAGACTCATGGGACCTCAGTTTCTGTGTTTTTGTTATGGCCCGCTACTCGCGCAAACCGGTCGACCTGATGACGCTGTTGCAACAAAACCCTGTGTATCAGGGGCAACAGCAAGCAGACATAGTGCGACATCTTAATACCGAATTAATGCAGATCTTGCAACTGGAAAAGCTGACTTTCTGCAAGGTCAACCGGGTTCAGGCCGGCCGGGTACAAATAATGTGCAGCTCTGCCAGCTGGGCAACGCGGCTGAAAATGCAGAACGCCGACATTCTAACGAAATTCCGCCAGAATGTCCTGCCCGAATGTATGGGTATTGATATTGAGGTCAATCCAAATCTGGATTTACGTTATCAGACGCAGCAATCTACAGATTCTGCGCAACCGCAGGCCCGGCAAATCAGTGAACAGGCAGCAAATTATTTACTGGCCAGCGCGGAAAACGCTGATCCGGTGCTGGCAGAAAAACTCCGCAACCTGGCCATGCTGGCACAACAACGCAAAAAAGCTGAATAAGCGAAAGCTCGCCCCAAAAAAGCAAAAGGTGGCTCAGGCCACCTTTTTCAGTTGAGTTGAACGCGATCAGGCCAGTTGCGGCGCCAGATAAGAAATTGGCAACTGCGCTGGTTTGTCGAAAGTGACAAATTCCCAGTTTTCCTGATTGGCCAACACAGCACACAGCAGCTGATTATTCAGCGCATGACCGGTTTTGTAGGCTTTGAACTCACCAAGGATGCTGTAGCCGGCCATGTATAAATCGCCGATAGCATCGAGAATTTTGTGTTTGATAAATTCGTCGTCGTAACGCAGGCCATCCTGGTTCAGCACGCGGAATTCATCCAGCACCACAGCATTATCAAAACTGCCGCCTAACGCCAGATTATTGGCCCGCAGATATTCAATATCCTGCAGGAAACCAAAAGTACGGGCGCGGCTGATGTCTTTGATAAAACCGGCGGCAGAGAAATCGACTTTCATGTGCTGACGGGTTTCGGCAATGACCGGATGGTCAAAGTCGATGGCGAAGTCAATACGGAAACCATGATGCGGCTTAAATTCGGCCCATTTGTCACCGTCTTCGACCCGCACAGTTTTCTTGATGCGGATGAATTTTTTCGCCAGTTTCTGCGCAGAAACACCAGCTTCCAGTAACAAATAAACAAATGGATTGGCGCTGCCGTCCATGATTGGAATTTCGGCGGAATCAACTTCAACAATCAGATTGTCGATGCCGAGGCCGGCGACAGCCGCCATCAGGTGCTCAGTGGTGGATAACCGAACGCCCTGAGGATTAATCAGACAGGTACACATCACTGTGTCTCCCACCAGTTCTGGTGCGACTTTAAAGTCGACCACCGGGTTCAGATCTACACGACGGAACACAATTCCTGTGTTGTCGGGCGCAGGCCGGAGAGTAAGCGTAACCTTTTCGCCCTTGTGTAAACCCACTCCGATGGAGCTGATGGTCTTCGTGATAGTACGTTGTTTAATCATCATTTTTTCCTGTTCAAAAACTGAACAATCCCAAACGGCGGCGCAGCATAGCATATGTTAACAACAATGCCAATGCTACAGGTCCGACTTCAGACTGGCTTTATGGCTGAAAGTTTCAGCTTAAATCCAGCGATTTTTTCGATTAATCGGCTTGCTTACGCAGGAACGCCGGGATGTCGAAAATATCAATATTGGCTTTATTATCAGCCTGCGGCTTGCTTTGTGGTGCTTCCACTACAGCCATTGCTGGCTGAACTTCACGCATCTCACGTGCTGTGTTGCCAGCATGACCGTACACGCTGCCGCCATGACTAAAAGCCGCCGGCGCATTGTGATAGGCACCCCGTACTAGCTCTGGGCGATGATTGCCATGCGGCAGACTGATGTCCTGACGACGTTCTGCGCCAATACCGGTCGCAACGACAGTCACTCGCAGCTCGTCTGACATTTCCGGGTCAATTACCGCACCCACGACTACAGTGGCGTTTTCAGATGCAAAGGCTTTCACTGCATTACCGACGATTTCAAACTCTTCGATGGTCAAATCTAAACCGGCAGTGATGTTAACCAGAATGCCTTTGGCACCAGACAGGTCGATGTCTTCCAGCAGCGGGCTGGAGATTGCCTGTTCGGCGGCTTCTTCAGCACGGTCCGGACCAGTGGCACGGCCGGTACCCATCATCGCGGTACCCATTTCTGACATCACAGTGCGCACGTCAGCGAAGTCGACGTTAATCAGACCCGGACGGGTGATCAGCTCAGCAATACCCTGGACCGCGCCCAGCAGCACGTTATTTGCGGCTTTGAATGCATCGAGCAGACTGGTGCCTTTACCCAATACTTTTAACAACTTGTCGTTTGGAATAGTGATCAGAGAATCGACGTGTTTCGCCAGTTCATTGATACCTTCGTCAGCGTAGCTTGAGCGTTTTTTGCCTTCAAACGGGAATGGCTTGGTTACGACCGCAACAGTCAGAATACCCAGCTCTTTGGCAACCTGAGCCACAATCGGCGCAGCACCAGTACCTGTACCACCACCCATACCGGCGGCGATAAACACCATATCCGCACCCATGATGGTTTTTTTGATGGTGTCACGGTCTTCTTCAGCAGAACGACGGCCGACGTCCGGGTTGGCGCCGGCGCCTAAACCCTTAGTGACATTGGCACCCAGTTGCAGCGTGACGTTAGCCGATGAATTACGCAGCGCCTGCGCATCGGTGTTGGCGGCAATAAATTCCACCCCTTCAATGTTGCTGGCGACCATGTATTCGACAGCGTTACCGCCACCGCCACCGACGCCAACCACTTTGATGACAGCTTCTTCGCTGTGGTTTTCCATTAACTCAAACATGTTGCTCTCTCCGTTTTACGCTTACTCAAAACTCGCCTTTAAACCAGCTGGTCAGTTTTTTCACAAAACCGCCAACCGACTCCCGTGCCGCCACTGCTTTTTTCTGCTGGGCACGCGCATCTTTGCCATACAATAACAGACCGACCACACTGGCATAAGCCGGGTCGTTTACATATTCGGTTAAACCAGTGATATGGGCCGGATAGCCCAGCCGCACCGGCATCTGGAAGATATCTTCAGCAAACTCAACGGCACCTTCCATTTTGGCGGTGCCACCGGTTAACACCACACCAGCAGCGATTTGCTCTTCCAGACCACTGGCGCGAATTTCTTCTACCACCAGCTCAAACAATTCCTGATAACGCGGCTCAACCACCTCAGCCAGCGTGTGCCGCGACATACTGCGGGCCGGACGGCCGCCTACGCTTGGCACTTCAATACTTTCTTCTTTGCCGACCATGCTTCTGAGCGCACAGGCGTACTGAATTTTAATCTCTTCGGCGTGGCCAATCGGCGTGCGGAAGATTTTCGCGATATCGCTGGTGACCTGATTGCCGGCCACCGGGATCACTGCGGTATGACGTAACGCGCCATTGGTGTATATCGAAATATCGATAGTGCCACCGCCCATATCGACCACACAGACGCCTAACTCTTTTTCGTCTTCCGTCAGGATGGCAAAGCTTGACGCCAGCGAGCTGAATATCAGCTGATCAACATGCAAACTGCAGCGTTCGACACATTTCTCGATATTTTTCGCCATGTCGTTGGCACAAGTGATGATGTGCGCTTTGGCTTCCATCCGCACACCGGACATGCCAATCGGGCTTTTAATGCCTTCCTGCATGTCGACAGAAAATTCCTGTGGTAACACATGTAATAACCGGCGTTCAGCGGAGATCGGCACTGATTTCGCTGCGTGGATCACGTTAGCCACGTCGTCTGCGGTCACTTCAGTGTCGTTAATTGGCACCATGCCGCTTTCGTTCTGGCAGCGGATATGTTTTCCGGTAATGCCTAAATACACTGAAGACACCCGGCAATCCGCCATCAGTTCGGCTTCATCAATGGCACGTTGCACCGACTGCACCACCAGATTCAGGTCGTTGACGCCGCCTTTATCCATGCCGCGCGCGATATGGGTACCGACGCCGACAATCGCCAGCTGGTTATCTGCGGTGATCTCACCGACCACGGCTTTAATTTGCGAGGTGCCGATATCTAACCCGACGATCAGATCCCGATCTAACGACTTGGTCATGCTTTTCTCTTTTCCGTTATCACCGGCGGCGCATATTGCACCGCTAATCCTGTGTCATACCGCAAATCGACTTGTACTATCGCTTCCGGTTTATGTTTCACTACGACCGGGTACAGGTCGATAAATCGCTGCACCCGTTTTAACGTATCTTCGCGCCCGAGCTTCAGCGCGATGCCGTTACTGAGCTGCACTTCCCAGGCGAAGCGTTCAGTCACCGACAAGCCTTCCGCTTCAAACTGATGTAACGCTAACAGTGCCTGCACTTTGCCGTACATACTGAGCGCGTCTTGCTCAGCGCCTTCCGGGCCATTCAGTTTTGGCAAGGCCGCCTGCAGTTGCTCCAGCGGCGCGCGGAACACTTCGCCGCGTTTATTCAGCAAATACTCTTTGTTCCAAATCGCCACCGGGCTGTGCTCTGTTACCACGACCACTAATGTACCCGGCCACTGTTTACGCACTGCGACCTGATGCACCCAGGGCTGCTGCTGTAAAAAAGCGGCGACTTCATCGACATCCAGCTTGAAATAATTGCCTACCAGATGCTGCTGCAATTTGCCGTGTAACGCTTGCGGCTTGATATGGCCAAAATCACCATACAGCTTCACCTGTTTAATCGGTGCAGTCTGCTGATGCGCCGCCCATTGGCTGACTTTAACGCCAAACCAAATCACTAACGCCACTGCGCAGAGAAAAAACACCACACCACCGACAAAAGCCGGCGTGAAAGGCGTTTTCTGGCTCTGACGCAATGCACTCATAGCGCCTGCTCTAATATTTTTGCCACCAGCTGATCAAAGCTGTAACCCGCCGCCCGTGCCGCCATCGGCACCAGTGACTTTTCAGTCATGCCAGGGACAGTGTTCACTTCCAGCAGGCGGAACTGACCATCGCTGTCGAGCATCGCATCAACACGACCCCAGCCCTTAGCACCAACAGCTTTAAAGGCTGCCATCGCCGCTTGCTGTAAACTGGCGGTCTGTTCGGCAGTAATTGGCGCCGGACACAGATATTCAGTGCTGTTGGACTGGTATTTGGCTTCGTAATCGTAAAAAGCGCGCGGGGTGCGCATTTCAATGACCGGCAACGCCTGACCATCCAGCATCGACACAGTGAATTCGCGACCGTTGATCCATTGTTCCACTAACACCGCGTCGTCATAGTCAAAAGCCAGCGCTAAAGCCTGCGCCAGCTCTGCAGGTGTTGCAGCAGCCGACATGCCAATGCTGGAGCCTTCGTTGGCCGGCTTGACCATCACTTTGCCATTGAGCTCTGCCAGCATCGCGGCATAATCAATGGTTTCACCTTTTTGTGCCACCCGAAACGGCGCTGTCGGTAAACCATGGGCGCTAAACAGAAATTTGCAGCGGATTTTGTCCATTGCCAGTGCCGAGCCCAGCACGCCAGAGCCGGTGTAAGGGATCCCGTGTAACTGCAATGCGCCCTGCATAGTGCCGTCTTCACCGCCGCGGCCGTGTAATACGATAAAAACCCGGTCAAAAGCCTGCGTTTCCAGGTCACTCAGTGGCTGCTCTTTAGGGTCAAAAGCATGAGCGTCAATGCCCTGCGCCTGCAGTGCTTTTAGCACCGCTGCGCCGGATTTTAATGACACTTCGCGCTCGGCGGAGGTGCCCCCGAACATCACGGCCACTTTGCCAAATTTACTGCTCATGACTGGCTCCCTGTGGATTGTTTCATCGTCTCAATATCAAGTTTTTGTGCAGCCAGTTGTTTGGCTAAAGCGCCGATATTACCGGCACCCTGTGTCATCAGCACGTCGCCGTCCTGCAACACATCCGCTAAAGCGGCCGGCAAATCGGCAGGAGTTGCGACATAAATCGGGTCGAGCTGACCACGGGCACGGATACTGCGGCATAAACTGCGGCTGTCGGCACCGGCAATAGCTGCCTCGCCGGCGCTGTAAACTTCCAATAGCAACAGGCTGTCGACGGTGGACAGCACTTTGGCGAAATCTTCGTATAAATCACGGGTGCGGGTGTAACGGTGTGGCTGATACGCCATCACCAGCCGGCGCTCTGGCCAGGCATTACGCGCAGCAGCCACAGTGGCCGCGACTTCGCTGGGATGGTGACCGTAGTCGTCGACCAAAAGTACTTTGCCACGGCCGGTGTCAAATTCACCATATTGCTGGAAGCGCCGGCCAATGCCTTCAAATTTACTGAAAGCTGCGAGGATGGCCGCTTCAGGCACACCTTCGTCCTGCGCCATGGCAAAAGCCGCAGTGGCGTTTAACGCGTTGTGACGGCCTGCCAGATTTAATTCAATAGTGCGGCTGTTGCCACTTGGGTCGGTCACGACAAAATTCGTTCTGGTGCCGGATTGGCTGAAATCGCTGATGCGGTAGTCCGCATCCGCGCTAAAGCCATAAGTGATGATGGTGCGGCCAATGCGTGGCATCAGCTCGCGCAATACCAGGTCATCGATACACAATACGACAGCGCCGTAAAACGGCAGGTTATGGCAAAACTCCAGGTAAGTGGATTTCATTTTGTCGAAATCACCCTGATAGGTTTCCATATGATCAGGTTCGATATTGGTGATGATGGCGGCCATCGGCTGCAAATGCAGGAAAGATGCATCGCTTTCATCGGCTTCGGCAATCAGATAACGGCCTGCGCCTAACCGTGCATTGGTGCCGGCTGAATTGAGTAAACCACCGATGACAAATGTCGGGTCGGCGCCGGCTTCAGCGAAAATCGACGACACCAGGCTGGTAGTGGTGGTTTTGCCGTGCGTGCCGGCGATGGCGATACCGTGGCGAAAGCGCATCAGCTCGGCCAGCATCTGAGCACGGCGCACCACAGGAATGCGTTGTTCCAGCGCGGCGTTCACTTCCGGGTTATCGGTTTTAATGGCGCTGGAGACGACCACCACGCTGGCGCCCTGAATATTTTCAGCCTTGTGGCCGAACTGGATGTCAGCACCTAACGCCGTGAGGCGTTCGACCACCGGATTGGGGCCCAGATCTGAGCCGGAAATTTTATAGCCTTCGTTGAGCAGCACTTCGGCGATACCGCCCATGCCTGCACCACCAATCCCGACAAAATGAATGCGTTCAACACGACGCATTGCTGTTTTTTCCGGGTGCATGGTTTTTGTTATCATCTTAATTTACACCTGTGATACGTCGACAAACTGCTGCCACCTGTTCGGCGGCATCGTCGATGGCACAAGATCGTGCCTGTTGTGCCATGTGTACCAGCGGCGTCTTGTCAGACAACCAGCCCTGCAACAGCGGCACTAAATGTTCGGGATTTAATTTTGCCTGTGGCATTAACAACGCGGCCTGCCTGCTCGCCAGCACCTTGGCGTTTGCGGTCTGGTGATCATCGATCGCCGTTGGCAACGGCACAAACAAGGCTGCAACGCCAACACAAGCCACTTCACTGACAGTCAGAGCACCGGCACGGCAAATCACCAAATCGGCCCAGCGGTACGCCTCGGCCATATCATCAATAAAAGCAGTGACTTGCACATCCAGATTTTCCGGCTTATCTGCATAAGCCATTTCGGTTTGTGCCAGCTCATGCTGCCCGGTCTGATGGCGGACCCGGATCTGGCCGCAGGCCGCGGCCTGCTTCAGGATCGGTGGCAGCGCCTGATTAAAAATCCTGGCTCCTAAACTACCACCGACGATCAAAATATTTAAGCTTTTCTGCAAATAATTCTGCGGATTTTGCCCAATCAGTTCGCTGCGTACCGGATTTCCCAACACCAACCGGTTTTTCAGCGCAGAAAAGGCCTGCGGGAAAGCGACCAGCACCTGATCGGCGATACGCGCTAACAGCTTGTTGGTCGTGCCGGCGACGGCATTTTGCTCGTGGATCACCAGCGGCACACCATCAGTCCAGGCAGCCAGACCACCAGGGCCGCTGGCGTAACCACCAAAGCCTAATACCAGGTCGGGTTTTAGCTGCTTCACCAGCGCCCGCGCCTGTAACAACGAGCGCAGCAGCATGAAAGGCGCCTGCAACACAGAACGCCAGCCTTTACCGCGCAGCCCGGCCACGCTGATGGTATGCAGCGGATAACCAAACTGCGGCACTAAGCGCGCTTCCATCCGATCTGCAGTACCAAGCCAGTGCACAATCCAGCCTTCAGCAGCCAGCACGTCGGCCACAGCGCGGGCCGGAAAAATATGGCCACCGGTGCCGCCTGCCATAATCAGCACAGTCGGCCGCGGAGCTCCCAGCGTCTGTTCTGTCATCTCAGGCATGGGCACCCCCGCTAATCGCGTGGCGGCCTTTGAGCCGGACTTCAAAATCAATACGCAGTACGATGGCGGCTGCCACCAGCATAATAATCAGACTACTGCCGCCCGAACTGACAAAAGGCAAGGTCAGACCTTTGGTCGGTAGAGCACCAGTGGCAACACCAATATTGACGAAAGTCTGACAACCAATCCAGATGGCTATCGAATAGGCCAGAAAGCCGTGGAAACTCAGGCCTTTTTGTACAGCTCTTTTACCAATCCACAAGGCGCGCACCATCATCAGAAACAGTAAACTGGCAACAGCCAGCACGCCAAGCAAACCGGTTTCTTCGGCGACAATGGCGAGAATAAAGTCGGTATGCGCTTCGGGCAGATACTCGAGCTTTTGTACTGAGTTGCCGAGGCCCTGGCCGGATAAACCGCCACGGCCAAACGCCATCAGCGACTGAGTCAGCTGATAACCGCTGCCAAAGGGATCAGCCCAGGGGTCAAGGAAAGCCGTGACCCGACGCCAGCGGTATTCGCTGTAGACAATCAGCACCCCCATCGACGCCAGGCCGGTCAGGATCAAGCCAAAGAACTGCCAGAGCTTGGCGCCAGCCAAAAACAATAACACCACGCTGGTGCCAAACATCACAATCACAGTACCCAGGTCTGGCTGCATCAGTAATAAGACGGCAAATACAAACAACACTGCCAGCGGTTTCAAAAAACCTTTTAAGTTTTCAATGACTTCTTCATGACGGCGTACCAGATAACTCGATAAGTAGATAAAGAAGAATAACTTGGCCGGCTCTGCCGCCTGCACACCGATGGGGCCTATATACAGCCAGCGCGTACTGCCGTTGACATTACGGCCAAACGCCAGCACCGCAATCAACCCCAGAATACCCAAGGCCAGCAGCACCATACTGCCCTGCAGCCAGCGGTCAATCGGCACATTCAGCGCCATGTAGGCAAAACCAAGCCCAATCAGGATATAAACCAGATGGCGGATACTGTAATGCAGCGGCGCGCCGAACAAGCGTTCAGCGACCGGCACTGAGGCGCTGGTAACCATAATAAAACCAATGCCGAGCAGCAACACCATCAGCGTAAAGAAAAACCGGTCGTAACTGACCCCGTCTTCCGCCCGCCACCAGTCGACCCAGTGTTCGATGAATTGTTCGGATTGCTGCGCCAGCCATGCTTTCATTTCAGCACCTGCATAACAGCTTCAGCAAACAGCCGGCCACGTTCTTCGTAGTTTTTAAACATATCGAGGCTGGCACAGGCCGGCGATAACAGCACCATGTCACCGGCTTTGGCGATGGCCGCAGCTTGTTTCACCGCAGCGGTTAAATCTGCCACTTGAATAGCGCCAGGCACCAAAGCCGCAATTGCCGGGCCGTCGCGGCCTAAAGTAATAACCTGGTCAACCTGTTGCTTCAACACGTGAGCCAGCTCAGTAAAGTCGACGCCTTTGCCATCGCCACCAGCAATCAGAATCAGCTTGCCTGGCACATCTGCACGTAAACCGGCGATGGCCGCCAGCGTGGCGCCGACATTAGTGGCTTTGGAGTCATTGACCCAGCGGATGCTCTGATGATTTGCAACCAGCGTGCAGCGATGTGGCAGGGGCTGATAAGTTTGCAGCGCCTGTACCAGCGCTTCGCGGCTGCAACCCACGGCTAGGGCTAAAGCACAGGAGGCCAGCGCATTAAACTGATTATGCCGGCCGACCATCGACATCTGACTGACCGGCAATAACGGCTCACCAGCCACCAGCAACCAGCTTTCGCCCTGATGTTGCACCAGACCATAGCCATCCTGCGGCTGTTGCAGGTTCAGGCCGATTTGCGGTGCGGCACAGCCCAGTGGCCGGGTCAGACTGTCTTCTGCGTTAAACACCGCGAGGTCAGTATGCAGATAAATGCGTTGTTTCGCCGCGGCATAAGCCGCCATAGTGCCGTGCCGGTCAAGATGATCTTCAGTGACATTCAGATTGGCGGCAGCGCGTAATTTCAGGCTATGGGTGGTTTCAAGCTGAAAACTCGACAGCTCCAGCACATAAACTTTGGCATCAGAACGTTCCAGCGCATCCAATACCGCCAGGCCAATATTGCCGGCAGCGAGCGCAGGAATACCGCTGCAATTGAGCATAAACTCGGTCAGCGTCGTCACGGTCGATTTACCGTTAGAACCAGTCACAGCGACCACAGGTTTTTCATTGCAAAGTGCAAACAGCTCGACATCGCCCATCAGCTGTGCACCTTGTGCTGTGGCAAAACGAATGGCCGGATGACTGGTATCAAGGCCAGGACTGACCAGCAACACGTCCATCCGCGCCAGCCGGTTGGCATCGAGCTCACCGAGATAAATACCATCGACTTTTTCTGCCGGAATTGTATCTAAGCCCGCGACTTTCAGCCGGGTATCCATCAGCACCGGCTTTACGCCTTGTTTCAGCAAAAAACGCACAGTGGCAAGCCCGGTTACCCCGAGGCCAATCACTGCCACTCTTTTACCCTGAAACAGCTTTGTCATGCCTTTATTTCCTTTCAGATCAACGCAGTTTGAGCGTCGCCAGACCAATCAACACAAAAATAATCGACAGGATCCAAAACCGCACAATCACGCGTGGCTCAGGCCAGCCTTTTAATTCATAGTGGTGATGAATAGGCGCCATGCGGAAAATGCGCTGGCCACGCAGTTTGTATGAACCGACCTGCAAAATGACCGACATGGTTTCGATAACAAAAATACCGCCCATCACAATCAACACGATTTCCTGGCGCACCAGTACGGCAATCACCCCCAATAAAGCGCCTAAAGCGAGTGAACCAACGTCACCCATAAATACCTGCGCCGGGTAGGTGTTGAACCACAAAAAACCCAGGCCGGCGCCGACGATGCTGGTACAGACCACCACCAGTTCGGAAGTCAGCGGTAAATGCGGGATATGCAGATAATTGGCAAATACAGCGTTGCCGCTGACATAAGCGATAATGGCAAAAGCGGCGGCTACCATCACGGTCGGCACTATCGCGAGGCCATCTAAGCCATCGGTCAGATTAACCGCATTAGAAAAACCGACCATGACGAAATAAGTGGTGACCAAAAAGAACAAACCCAGCTGTGGCAACACATCTTTTAAAAACGGCACCACCAGACTGGTTTCGGCTGGCCGCTCAGCGGTGGCATACAGGAAAAATGCTGTGGCAATGGCAAACACTGACTGCCAGAAGTATTTCCAGCGTGCGATCAGGCCTTTAGGATCTTTGCGAATGACTTTGCGGTAATCGTCGATAAAACCAATCCAGCCATAAGCCAGCAGCACAAACAGCACCACCCAGACATATTTGTTGGTGAGGTCCGCCCAAAGTAAGGTACTGATGGCAATAGAGCCCAAAATCAGCAAACCGCCCATAGTTGGCGTGCCTTTTTTCGAGAAATGACTTTCCGGGCCATCGTTGCGCACGGTCTGGCCGATTTGCAGACGCTGCAGTGCGGCAATCAGTTTCGGACCAAAATACAGACTCAGTAATAAGGCGGTCAGCACGCCCAGAATGGCGCGGAACGTCAGATAACTGAAAACGTTAAATGCATTGATATATTGAGTGAGAAACTCGGCCAACCAGACTAACATGCGCTTTTCTCCTGCTGACATCTTTCTAGCAAGTCTTGTACTACTAATTCCATCCGGGCACTGCGCGAGCCCTTCACCAGAATGGATACATCTTCTTTGCTCTGTAACAGGCCATGCAGTTTCGTCAGCAGGTGCTCGCGCGAACTGAAATGCGCGCCATGCTGATGGAATTGTTCACTGGCATTCTGTGATAACACGCCCAAAGTGAACAGTCCGTTAATTCCCGCTTGTTTGGCGTAGATACCCACTTCTTCGTGGTAAATGCGCGCATCTGGCCCTAATTCTCCCATATCGCCAAGCACCAGGTAACGTTGTCCGCCGTAAGCAGTTAATAAATCAATAGCCGCTTTGGCTGATTCCACGTTGGCGTTGTAGGTGTCGTCGATGATGCGTAAACCCGGTTTGGGCTGATAAACGTTGATGCGGCCTTTCACCGGTTGCATCGCGGCAAGACCCAGCTGGACGTCGGTCAGACTGGCACCCAGTGCCAGTACGCCAGCTGTGGCCGCTAAGGCGTTATGCACATTGTGTTTGCCCGGAATGGTCAGCTGGACAAAACAATGGCCTTTTGGCGTGTGCAGTTCAAAACCGGCACAGCCCTCGGCGTCCAGTTCAATATTGTCGGCATAGATATCAGCATGTTGGGTGGCACTGAAGCTTTGCACGTTCAGGTGCTGCACTTTGGGTAACCAATAGCTGTGATATTCAGAATCCAGCGGCAGAATAGCGGTGCCACCGGCGGATAAACCGCTGTAAATCTCGCCTTTGGCACGGGCCACACCAAAAATGTCACCAAAGCCTTCAATGTGCGCTGGCGCGACAATGGTGATCATCGCCACGTCCGGTTTGACCAGCGAACTGGTATAAGCGATTTCGCCTAGGTGATTGGCGCCCAGTTCCATCACGGCAAAGTCATGGCTCTCGTTCAGCCGCAACAAGGTCAGTGGCACACCGATTTCGTTATTAAAATTGCCGGCAGTCGCCAGTACATTACCGATGCGCGATAAAATCGCCGCCATCATTTCTTTGACTGTAGTTTTGCCAACGCTGCCGGTGACGGCCACCGTTTTGACTTTTAGCCGGCTTTTGACCAGTGCCCCGAGCTGCCCAAGCGCCAGGCGGGTGTCTGCCACTATTAATTGTGGGACCGGCACATCCAGGTGCCGGGTCACCACCAGCGCACAGGCTCCTTTATTCACGACTTCTTCGGCGAACTTATGGCCGTCAAAATTCGGACCTTGCAGGGCAATAAATAAATCGCCGGGCTGAATATTCCGGCTGTCGGTACTGACGCTGTTCACCGCGATATCCGCGCCAATCAGCTGGGCCGATAATGCTTTGGCAATATCACTGGTCATTAAAGTGATCATCAGCTCATCTCCGCCAATAAATCATTGATATATTTACGTTCGTCATAGTCCCGCACCACATTTCCCAATATCTGATAAGTCTCGTGGCCTTTACCGGCCACCAGAATCATGTCGTGCGCGTGGGCTTCGATCAGGGCCAGTTTAATGGCAGATTCCCGATCAGGTTCGATCTGGCAGTTGGCGCCGGTTTGCATTCCGGCAGCAATGTCTTTACAGATATCGAGTACAGCTTCAGTGCGGGGGTTGTCGGCGGTAATGATAACATGATCCGCGTGCTGTTCGGCGATTTGTCCCATTAAAGGCCGTTTGCCTTTATCGCGATCGCCGCCACAGCCAAACACACACCAGATCCGGCCCCGACATTGTTGTCTGAGCGCCTGCAGACTTTGCATCAAGGCGTCTGGTGTATGCGCATAATCAACGACCAATGCAACATCATCGGGGAATTGCCACATTTCCATGCGACCAGCCACGGCTTTCAGTTTTTTTACCGCATCTAAAATGGCGGATAACTTGTGGCCACACTGCACTAAGGCGCCAATAGCGGCCAGCACATTCTGCACGTTAAATTCAGCCAGCAGCGGGATATGCAGATCAAAATCACCCAAGTGGCTGTGCAAACGCAATTGAAAACCTTTGCCGTCGGAGCGTAGCTGGTCATAGCCTAAATATTGGCTGTAACCAGCGCAGTCGCTGCTGCGGCCATAGACCAACAGCGGCACCTGGCATTGCTGCGCCAGGGTTTTCCCAAACTCATCGGATACGTTGATGACGGCGGTCTGGCAAAGCTCAGGGCTGAACAATAGTGCTTTGGCGGCGCCATAAGCTTCCATAGTGCCGTGATAATCCAGGTGGTCGCGGCTTAAGTTGGTAAAAACCGCCACTTTAAACTGCAGTCCGGCGACGCGTTGCTGCACTAATGCATGCGACGACACTTCCATCGCGGTGCGCAGTTGGCCTTGTTCGCAAGCACGATAAAAAATCCGGTGTAAGTCGGCCAGGTGCGGTGTGGTGTTTTGTAATGGTGTCAGATTGCGGTAAGAGCCATAACCCAAAGTGCCAATGACACCCGCCGGTTTACCCAATAAATCAGACAACTGATTGACAAAAATCGCCGTGCTGGATTTGCCGTTAGTCCCGGTGATACCAATCAGCTCCTGCCGTTTGGCGGCGTCCTGATAAAAGCCGCTGAGCAGTTGCGGCAGTACAGTGAGCAGATCAGGCCAGACACAAACCTGTGGTTCCAGCGCCAGTTGCGCATCGGTGTCTGCCAGGCTGTCTGTCAGAATGAAGGCTGCGCCCTGTTGCAACGCCTGACGGATAAATCGGTTGCCATGACCGCCGACACCGGGCAAAGCCAGGAAAATATCACCAGCTTTCAATTGTTTAGTGTTGTACTGCAATTCTGCATTCAGGCTTATTTCTGGCAGCTTCTCTAACGCACAAAGCGACTGCCCTGCGGCAGTCGCTTTGAACGGAGTCAACCAGCGCTGAAGTCGGTTAACCTGCATCGGGACCTCCGGTCACCTTAGTAATACGGCTGTCATTACCGTCCGGTGGTAAATTCAGCAACTGCATTGCAGCGCCCATCACGGTGCTAAATACAGGTGCGGCCACTTCACCGCCATAATAATAATCGCCACTGGGTTCGTTGATGATCACAACACAAGCCAGGCGCGGACTGGAAATCGGGCCTATGCCGGCAAAAGAGCCGATGTAGTCGTTACCATAACCACCGGCCACGGCTTTTTTCGCAGTACCAGTTTTACCGCCGACGCGATAACCAGGCACGCGGGCCTTGGTTGCAGTACCGCCTTTTTCGGTAACCTGCTCCAGCATTTCGACCATGGCATCAGCATATTGCTCTGACACTACTTGTTTGCCAGCCGGCGGTTGTTCGGTTTTTAATAAAGTCAGCGGCCGGACCACACCACCATTGGCAATGGCTGAATACATTTTGGCCAACTGTACTGCGGTAACCGACAAACCGTAACCAAAGGATAAAGTAGCACGTTCATGATCTGACCAGCGTGAGCGTTCACGCAGCATGCCGGCACTTTCACCAATCAGCCCCAGACCAGTTTCCGAGCCAATCCCCATCTCGTAATACATATCCAGCAATTCTTCATGCGGCATGCCAAGCGCCAGCTTAGTCACGCCGATATTGGACGATTTGCGCATAATACCGGTCAGGTCCAGATCACCGTAACCGTTAGTGTCCTGCACGCGCCGACCACCGACCATGATGGCGCCGTAACCGGTTGGAATCACGGTATTCATGTTGGCAGTGCCGTTTTCCAGCGCAGCCAGCACTGGCAGTGGTTTAATGGTGGAGCCCGGCTCAAAAGTGTCGGTAATTGCCCGGTTACGGAACCGATGTACTGCAGTGTTTTTGCGGTTATTCGGGTTGTATGACGGGCTATTGACCATCGCCAGCACTTCGCCGGTATGCACATCAACCAGGACTAGAGAGCCTGATGCAGCGCCGAAAGTCAGCACCGCTTTTTTCAGCTCGCGATACGCAACCGCCTGAATACGCTGGTCAATCGATAATTGCAGATTGCGGGAAGCCGTTGATTGCTCTTCTTCCAACACTTCAATTTCACGGCCTTTGGCATCTTTACGCACCAGTTTGCGCCCTGGCGTGCCTTTTAAAATGCTGTCGTACTGGCGTTCAACGCCTTCGACGCCGTGGTCATCGACGTTGGTGAAGCCAAGAATATGCGCTGTCACTTCACCCGATGGGTAATACCGTTTGGATTCCTGTTTGAAATACAGCCCCGGCACTTTTAACTTGCGGATATAGTCCACAGTGGCAGGACTGGCCTGACGCTGCAGATAGACGTAACGTTTTTTCTTGTCAGTGGCGATTTTCCTGGTCAGCTCTTCCGGCGTCAGCTGCAGCATTTCGGCCAGGGCGTGCCAGCGACGCTGGTCCTTGTTCGCACCGGCTTCGATCACCATCTTGGAGTCAGCATAAATAGACTCAACCGGCACACTGACGGCCAGCTCTTCACCATGGCGATCAGTGATCATGCCACGCAACACTTCGTCTGATTTGACCCGCAGCGAACGTAAATCGCCCTGCGCAATTAACTTATCCGGCTCGATGACCTGTAAATAGGCGGCACGGGCAATCAGGCCAACAAAAATAGTCGACAACGACAACACCACAAAGGCAAAACGCCAGCTGATTAACGTCGGTTGTTTACGGGCTTTAGCCTGACGAGCTGCGCCTTTTCTCATGGTTCATCCACCACTATATCTTGCTGTCCCAGCGGACGAACCATCAGCAGCTGTTTCTTCGCCAGCTCTTCAACGCGGCTGTGCTCAGACAAAGCTCGCTGTTCGACCAATAAATTGCGCCATTCCATATCCAGCGCATCTCTTTGTTGAAATAACTTGTCCTGACTAATGGTCAACTGACGGTTCATATGGGTGAGCTCGATCACCGCGAGCGCGGAACCCATCGCAGCGACCAATAACAGGATCACCAGCTTGTGCTGGCCTAAATCCTGTAAAATCAACTGGTTCAGCCGGATAGCGCTCATACCTTGCTGCTCCCCATCCGCTCGGCGACACGCAGCACAGCGCTGCGGGAACGCGGATTCGCTGCCAGTTCGGTATCGGTCGGCATCATGGCTTTGCCAATCAGCTTCAGGGCTAAATCCTGACGCATTTGCGCTTCAGTCAGCACAATGCCTTTGGGCAGTTGCGCCGGCTTACTGTGTTTGCGCATAAACTGCTTTACCAGCCGGTCTTCCAGCGAATGGAAACTAATCACCGCCAGGCGCCCGCCCGGTTTTAATACCGTTAAAGCCGCTTCCAGCGCCTGATTCACTTGCTCAAGCTCGCTGTTGATATAAATGCGGATGCCCTGAAAACTGCGGGTGGCCGGGTGTTTTTTCTCTTTAAAACTTTTTGGCACCACGCGGGCAATCAATGCCGCCAGCTGCGCGGTGCGGGTAAAAGGTTCAGTGGCGCGCGCTTCAACGATGGCGTTGGCAATTTTCCAGGCGAATTTCTCTTCGCCGTATTCGCGCAGCACAAAGGTGATGTCTTCAACGTCAGCTTTGGCCAGCCAGTCGGCGGCTGAAATGCCCGAGGTCGGGTCCATCCGCATATCGAGCGGGCCGTCGCGCATAAAGCTAAAACCACGCTCGGCGTCATCCAGTTGCGGCGACGACACGCCTAAATCCAGTAAAATGCCGTCAACCTGACCGGTGATATTCTGGTCTGCCGCCACAGTGGCAAGCTCAGCAAAAGCACAATGGCTGATATGAAAACGAGGGTCTTTGGCAAATTCATCGGCCGCTGCGGCAGCGATGGCTGACGGGTCGCGGTCAATGGCAAATAAACGGCCTTGTGGACCGAGCTGGCTTAATACCACCCGGCTATGCCCTCCCCTGCCAAAAGTACCGTCGACGTAAATACCGTCCGGCCGAATGGCGAGGCCTTCGATGGTCTCAGTTAACAACACTGAAATGTGTGCGCTGGTGGCGGCTGGCTGGCTCATAACGACAAGTCCATTAAACGCTCAGACAGTTCGGCATCGCCGGCCAGCGCAAGCTCCTGTTCCGCGGCCATATCTTCAGCCACCCGTTGATGCCAGGTCTCTTCGTCCCAGATCTCAAATTTGTTGAGTTGCCCGACCAGACGCAGGCCTTTGCTTAAATGCGCATGCGAGCGCAGCGTGGCGGGTAACAGAATGCGGCCGTTTTTGTCCATTTCACAATCAGTGGCATGGCCCAATAACAAGCGTTTTAAGCGTTGTTCCTGCGGGTTAAAGCTCGACAGCCGTTTCAGCTTCTCTTCGATTTCTTCCCATTCAGACAACGGATACAGCAGCAAGCAGGGATCTTTATGGTCGATGGTGCAGATCAATTGGCCGCTGGCTTCAGACAACAACAGGTCACGGTAACGCGTTGGCAGCGTTAACCGTCCCTTGTCGTCCAGGCTCAGAGCAAAAGACCCACGAAACATGAATTGATCCCACTTGGTTATTATTTGATCCGTGAAAGATCCACAATGACCCACAATCTTCCACAATGTCACAGTTTAGGGCTGAAAATTCAGCATTGTCAAGGCGAAACCCCAAGGTATCGATCGAATAAGATCCAATAAAAATGCGGCTTGCGGCTGAGGTGGGTAAAAAGGGGTAAAAAGTGGGAGAAAAATCCACAGATCGGCAGATCAATGCTTAAAAAGTACCGCGTAACCAATAGCAACCGTCTGTCGCCGCGGATCGAGGCAATTGGCTATCCAGCCATCTGTGAAGGTCAGTGAAAAGCGTGGTGATTGCTTGCGGGAGGAGTTGCTACTCACCGTGTGGGACAGACATGGAATGCTGTACGCCACATGGTGGCCAGCGCGTGGTGGCGACCATGTGGCGGCCAGCAGCTGCGCTTGCCGCTGCCTGCGATTTGTTTTAATGGGGTCAGATCTGACCCCATTTATCATCTGATTTGCTGTTATTGCACGCCGGCACGGCTACCAGAGAGCTTAAACTCTGCATCGCTGAGCACCCGAACGGCGGCACCGTCGGTCAGCGTATCAGCCCCACGCACCACCAGCTGGTCGCCATTATGCAGCTCACCTTCAACCTGTAACCATTCGCCCTGGCCCTGTCCTAAGGCCACTTTGACCTGCTGCGCTTTATTGGCGGCGACCCGGAACACTGAATGTTGTTGCTGTGCCAGCACCAGCGCATCGCGGTGGATCACCAGGCTCTCTTTCGCCACTGCAGTCGGAATACCGACACTGACCAGCTGACCAACCTGAAAGCCATTGCCCTTGGCCTGCAGCCGCACTTCAAAGGTCTGCGAGCGGCTGTCAGACACCGGAATGATCGACACTACTTTCAGCGAACGTTGCCCTTGTTGATCAAACACCGACACCTGCTGGCCCGGTTGCACAAAAGGCGCGTATTGCAGTGGTGCATAGATCCGCACTTCCAGTTGCTCCAGATTGACCAGTTGCAGCAATGGCGCACTGCGGCTGATCTCTTCACCCAGCTGATGAAAACGCTGACTGACCACGCCGGCAAAAGGCGCTTTTAACTCGGCACGGCTCAATTGATCCTGCAGTTGCGCCAAAGATGCCTGGCTCAGCTCGATGTCGGCGCGCGCCAGATCAGCCTCAGCCTGGGTTTGATCGACCAAAGTCTGCGACACCAGCGCTTTACTGAGCAGACTGCGCTGGCGTACCAGTTCTTTGTCGAGCCGCAACGACTGAATTTGCGCCCTTTTCAGCTGCGCTTTCAATTCTGATGCACGCAGCTGCAATGGCTTCAGATCAAGCCGGGCCAGCACTTCACCAGCCTGCACCTGCTGACCGGGTTCGGCGATCCAGTCCAGCCGGCCATCTACCCCAGTGCTTAAATTTGACTGATATTTACTTTGCACCTGACCAGACACCATCATGGTCGGCGCAATGGACATAGTGCGCACCGGCACAGTGCTGACCACACGGGCCGGCGGTTGCTCCTGGGCATGCGCGCCAAAGACGACAAGACCTGGCGTTGTCAGCACAGCACCAAACAGCAGGCTTAGCAGGAGTTTTTTCTCAGGCAATTTCATGGGATACCTCGGCAACATAAACAGGTTTTTCCCGGCGTTTGGCCGGTAACGCCTGCAGCATCGCAGGCACTAAAATCAGACTGAACAACATACTAAAAGTCATACCACCGACAATCACGATGGCCAGACCACGATAAATCTCAGTGCCGACGCCAGGGATCAGCGCCAGCGGCAACATGCCAAAAATACTGGTTAAGGTACTCATCAAAATCGGCCGGGCGCGAATTTGCACTGCAAATTCAATGGCCTCCAGCTGCGCCATACCAAGCGCCAGCGACTGGCGGTATTGCTCGACCAGCAAAATCGCATTGTTGACCACTAAGCCGAGCAAAATGATAAAACCAATCATGGTGAGTAAATCCAGCGACTGGAACACAAACAGATTCAGCAATTTAAGCCCAACCACACCGCCAGCCAGTGCCATTGGCATCGTCAGTAACACCAGCAAACTGTCGCGTGCGGACTTAAACAGCGCCGCCATCAGTAAAAACAGGATCAGCACAGCCACCACAAAATTGGTCAGCATCGCCTGCATGGCTTTTTCCAGCCGGTCGGCACTGCCACGAAATTGCACCGTCATCTCGTTGCCGTGTTTGTTGCGCAGCGGCTGCACTATGTCCTGCTGCAGCACATTGACTACATCTTCCAGCGCCATAGTCGCAGGCGGCGAAACCTGCAGACTGACGGTGCGCATGCCGTTGACGCGTAATAAAGTGGTTGGGCCCACAGTGCGCTGCATCTGGGTCAGCTGGCCCAAAGTCTGCACACCGGCCTGCTGGGTGAAAATCGGCGTGGCCTGAAGCTGTTCCGGATTATCCCAGGCTGGCGCGCGTAAAATAATGTCCATCCGCTCGTTGCCGTCGAATTGCTCACCGACATAAATACCGTCGGTCACAGCACGAATTGCGGTAGCCACCGAAAAGCGGTCGACGCCGGCCTGTGCAATATTGTGTTCATCCGGCAGGATGCGCAGTTCCGGCTGGTTTTGCTGCAGCCCAGGTTCGGCCTGCACATTGGCGCCCGGCAGCTTTTGCTCGATGATGGTTTTGGCCGCAGCGGCCTGCGCCATCAGGAAATCAGTATCCGGCCCCTGGAAATCAACAAACATTTCGCGGCCTGAGTTAAAGCCAAAATTGAGTAAACTGGCGCGGAAACTAAAAGATTCGGTATCGGGCAGATCTTTTAAAATCTCGGTACGCAGCAAGGTCAGCATATCGTTGACCGAACGCGGGTCTTCCGGATAGACAAACAGCACATTAAACGCTGAGAACATCGACAGGTTGTAGCCTTTGATCGCCGGATATTTTTTATCCTCAAAATAAGGCTTCAGCCGCTTAACCAGTAACTGGCCAATTTCCTGTTCCATCACTTTGATATTGCCACCCGGCGGCAGGGTAAAACCAGTGAAAATGCCGTCGCCATTGGCTTGTGGTAAAAAGTCCGCTTTGGGTAATAACAGCGACATCAACAGCATGGCACCCGGCACCAACGCCAAAGACCAGCCGATAGCGCGGGTTTTGCCTTGGGTCAGCCGCATCACACCACGGCTGAGCTGCGTCCATTTTGCCGCCAGCGGATCTGGTTTGATGTCGCTCGGTTTAAAGCACAGCATGGTGCAAACCGGTAAAAAGGTCAGCGCGACCAGCATCGAAGCCGAAATTGACACCGCCAGCGTCAGGGCTAAATCGTAAAACAGCTGGCCTTCCACACCCTGCATATAAAGTACCGGCAGGAAAATCGCGACTGTGGTGGCGGTGGAAGCTAACAAAGCACCACCGACCTGCCGGCAGCCCAGTTTAATCGCCGCCCCGAGCGCCAGCCCCTGCTGCATCAGCCGGACTATGTTTTCCTGCACAACGATGGCCGCATCCAGCACCATGCCGACAGCAAAAGCCAGGCCTGCCAGTGAAATCACATTGAGGCTGCGGCCAAAGGCCTGTAGCACGACAAAAGCAATCAGCAAACAGACAGGAATAGTCAGGCCAATCAACGCCGTCGCTTTCCAGCCGCGCAGGAAGAGATACAGAATGCCGAGACTGAGTGCGACGCCAAGCCACAAATTGGAATTGACCAGCGCGATGGCACGGCGGATATGAATGGACGCGTCGAAACTCAGTTCCATTTCCAGCTGTTTTGGCGCCAGGATGTCGCGGTTCAGCTCAACAATGGCTTTATTCACTTCATCCAGAATGGCCACTGTATTGGAGTTTTCACCGCGTTCCAGCGTCAGATAATAGGCCGGCAAGCCATTGCGTTTGGTAAAGCCGTTGATTTCCGGATAGCCGAGTTCGACCTCAGCAATTTCCTGCAAATAAACCGGCCGGCCCTGGTTATAAGACACTATCATCCGCGCATAATCGGCCGGTTCAAACTGGCCTTCAAAACGCACTGTGTATTGGCGGCGACCGACTTCGGCAAAACCACCAGACATATTGACCGAACGGCTGATGCTGCTTTGCAGCTGTTCAATGCCAATGCCAAGCGCCGCCATTTTGTAAGGGTCAAAAGTGATATGCAGCTCACGCGGTAAATCTGACGCCAGCTGCACGTTGCTGACGCCAGGAATGGCGCGCAGCCGCGGCCCGACGTTGTCACGAATTAGTTTCAAAAAAGGGCCAAAATCATCACCGGCTTGCGGGTTCATTTGTTTAATCAGAATCGACGCGACGTTACCACGGCCGCTGCCGACATTAATCTGCGGCTCCTGCGCCTCACGTGGCCGCGGCGGTGCCTGATTCAAGGCGTTAATCACATCCAGCATAGCGCGCTGCATGTCCTGACCGACTTCAAAAGTCAGCGAGATAGAACCAAAGCCCTGGCCAACATTACTCTGGATTTCAACCACGCCCGGCACATTACGCAGCGTATTTTCCTGCGGCTCTATTATGGTTGCTTCCATTTCCTGCGGCGCTGCCGCCCGCCAGCCGTTATTGATAAAAATCTGCGGCCGGTCTAAATCCGGCAGCAGTTGAATGGGCAACTTATATAACGCGAGCAGGCCAAATAATAAAATCAGGCACACCAGCACGAAGGTCGCTGCAGGTTTTTTGCAGGCAGCACGGGTCAGATTCATGGCATCAGTTCCACAGCGATTTCCACAAGGTTGATGCAGCGAGTATATGAGGCAAGGCTGAAATTCCCAGTTAAATCTGGGACGGACGAGGGATTAAATGCAACAAAATATTTAGTTGGGCGACTGGTCGTATTCTGGCTGCCACTGAACGCAATACCGTGCGCCTGCAACAGAACATTTCAGCAATGACGGCGCAGCTGTTTATATGTGATGATTGTTTCAAAACAAAAAACTATTTGTGCAAAACAGCTAATATAACCAATCACAGACTATCAGGTACCAATGGGTATGCAGGCAAAATTCAAGATATGGCGTGAACAGCAGGTGCTGCTGGCTGCAGTCAATGGCAGCTGGGATCGGAATACAGCTGAAGAATATGCAGCAGAATTCCGTCGATTGGCGGCACCGTTGGTGGGTACGGATTGGGCACATATTGTCTATCTGGATCAATGGCAGTTGGGCGTACCAGAGATTGAGCCGGTGATTCGGGAATTAGTCCGCTGGTGTATTGACAGCAAAATGCGTTACGCAGCGCAAATCTATTGCCCGCATATGGTGAAAAAGTATCAGTTGGAACGCATGATTATCGACCACACCGATGTGTTTGAACGCCGGGTTTATCCAACACAAGAAGAAGCTTTTCAATGGTTAACTGCAAAAGGCTTTCAGATGGAAACCAGCAGTTTCCGGCAAAAAGCTTCGTAAGGCCTATAGTACCGACATTCAGCTGCCCCGGTCGCAACACGGTGGCATAAAAAAAGCACCGCCGTTGCCTGCAGTGCTTTTTTTGAAATGAAGTGTGAGTCAGCCGTTAAGCCGGGTTCTGTGCTCTGTTGCCAGAGTGGCAATCATTCCTCTAGGACTTACGTCGCCGTAAGCCTCAAGCAACCTACCCGCCCCCAACGCGGGCCGCGCCAAAGGGGGCCTATTTGGTCTTGCTCCGGGTGGAGTTTACCGTGCCACGAACTGTTACCAGTCGCGCGGTGCGCTCTTACCGCACCCTTTCACCCTTACCTGATCCCACTTGCGCAGGCCATCGGCGGTTTGCTCTCTGTTGCACTGGTCGTAGGCTCGCGCCCCCCAGGCGTTACCTGGCACCCTGCCCTGTGGAGCCCGGACTTTCCTCCCCCTGCTTGCGCAGGCAGCGATTGCCTTGGCCAACTCACGGCGCGGATTATACGCAGATCTTTGGCAGAACGCAGCAAGCTTTCAGCGCGAATTGTTGCGGGCCTTGTGGTTAAAAGGGATTGTAAGAGAATGACTTTCACTGGACACAACAATTGTGTAGCATTAACCGCTCTCATTTTAACAAGGATGCAAACAATGTTACGTAAATCTGTTTTAGCTTTGATGCTGCTGACTACAGGCGCTGTGCAGGCTGAATCGGCACACCCGCTATACGCCGGTATGGTGTTGCAATCGAATACACTGAAAGTCAAAACCGTCAGTGGCAATGCCAAATTCGAACCAGCCATGACTGGTTTAGCGCTTGGCTATGAGTTCGCTGACTATTTCGCACTGGAAGGCCGTGCACTGAAAGACAGTAACTCAGATGAACTGGGCCCGGTAAAAGTGAAAGTAAACAGCCAGTTCCAGCTCCAGGTGCGCGCACATTACCCGGTCATGGAACAAGTGCGGGTTTATGCCACCCTGAGCCACGTGCGTTCAAACTACGAAATGCGTGTGGCGCCAAACGGCAGCGGTGGTTACGCCAGCCGTTTTGACCAAAGCGGCGCCGGTTATGCTGCAGGTGTCGAATATCTGCTGACGCCACAATGGAAAGTGGCAGTAGAACAACAGTGGTTGCCGGAAGAAGATCTGAACGACCGCCTGACCAGTAGTGACATCGGCACTGACGCCAAAGCGCTGACATTTACCGCCAGCTACGCGTTCTGACAACCTTGCTTCAGATGCAAAAAAAGCGCCTTTTGGCGCTTTTTTAATGCTGGCTGACCGCTTTATCTGTCCGTTGACCGAGGCGTTCTGTCTGAACTGTTACTCGTCCTGGCCGCTCCAGCTCAGCCCCAGCTTATACAAGGCATTTTTCTTTTCGCCATGAATTTCAGCAGTCAGCGCTGCGGCTTTTTTCAGTGGCAATTCCGCCATCAGCAGCCGCAGTGTCTGCTGGGCGACCGGGTTGATATCATCGGCGGCTTTTTCGGCGGGCGGCGCTATCATCAGCACCATTTCGCCCTGACAGCGCTGCGGGTCTTCTTCCAGCCAGGCGATAATTTGCGCTGCAGTGCCGTGCTCAAAATGCTCGAAGGTTTTGGTCAGCTCTTTGGCCAGCACCAGCTCGCGCTCAGCGCCATAAACGGCTATCACGTCCTGCAGCGTATCAATAACCCGGCGTGCTGCTTCATAACAAATCACAGTACCCACGCCCTGTGGGATCTCTTTGAGTACCTGCTGGCGCTGCCCGGATTTGGCCGGCAAAAAGCCGATAAAATGGAACTTATCTGTGGGTAAACCGGCGCAGCATAAGGCGGCAATCAGAGCGCAAGGGCCAGGAATGGGTACCACTCTGACGCCGGCATCGCGGCATAACCGCACCAGACTGTAACCCGGATCGGAAATCAACGGCGTGCCGGCATCGCTAATGAGTGCGACATTCTCTCCGGCCTTAATTTTCTCCACCAGACTGGCAGCGCGTTGTTTTTCATTGTGGTCGTGTAAAGATAAGAACCGCGCCGAAATACCTAAATGACTGAGTAACTTACCGCTGTGACGGGTATCTTCAGCCGCAACCCAGGCGACTTCACGCAACACAGCGACCGCGCGCTGACTGATATCATCCAGATGGCCTATCGGCGTGGCAACAATATACAAAACGGCTTCGGAGACAGACATCAGGCATTCCTGCGTTTAAAGGTTAATAGAACGAGATAGATCGGACAGTCAGCGTAGCAATGATGCATCAATCGCAGCGCGCACTCAGGATGACCGGTCCGGACAAATGGTATAAACTAACGGCCATTCAATCAGCTATTGTACCTGCGCATTGTGAAATCCAGCAAATTCCCGCTTCGTTTAACATCCTTGCTGCTTGGCCTTGGTCTGTTGTCCGGCTGTGGCAGCACGCCGGCGCCGGTACAAACGGTCGTCACAGCCCCAGAGCAACCGGTGCAGACTGCACCGCAGGAACCCGAAGCGGTTGCCGAGCCGCTGTCGACTGAACAGGCTGATGTCAGTTATCAGCAAGTTGACAGTGACCCCTTACCGGTGGCACAGGACCAAGACGAACAGCTGCAACGCGAACTGCTGACGCAGGCCAAAGCCGCACTCGCCACCGACCCTAAACGCACCCTGGCGATTTGTTATCAGTTACAACAATCGCTATACAGCCAAATCCGCGCCCAGAACCTTTTACCGCTGCTGCAAGCCGCCATCGCCGACAAACAGCTGGCGCTGACCGAGCAGCTGGCCAGCCAAACCAGCCTGACCGACGTGCCGGAAGCTGACCGCCAAGCCTTTGCGCTGGCTTTAGCCGGCCACTACCGCCAGCAGGACGACAATGTCCGCGCCACTCAGGCTTTGCTGGCGCTGGACGCCTGGCTTGGCAACAGCGCCGACAGCACTGCGCAGGATTTACTCTGGCAGCAGCTGGTGAAGTTATCCGGCGCTGAACTACAGGAATTAGGTACGCAACAACATCCGCGGGCGCAGGCCTGGCTGGAATTACTGCAATTGACCCAGGGTTTTGCCGGCGACCAGCAGGCCATTCAACAGGCGCTGACTGACTGGCAGCAACGCCATCCGATGTTACCGGCGCTGGATAAACTACCCAAAGACGTGCAGTTACTCAGTCAGACGCCGGCCTATAACCCCGAACGTATTGCCGTCTTGCTGCCATTATCCGGCCCGCTGAAAAGCCTCGGTGATGCCGTGCAATATGGTCTGGCCGCTGCTGCAGCCAAACAAAAACGCACCTTAGTTTTCATCGATTCCGCCAAGCCGGCCGCCGAACTGCAGGCTGAAGTTGCTGCCGCTCAGGTGCAGTTTGTCATCGGGCCTTTGCTTCGCGAAGACATCGACAAAATCCAGCAGCTGCCCGACTGGCAATGGCCGACGCTATTTTTAAACGGCAAAGGCGATTTACCGGCCAAAGCGGAGCAATATTTCTTTGCGCTGGCCTGGGAAGATGAAGCCGCCCAGATGGTGCAGGTGTTCCGCCAACGCCAGTATCAGCATCCGGTGCTGATTTATGCGGTGAATCCGATTGGCCAGCGTATGGCGCAGCATTTCCAGAGCCGCTGGACTGAAAGCGGCGGCAGCGCAGTTGAAACTTACAGCTATGGCTCGCAGGAACAACTGCAGGCGCTGATTAATAAATTCCTCGAAGCCGAAGCCAGCGAAGAAAGAGCCAAAGAAATCAACCGTTTAATTGGCCAGTCGATCAAAGCTGAATTACACAGCCGCCAGGATATCGATGCGATTTATCTCATCGCCGATCCGGTGCAGACGCGCTTCTTTAAACCCTTTATTGACGTCACTGTCAGCCCGACCGCGCGCCGGCTGCCGATCTTTACCAGCTCCCGCAGCCACAGTCTGAAAGTCGACAAAACCGATCAACGCGATTTGGCCGGCCTGACCATGACCGAAATGCCGTGGTTATTGCCGCAGGCCGCAACCGCCACCCCGCTGCGGCAGGAATTTGATACTTTGTTTGCCGAACAGGAAGAACAAATCCAACGCTTGTTTGCTATGGGCCATGACGCGCTAATGCTGGTGGGCCACCTGAAGCAACAACAGCAGTTTCCGGCCATGGCCTATCATGGCCTGACCGGCAGTTTACGCCTGGCCGACGGCCACAGTATTCAGCGGCAGTTAACGCTGGCGCAGTACCGTCAGGGCAAACTGCAACTGGTGGATAAAAAAGCGCCGTGAGCCGCGAGCGCGGTCAGCAATTTGAAACCTTTGCCGCGGATTATCTGCGTCAGCAAGGTTTACAACTGCTGGCCAGCAACGTCAGTTGTCGCTTTGGTGAGCTGGATTTAATCTGTAAAGACCGGGATTGCCTGGTATTTGTTGAAGTGAAATATCGAAAAACCAGCGCTTATGGCAGCGCCGCAGCGATGGTGACCACCGCCAAACAGCAGAAACTGCGCCTCAGCGCCAGCTGGTATCTGCAACAAAAAAAGTGGCGTGGCGCCGCAAGATTTGATGTGCTGGCAATTGAAGGCGATACGCCTTATCAGTTCAGCTGGCTGAAAAATGCATTTTAAGGATCCGTATTGATGCAGGAACATATCCGGCAGCTGTTTTCAGAAAATATTCAGACCATGATCGCCACCGGCGAAGCGCTGGCTGGCCCGATTGAAAGCGCAGCCCTGACCATAGTGCAGGCGCTGATCAACGACCGTAAAGTGTTATGTGCCGGCGAAGGCGCTGCCACCGCGTTGTCTGGCCATTTCGCCCGCTTGTTACTCGACCAGTTTGAAACTGAGCGGCCTTGTTTGCCGGCCTGTGCGCTGAATAACGACAATTCCGGCCTGGTGCAGGCGTCGCAGCAACAGGACTATCTGGCGCGGCAGGTTCGCGCGCTGGGTCAGGAAGGCGATATTCTGCTGGTGCTGTCGTTAAGCGGCGATGAAACCAGCCTGATCCGCGCCGTTGAAGCGGCGCTGACCAAAGATATGACTGTCATCGCGCTCACTGTCGATAACAACGGCGAACTGTCTGGCCTGCTTGGCAATACCGATGTTGAACTGCGGGTGCCTGCCCACCGGCCAGCACGTGTCTATGAATGTTATGCGTTTTTATTACACTGTGTGGTCGAACTCATCGATAACACATTGTTTCCACAACAAGATGTTGACCTCATCTAAAGGAGAATCTGATGTTTAAGCTGCGTGATCTGCTGCAACTGGCCGCCATCGCCACAGTCGCTGTGATGTTAAATGGCTGCGCCGCCAAAGACCGCCGGACGCTGGGCTCACAAATCGATGACAACAGCATCGTAATCAAAGCCGGCAACGCCATTGAAGCCAACAAAACGCTGGATGAAAAAGCCAACATTAATGTGTACAGCTATAACGGCGTCATTCTGCTGACTGGTCAGGCACCCAACCAAAGCATGGTCGAAGAAGCCGGTGAACTGGTGCGGCCGGTACAGGGTGCAAAGGATGTACAAAACCAAATCCGCGTCGGCAACCCGACCTCATTCACCACCCGCAGCCGCGACAGCTGGATCACCACCCGCGTCAAGTCACTGCTGCTGGCTGACAAAGAAATCAGCGCACTTAATATCCGCGTCATCACCGAAAACGGCGAAGTCTTTCTGATGGGCATAGTGACGGAACAGGAAGGCGACAAAGCCGTCGAGATCGCCCGCCATGTTAACGGCGTGTCGCGAGTGATTAAGGCCTTTGAGACACAATATAATTAATTCACATGGGGTCCGCATGGGGTCAGGGTCCGCATGGGGTCAGGTCTTGCTCCGTGCGTCGAAAACGCACGGAGCAAGACCTGACCCCAAAGCGTTTTAACCTGTCAGACATCCTGCAGCGCTTTCAGCGCCTTAGAGTGAAACTCGCGATGCTTCATCACCAGCAACACCACTACAGTTGCGGCCATAAATAACCAGACATTGATAAACCAGGCGAGCGTCGCCAGCGAAAAATAAATGGCGCGCAGGCCGTAGTTAAACGAATGCGCTGCCTGATCTATCACTTTGGCGGCTTTGTTCGCGTATTGGCTGCGATCGGCCTGCGGCAGCTCGCGGCCGTCCGGTGCGGCGCCAATGAGTACCCCACCAAAGCCATACTGGCGGAGCGACCAGGTAAACTGGAAAAAGGTAAACACATAAATCAGCACCAGGCACAGAATTTTAAACTGCAGCAAGCCGTCGACGTGATCCAGCCAGGGCATCACCTGCATCAGCACAGTAGCGATTTTGTCGCTCGACGCCAGTGCCGTCAGCAAACCCGCCAAAATCAGCATCGAACTGGAAGCAAAAAAACTGACGTTGCGCTCCAGTGTTGAAATCAATGCCACATCGGCCATTTTGTTTTCACGGATGATCATCTGTTCCATCCAGGCGGTGCGTTTGCGCCGCAATTCGTAGGACAAACAACTGACTTCACGCGCCCGGCGTTTAGCAAACAGCGTATACCCAACCCAAACCCCGACAAACCAACATACGGCGATTAAATCCAGCCACGGAAACTGCTGCCAGCTCACATCTTCTCCTGTTGTTCTGCAACGCTGTGCAGAGGAATTTCACAATAAAAACAAGCGCCACCCTGCGCGGCTTGTTGATAATAAATCTGGCCGCCCATCCGCTCCAACAGCTCTTTGCAAATCGCCAGGCCCAAGCCGCTGCCACCTTGTTGCCGGCTGTCCGAACTGTCGGCCTGCGAGAATTTATCAAACAAATGTGGCACGAAGTCTGGCGGTACGCCCGGGCCCTGGTCGCTGACCATCAGCTGCAGCATGTCGCCGCTCAGCACGGCCCGCAGCTCTACTGTGCTGTGCGCCGGCGAAAAACGGATGGCGTTACTGAGCAGATTGCCGAGCACCTGTAACAAACGCCCACCATCCAGCGTCAGTTGTAAATCCGGCGGAATAGCCGCCGCCAATTCCAGCTGCACGTGACAGGACAACGCCAGCGCACTGTGGCGCTGCACCGCTTGCTGCAACAGCGGCAACACCGGCTGCCACTCCAGCTGCAGCGACAGTTTGCCAGCCTGCAGTTTTTCCATATCCAGAATGTCGCTGACCAGTCGCATCAGCTGATCGGCATTACTGCGGGCGATATCGAGCATTTGTTGTTGGGCCGGCAATAATGCGCCAACAGCACCGGCAGTCACCAAAGTCAGCGCACCGTTTATCGCCGTCAGGGGCGTGCGTAACTCGTGGCTGACGGTGGAGATAAACTCTGATTTCAGCCGGTCCATGCGCTTACGCGCCGTGATATCACGGAACAACAGCACCTGCAGCGGCTGGTCCTGCAATTGAATACAGGTATGCAGCAACTCCACCTGCAACGTCTCGCCGTGTAAGCGCTGTGCCGCTAATTCCTGCGGACCTTGCCCCGGCTCCAGCGCCGGCGGCTGTGGAAATAAAATCTGAAACGGCAGGCCACGCAGTTGTCGGGCCTGATAACCAAACATCTGCTCTGCAGCCTGGTTAAAAGTGTGAATTTGACCGGCCGGATTCAGCACCACGATAGCGTCATCTACATTGTCGAGCACAGTCCGGTAATATTGTTCTTTTTGTTCAAAGGCCCGGCTGGTCTGCTGCCAGCGCCGGTTGGCGCGAAACACACTGGCCAGCAGCAACACCAACAGCAGCGCCGTACACCAGCCGACTAAGCGGAACCAGAACGCCAGGCTCGCTGCCGGTTGTAATGGCCAGGCGGCCAGTTGCCAGTCGGAGTCGGCGACATTTAATGCCAACAGCGCAGCCGGCGGCTGGAAATGCTGCAGCTCGCCTAATAACACCTCACCACCTTGTCCGTCTTGCCTGTTACTGAGATGACGAACCGCGACGCCAACCTCCAGCTCTTGCGCTTTTTGCTTCAGCAGCCGCCAGATATCGTCGATATTCAATACAGTGCTGACAATCCCCCAGTATTGGCCATCAGACAGAAACACCGGGATGCGGTAAACAAAACCGCGGCCGCCTTGCGCCAGCTGCAGCGGCCCACTGAGTTTGGCTTTGCGGCTGCGGATAGTCAGCTCGATATCCGGCCACTGCCCTGGCAGTTCGGGATAATACAAGCCCAGTGCAGCCTCATTGCCGGCCAGCGGATAGAGATAAGTTAAACGGTTACCGGGCGCAACGCCCATGTTGCGGATATGTTTGCCCTGGCGCACCAGGTTTGGCAGCAACATCTGAAAATCCTGCGCACTGGTATTGCCTTCCAGCGCCTGCACATGCGCCACCAGGCCCTGACTGAGCTGCAGCGGCGCATTCAGCTCTATTTCCAGCAGTGAACGCATTTGTGCTGCACTTTCAACGGTGTCGCGCACCTGCTGCGCATCAGTGCGACGTTGTTCCTGCAGCGCCAGATATTCAGCGACGGCACCAAATAGCAGAAAAAGCAGCACCAATAAGACGCTTTGCAGCCGCGCTGAACTGAAAAAACCTGCCTGCAAATTTGCACCTGCTGCGTTAGATGTCGTCAAATCCGGCTGCCTGAGAACATAGAGCACCAAATAGTTTAATGATACACTCGGCCATCTTTTCCGACAGTTAATTTTTCAGCCCAGGAGAGCCCCGTGACCGTATTACAGCTGACCACCCCAGACGACTGGCATTTGCATTTCCGTGATGGCGATATGCTTAAGGAAACAGTTCCGGCGACCGCCCGTTGTTTCCGCCGCGCTGTAGTGATGCCGAATCTGGTGCCACCGGTCACCACAGGCGCCCTGGCCAGCGCCTACCGCGAGCGTATTCTGGCCGCCCGCCCGGCCGGCAGCAATTTTGAACCTGTGATGACGATTTATCTGACCGATACCACCACAGCACAGGATATCGCTGACGCTAAAGCCGTCGGTGTATTGGCCGCCAAGCTTTATCCGGCCGGCGCCACCACCAATTCGCACTCCGGCGTGTCGAGCTTAAGCAAACTGTACCCGGTACTGGAAGCGATGGTCGAACAGGATATGCTGTTTCTGGTGCACGGCGAGGTCACCGACAACCACGTCGACATTTTTGACCGCGAAGCAGTGTTTATCGAACAGCATCTGCGTCAGATCGTTGCCAGTTTCCCGAATTTACGCATAGTGCTGGAACATATCACCACCGCCAACGCCGTGGAATTTGTCAAAAACGCCGGGCCAAATGTTGCCGCCACAATCACGCCACAGCATTTACTGTTAAACCGCAACGACATGTTAGTCGGCGGCATCCGGCCACATAACTACTGCCTGCCGGTCCTGAAACGCCGCACCCATCAGGAAGCGCTGCGCGCTGTGGTCGCCACTGGCAATCCGAAGTTTTTCTTAGGTACAGATTCAGCACCACACGCCAAACACCGCAAAGAAACCGCCTGCGGCTGCGCCGGCTGTTACAGCGCCTGGAGTGCGATTGAACTCTATGCCCAGGTGTTTGAAGAACTGGGTGTAATTGAAAAATTAGAAGGTTTTGCCAGCCACTATGGCGCCGATTTCTACCGCCTGCCACGCAACAGCGGCCAGATCACGCTGGTCAAACAAAGCTGGACAGTGCCAGAAGAAATCACCCTGCCGGACGGCAGCCCGATAGTGCCGTTTTACGCCGGCCAGACTTTGCACTGGAAACTGCAGGCCAACTAAAGCCTTCAGCTGGCAACAGGCGCTGTTACTGCAGGGCTGGCAGTGACAGACCGCTCTCACGCTGCGTCAGTACCAATATGCTTCAGGCATTTCTGGCGCAGCAACAGCTTGTAAATCAATATCTTAAATAGAACATGCACGGAAGTGCAGCTCTTGTTCCCGTATTCGTTGAGTGACGCAGTGAGGCTATTTATCACAGCGGCACTGACCCCCCGATCAATGCCGCTGCACACGCTTTTCGCTCTGACTTGTACGACTGAGTAAATTACTGCGGCAACAACCGCATTTTGCCCTGACTGTCCTGCCGCCCTGCCGCGCTCTGATGCAGGTCGCGTTCCGGCTGATGGTGCAGGGTTAACACTTCAATCTGCTGCAAAATGCCGTTGGGCATCGGCCACAATACCGTGGTACCGACCGTAAGGCCTAACACCGCGGTCCCCACCGGCGCCAGCACCGACAACAAATCGGTGCGACCGGCCTGCAGTTCATCCGGCAGTACCAGCGTCAGAGTTTTACTCTCGCGCTGACCCAGCCTTACTGTCAGGCGGGAATGTAAGGTCACCACATCGGGCGGCATTTCACTGGCATGACACAGCATGGCCCGCGCCAGTGCATGGCTTAAGCTGCCAGCTTTTTCCTGCCGGGCCGGATCAGATGGCGGCAGGCTTTCCAGCAAGGCCTCCAGCTTGTCAAAGTCGCTCAGCGACAAGGTGATATCCGTTAGTTTTTCTCTCATACACACTCCTTCACAGATAAAATCCGCCAGTCATATTGACCAGCGGGGTGATTCAGTCAGGCACTTTGCGCCTAACGGCTCTGGCTGCGCGGTTTGCGCCGCACCAGCAACATGTCCTGTAACTGAAATTGGAACTGCACGCCAAGCACGCGCAGTTGAATGGTTGCCCCAGGCAACTGGCCTAACAGTGCCTGCCCAAGCGGCGATAACACCGAAATCCGCCCATGCGCCGGCCGGGCATCCGCCGGCCAGACCAATTGCAGCCAGTGTTGCCGGCCACTGTGGGGCTCTTTTAACAGCAACCAATGGCCGGGCGTCGCCCCATCTGATGCGGTCGCCGCCGCATCAGTCGATGAACACCGTTGCAGCCGCCACAGCGCCGCCACACGCAATGGCCACACAGACCGCAGCGCTAACCAGCGCGCAGCCGAAGTACCGGCCCTGGCCGGTAACGCAAAAAACTTCTTCATAAATTCCGCCAGCACGCTGAGACTGTACCAAAGCCCAAAGGCCGGTTTAAATCCGGCACAGTGTCTTAAGCCAAGGCTCAGCAAGCACAAATTCAACAATGATCAGTCAGGAAAATCAGGAAAAATCAGACAGCGCCGGCCCCGCAGCGCGGAACCGGCTTAAGAAAGGCAGGCAGTAAACACAGATAACAGCATCAGCGCGATAAACAGTGACACTACAACCTCTGAATCAAATTGGGGAAAAGTAAACTGGTTAGCAATCCGCGGTTCAGACCGCCATGCCTAAAAACCAGATGAAACCGCACCATACGCCATTTCTCAGGAAAAGCAAGCGGGATTAGGGTTAAGCGTCAGCACTCATGCATTCGCAACAAATATCACTCAGTTAACTTTCACAGACGGATGCGAAATTTTTCTTAGTGGTTGCGAAAAACCACCTTGTACGAAATAGTGTATCCTCCGGGTTTGCACATCCAGCCCTGCACAATTTCGGGCACCGCAAGACAACAGCAGCAACTCAAGTTCTTTATTATTGATACTGACAGTGACAATTTGATAGGGCTGATACGAATGCTGTTCCAGTTGCGGTAAGACTTCCAGAGCTTTTTTCCTGCCTTTAGACTCAAAATACATTAAGCCAAGCGAAATGAATCGGTTTATCCCCGTGCTTACGGGGAACGGACCGTGAAGTCTGGCACACCCATTCCGTTTATCGGTTTATCCCCGTGCTTACGGGGAACGGCAAATGCGAGGTAGAAGTGTCAATGCCAGCGTCGGTTTATCCCCGTGCTTACGGGGAACGGACCCAGTAACGACGCGGCTTCCGTTGCTGTCGCGGTTTATCCCCGTGCTTACGGGGAACGGCCGGTTTCTTCGTCTTTTTCATCTTCGACGTGCGGTTTATCCCCGTGCTTACGGGGAACGGTCTTCAGCCAGGTCAATGATGGCGCTGTTGATCGGTTTATCCCCGTGCTTACGGGGAACGGGAGACATCGTCAACTGATCGAAAGTCGCCGAGCGGTTTATCCCCGTGCTTACGGGTGTTGCATCCTGTTTAGTTTTCGAGCTATGCCAGATGAACACCAACGGTAGTTTACTGCCGTTTTTATACGGAAATCAGCCGATTTTCGGTAGTTTGTTACCGCTAAGAATTAAAGGCACAGCTGAGTCACAGCGACGCCTTATAACTCCAGCTCAGCCCACAAAGCCAGATGGTCGGAATATTGCGTCGGTGGGCCGTCGGCGAGGATGCCGGCGGCTGGTACTTTAAATTGGTCTGCACGCAACAGCATAAAATCAAGCCGCACGGCGTCGGCGGCGCTGCCGCGCCAGGGGATAAAGCTGTAGGTGGGTCCTGTGGGTTTGGCGGTGAGTGCAAGTGCGTCCTGATATTGCGGCAATGAAGTCTCAATTTGCGCGAGCAGGCCGTCGCCGGCTGATGGGTTAAAATCGCCCATCACAATCACCGGCGCGCCGGAGTTTTGTTGCCAGTGACGGATTTTTGCGGCAATCAGCTTGATGGATTCGCGTCTGGCCTCAGCGCCCTGATGATCCAGATGCAGGTTTAACACCCGAAGCGCTTTGCCGCTTTGTTTATCCTGCAGCAAAGCCCAGCTGCAAATACGTGGCAAGGCCGCGTCCCAGCCTGGTTTTCCAATTAATTCATGGTCAATTAATTCAGAGCCTGCTTGCTCAAGGCTTGCTAACGCCTGACCAGGCTCGGCAGTTTCCGGCTCCCAGCTGGGGTGAAACCAAAAAGTACCGTTGTCCTGAATGACAAAACGGTCACTGCGAATCAGCAACGGGCTGAATTCGCCGGCGTTTTTGCCATCGTCACGGCCAACGCCAATACGCTGATACCCTGGCAGCGCACTTTCCAGCCGCACCAGCTGATGCCACATCACTTCCTGCAGGCCGATGATATCCGGCTGGTGTTGCTGTAATTGGCTTATCACCTTACCGGCACGGTGCGGCCAGGCGAGCTCAGCGTCGTTTGGTGTGTCGAGGCGGATATTCCAGCTCAGCGCTTTATAACTGCTGCTATTTCTGTCATCGCCATCAGGAGCCGCGGTAACAAAACAGCTGAAATAAAACAATACCAGGCTAATCAACGTATGCAGCTTCATGCGAGGCTCCGGAGCAACGACAAAACGAAGTTGGCTACTGTACCTTCAGGACTCCCTGATTTCAAAACTTTAGTAACCATTCCATCCCAATACGACCAGCGAACACTTTTGTGTTTTCTGATTTTGTTTAAGGCGTAATTTTATAAATCACATTGACCGTTTTGGAGATTTCGATCGATTGCGGGATAAAAACCTGCTGCGCGCCGGCCGCCCGGTCTGCCATCATAGCGCCGCTGACCGTGATGCTCTCACCAGTGCCAAAAGTGGCAAAAAACCGGTCAAAAGAGCCATTATCGTTGAAGGCAAAAACGCTGTGGATTTTCACGCCGAGGCCTTCGGCCATTTGTTCGGCTTTTTTCTTCGCCTGAGCAGCGGCTGCGCCGATCAGCGCGGTTTCGACTTCGTCACGCGTGCTGGTATCAAAACTCGTATTCAGTTCATGCACATAGTCTGTGGCGTACAGCTGCTGCATCAGCGCCGGATACCTGGTTAAATCGCTGATTTCGACCTCAAAACGCCGGTTCAGGTCATAACCCAGAATTTCCAGTTCATTGTAGTTGTCGTCACGTTTGCGCTTTTCCGATTTATCCAGCTCAAACGCGGTGATTTGTTTGTCAGCAATGCCATTGGCCTTTAACAGCGCAAACACTTTATTGGCTGACTGCGTCAGCTGAGCATTGGCCACTTCGCTGCTTTGATGAAAGGTGCTGATGCGAAAACTCAGTTTAGCCTTGTCCGGCGCCACTTGTTTACTGCTTTGGCCGGTGACTGCGACAAACGGAAAATTCGGTAAGGTCGAAGCACTGCTGAAAAATGCGCACAACGCGATGACAAACGCAAAATAAAATTTCATAAAGGTGAGTCCTGTCGAAAGTCGGGCCAGTCTGGTTTTTTCACTGACAAGACCCTGCGGACAAAGTTGCCGCTATGTAATCAAAAACTGTTGCCCTAAAGCAAAAAACAAAGCCGCCTGATGGCGGCTTCACTGACAAAACAGCAGGTGCTTAACGCACCCCAGGCTTTCTGCCTGCTTGCGGTTTTGCCGATGGCTTTTTACCACCGATAGGCGCTGTTGGTGCAGGTTTGGCACGACGTGGCGCTTTTGGTTTCTCGGCATTGCCGACGGCAATCACGGTTTCGCTGGCTTTGTTGGCGCGGCCTGTCACCACTTTCTTCGAAATAATTTTCAGCAAAGAGCCGCGGTTGCTGACTTCAAAACCAGGTTTGACGATGCGGCTGATTTTGCTGCCGATCAGCTTCTGGATGCGCTCTAATGTCAGTTCTTCTTCGCGGCTAACAAAAGAGATGGCATTCCCGGCGGCGCCGGCACGGCCAGTGCGGCCAATGCGGTGCACATAATCTTCCGGTAAATACGGCAGGTTAAAGTTCACTACATAATCCAGGCCCTGAATATCCAGGCCCCGCGCTGCCACTTCTGTGGCAATTAACACCTGCAATTTGGCCGATTTGAAATCTGCGATAGCGCGGCGACGGGCGCCCTGACTTTTATCGCCGTGGCACACCGCGGCGTTAATGCTGCGCTGTTGTAATCCGGCTAACAAGCGGTCGGCCTGCTCTTTGGTACTGGTGAACACCAGCACCTGGAACCAGTTTTGCTCTTCGAGCAAAGTTTCAAATAATTCGATTTTGCGGCTTTCTTCCACTTCATACACCACGTGGTGCACAGTGTCGGCGGTGCTGTTGACCTTGGTCACACGGATTTGCTGGTGGTTGCGCAAAATCTTGTGCGATAACTCGTTGACCGCAGGGGATGTTGTGGCAGAAAACAACATGGTCTGGCGTTTCGTTGCGGTCAGTTGCAGCAGTTTCAGTACGTCGGCGCTAAAACCCATGTCAAGCATGCGGTCGGCTTCGTCCAGCACGACAAATTCGACGTCACTTAAAATCACATTGCCCAGCGTCAGATGCTCTAACAGCCGGCCCGGAGTACTGATGACGATGTCAACACCAGCGTTCAGTTTGGCGGCCTGGCCACCGAGTTTGACGCCACCGTACAGTGCTGTGGCCTTCAAAGGCAGATATTTGGCATAAGCGGCCACATTGTCGGCGATTTGTTCCGCCAGCTCACGGGTTGGCGTCAGAATTAATGTGCGTGGGCGTTTTTCTGTCGTTGTTTTAGGGGTGTCCAGCATGCGCTGCAGGATTGGCACGGCAAAGGCGGCGGTTTTGCCGGTACCGGTTTGGGCTGTGACCTGTAAGTCTTTGCCGCGACGCGCCGGCACTATGGCCTGCGCCTGTACCGGCGTCATTTCGCTGTAGCCACAGTCCACCAGGCCCCGATGTAAGTCGACAGCCAAATCTAAAGATGAAAATTGCATAAAAACCTCGGTGGAAAGCGACCATCAAAAAAGAGCGGCGGAATATACAGCATTTTCGCCCCGACGCAGAGCATTGTTTGCATTTTGTGCAATTTGACCGGGTTATTCAGCCGCGTCACGTGGTTGATGCTGGCAAGCACGGGCCAGAATTTCGACATAAAAACCAGCCAGTTGCTGTTCCAGCGCCGCATCAATACGTTTGTTAATTTCCGAGGTGAAAATTTTTTCTGCAGCATCTTCGGTGGCGCCAAAGCGGCAATCAAAAGTCCAGTAATCCATACCGGCCGGCAATTGTTTGCGCCGTTCCCGATTTAAGTATTTTTTGATTTCGTGTTTAACGGCGTCAGCCACACGGGCCGGTTGAATTTTTGGGTGCGTGAAGGAGAAATTTTTTTTCATCAGAGTTCCTACAGAGGGGCAATCAATCATAAAGGCGCAAAGCCTGAACCCTGTATTGTACACGCAAGGGCGCTCCTTGGCCGCCTAAATCTGCGCAGACGGGTGAAAGTCCGCATCCGTGAAAGCTAAATATTAAGGCTGGCCAGCAGCCGCACGCTGCAGTTCTGCTGTTAAACGGTCTAGATTCTGCTCATTGGCCGGCTCAACAATATGCCGCACCGCCTGCGCAATATCGGCATCATCAAATACCTGCTGCCAGTGCAGCACGGTGTCTGCTTCCAGCGGTGTCAGCTCGACGGTTAAGGTGAAAAACGGTACACAATCGTGGCGGATAACGATTTTGCGGTTGGCTGCAAGCTCAGCAAAAAAACTCTGATTCGGATACTGCTGGCCATCCGGCCCCTGCATGACAAAATGCCAGCGCCCTTGGGGCTTAAATTCAAACAGCTCAAAGTGGTTGATAAAACCAGCCGGCCCCCACCAGGCCGCTAATTGCTTCGCATCGGCAAAAGCGTTGAAGATTGCCGACGCCGGAAACGGCAGGATGCGGCTGGTGCTAAAAGTGTTGGCGGTACTAAAAGTGTCGGAGGTGTTGTTTTCAGGCATGGTTAGGCTCCGTGAAAATGGTTCAAAGCAGAGACTTCAACACTCAGGCAGCCGCTGCGGTTTTGGCGCTGAGTTTCGGCCATTGTTGCCAGCTGCCGACCGCAAACAAAGTGCTCATCAACAGGCAGATGCCGGAACTGACCAGCCAGAACCGAAGGCTATTGCCGGGAAACAACGGCATCAACCAGACAAAAGCCAAACCCCGAAGCAATAAGATACTGCTTATCAGCACTACCGCCAACCGCGTCAGCGGTAATCGCCGCATCACACCGGCAGCAGACAGCGCATAACAGGCCCATAGCAGCAAGACGAAGGTGATAGCGCTGGTCACAACGGTGGGATACCAGTGTCCTTGTGCCGCCAGCTGCGCCATCTGCTCACCAGCACCAAAAAACCGGTACCAGTCCGCGCCAAACAGGATACAACCGGCGTGTGCTAAAGCCGCGAGGCCACAACAGAGCGAGGCAGCGAGCAGGGGTTTGTTTGGTGTTTTTTGCATGATTGCGCCCTGACTGATTGTGAATGATTCGAAGCTACTATCGTTTTTTCGACCTTCGACTGTTCCAGACCGCATAAACAACAGTGCTAACGGCTAAGCCGTTTATCAGTCCAATGGCCGAGCGAACCACAAGATAGGAAAAACCTGCAGCATCGTGCAGCAAATTAGCGGCCAGTACAAACCCAAAAACACTAAAGCTGCAGATAACACACGCCATTTTTATCTGAATTAAATCAATCACTTCCTGGCTTACTGTTTTGATTTTTGCATACCATAACAGCAGCCCCAAAAGCCCAAGTACACCACTGCCATATTGATTCAGCTTATACAACGGCAAGCCGAAAATCTCAGAATGCCAAAACTCACTGTTGTGCACAAAGTAGCCATAAGCATGGCTGGTCGCATCCCACAACAGATGGCTATAAGCGCCAAGCAGCACGCCAAGGATCACGAGCAGGACCGCGCGAATATTCCACGTTATTTGTGCCCGTGGCAGCGCCAGCAATTTTAAAATGGGCTGTTCCAGCCAGCGATACCACAACACAAGAATTAATAACGCCGGCAATAAACAATAAATCCAAACTCCAGGGATTGAATGCCCTGGCGCATGCACCGGCGTCATCGACAACAAATAGGGAAAATCCGGCGACATACTGCCAATCACAACTGGCATCACCGGGACCTTTCTTTGGGTCAGATGATGTACTGGGTAAGCTGCTATGGCGTGTGAAATGGTGAAGGGCATGGTATTGCCTAACTACCAAAGCAGCGGCGCGCTTTAGCGCGTCCTGCCCGCAGGGCGTTGCTGCCTTTGCTTGTTAGTACATTACTGCGATACATAATTTGTAACCGCTTGAAATATTGTTGGCGATTTCTCTATGCTCCATGACAGCACTTCAGAGAAAAGACTTTTTAATCGAGCTCTGGCTTGGTTTTTAAGTTCGTCCGTTGCTAAATCTTTCGCAGCAGAAAGCAGCTGACTGCCCCGATTCTCTTTAGATTCAATTGCTTCAAGGCCTTTTGCGGTAAGGCAAACATCTATAAAGCAACTATCTCTATATCCTTCGTACGTAATGAGGCCAGAAGATGCCATCCATTCAATAGTAGGCTTAGCTAAAGCTGCAGGGCTTCGATTCCTGATATATTCGCTGAAATTCTCTGAAATTGGTTTTTGAGATTCGTCCCAGAACTCATCTCCAAGCGAAACAGCTAGCTCTGCAGGTGACATTTTTACTTTCAAAGGAAAGCTGTCATAACAATGTGCCAGCACCAAAGCTGAAATAGCTTTGAAGATATCTATGTTATTCATTTTGGGCTCTGGCTCCCCATAAGCACTAACAACTTCATTACAAGGATACCTTTCGCATTTATGCGTAGAGCGTCCTCGATCTCCTTCTGACATAACCTCAAGCTAACGCAAAAATCCAAGGCTCTCAAGCGCTTGCACCTAAAAATATCTGACCTGCGGATGCAAAGCTTGGATAAAGCCGCAGAGCTTTTTTAACCATTCATTTACGTCATGCCGCTGGAGATTGCTGCGCGTGTTTGGTTGAGCTTTGGTGCGGATTTTGGGCGGCAACAGTGTTTGGTTTGGTCGTAATTGGTGTTGTGGGAGGTATGGGTTTGGCTGGACTTGTCTAATGGCCGGTGTGTCGATGTATGGCGGCGGTGAATGTACACAACGTGCTTACTAGCATGTGACGATTGCCGCCTCAATTGTACGGCGGCGCTTTGCTTGCGCGTACCTACGTAAAATATGTCCCTTTTAATTTCGGTATCAGCGAATCGCGATTCTGAATTGATGTTTTCGGTTTCGGATGGATGCCTTGTGGTGGCCATCGTGTGACGACCAGCGGCTTCGAACGTACGGCGATAATCGTACGACGGCGCTTCGCTTGCTCGTACCTCCCCTCGTACCTACCCGATTCCCCCC
>SSFI01000065.1 GCA_008015325.1 Rheinheimera sp.
ACAAAATCCGGGGCTTTGAAGAGTGGTGCCCAGAGGCGGAATCGAACCACCGACACGCGGATTTTCAATCCGCTGCTCTACCGACTGAGCTATCTGGGCAACGGGGGGTATTAAACGGATTTTGCCTACCCAAGTCAACTTTTTTTTGGCCGCAATCGTCTGACCGCTTATGGATTGAGCAAATCGCCCTATTCTGCAGCAACTATCGACAATTTCCGTCATCGCCGGCTGAACCGCCCCACAACGAGCTGCAGGAACTCCGTGCAAAAATTCCACGCCACTACGGATAATTAGCCAAAACTGATTAGACTAAACAAACCCGCCGCTATCAATGCCAGACGCTATGCCGCATTCAAGCTTTAAAACGCCACTGATGCTGATTTGGCTGCTGGCTATTTGCAGCAGCATGCTTGCGGCAATACTTTGGAGCCATTCCTGGTACCAGCAGCATCAGCAACACCACGCTCAACAGTTGCTACTGCAGCACCAACTGCGGCTGGTCCGTAAGATATTACCCGCAGATCTGAGCAGGCTGCCGCTGCAGCAGGCCAATCAACAGCTCGCCGCTTTATTGGCCGACCCACAGCAACAGGCGTTGTATCTGATCAGCCCAGACCGGCAGATCCTGGCACATACCGCAGGGCTGGCTGGTTTTCAACCGCTTGATTCCGGCGCCAGCGCGCCGGACATCGTGCTGCACCGGCAAAAAGTGGCTCAAGGCGAATTATTGCTGGCAAGCCGGCAGCCGCAACCGGATTGGCCGCTCTGGCTGGGGCTGGCGTTGGCTGGCACCTTGTTGTTATTGCTATTGGGGCTGATCCCGGCGCGACTGCTGGAACGCCGGCTGCAGCAACAACAACAACAGCTGCTGAATCAGCTGCAACAAAGCCTGGCCGCGCAGCAGTTTGATTTGCAGCTCAGCGTGCCCGTCAGCTTGCAGATGCTGGAACATCCGCTGCAACTTTTACTGCAGCAGTGTCGCGAGCAGCAACAACAGCTGATACAGACCAAAGCTGAATGCAGCACGCTGCAGCGCGAACTGGACGATAAAATTCTGCAACGCACCGAAGCGCTGGCCGCGGCCAAAATCAGTGCCGAGCGCGCCAATGAAGCGAAATCTACCTTCCTGGCAACCATGAGCCATGAGATCCGCACGCCGATGAACGGCATCATCGGCACTGTGGATTTACTCAGGAATACCATGCTGAGCAGCAATCAGTTGCGGCTCAGTAACACTATCCGCGAGTCGGCTTTTGCGTTGTTACGCATCCTCGACGACATTCTGGATTTTTCCAAAATTGAAGCCGGCAAAATGGAAATTGAGCATATCCCGCTGTCAGTCAACGAAGTGGCAGAAGCCGTTGCCCAGGTCATGTTTACCGTAGCACTGCAACGCCAGTTGCAACTGACGGTTTTTGTCGACCCGGCCATCCCGGACTGCCTGCTCGGCGACCCGGTGCGGCTGCGGCAAATTTTGTATAACCTGACCGCTAACGCCATTAAATTTACCCAAACTCAACCTGGTCAGCGCGGTAAAGTGCAGATCCGGGCGGAACTGCTCGATGACAATCTGGAATTCTGTCAGGTGCGCATTTCAGTCACTGACAATGGCAAAGGCATGACCCCGCGCCAGCTTAATCAGCTGTTTCAGCCGTTTCTGCAGGCCGAGGGCTCCATTACCCGTAAATATGGCGGCACCGGCCTTGGTTTGTCGATTTGCCAGCAACTGACTGAACTGATGTTTGGCCGCATTGATGTCCAAAGTGAAATCGGCAAAGGCAGTGCGTTTACTGTGGTGTTGCCACTGCGCCACGCCGAAGAGCAAGTCAGTACACCTCAGCCAGATTTAAGTGATAGGCGCGTGGTGATCAGTAGCGAAGACCCAGACACCATCAACATGCTGGATTGCTATCTGCGTGCCTGTGGTGCTGTACCTGAAAAAGTACCGCACGGGCAGCTTTGGCAGCAGCGGGCGGCGGTTTATATCGTCGACTGCAGTCTGCAAGACGAATGTTGCTGGCCGGCGACCTTGCCGGGCCCAGTGCTGTGCCTGACAGCCGCTGAGGCTCCGCTGCAAAACGCACCTGAGGGAGTTCAGCTCTTGGAAATGAACCCATTGTGTCGCAGCAGTTTAGTCATGAGCCTGCTGCGCTTACAGGGTACCGAACCAGCTGTATCATCCCTGTCCATTGGTCCGCTGCTCAGCCGGTCTGATACGAATCAGCATGCGCCGCTGCTGCTGTTAGCCGAAGATAATCCGCTGAACCAGAAAGTGCTGGTCGAACAACTGCAAACGCTCGGCTATCGGGTGGAAGTTGCGGACGACGGACAAATTGCACTGGATAAATGGCGGCAATACAGGTATCCGCTGCTGTTAACAGATTTGCATATGCCAAATCTCAGTGGCTACGATCTGACCCGCGCCATTCGCAAAGGAGCGGCACAATATGATGACGAGGAAATTGTTTACACCCGCATTGTCGCCATCACGGCCAATGCGCTCAAAGGTGAAGCGCAAAAATGCCTCAGTGTCGGGATGGACGATTATCTGACCAAACCGATTGAGCTGGCGAAGTTAAACACGGTGCTGCAGCGTTGGTTACCCTTGCCTTCTGCAACGGAGCATAACGCTTCGCCTGCAGGCCCGGTGGCCCCGCTCAGCTGACTGAACTCTATGCAGAGTTGCAACAGAGTTTTCTTCAGTTCACCAGTTATGTCGCCGACCGCTATAAAGTCTGATTAGGCTTTATAACGACCGGCTTTTACCGATCAGCTTGTGCGGACCAACTCATGCAGATCAGTTCGCTGAAGTATCGAGCGGCGGGAAGGACTTCACTAACTGATCAAGCGCCTGCATTTGCTGCAGATAATCTTCCAGTTTGGCTAATGGCAAGGCGCAGGGGCCATCGCACTTGGCCAGATTCGGCTCCGGGTGGGCTTCAATAAACAAACCTGCGAGCCCCAGCGCCATGCCGGAGCGGGCCAGCTGCGCTGCTTGCGCCCGGCGCCCGTCGGCAGAATCAATGCGACCACCCGGCTTTTGCAGCGCATGGGTGGCGTCAAAAATCACCGGCCCATATTGCTTCATTTCGTCCATACCCAGCATATCAACGACCAGGTTGTTATAACCAAAGCAAGAACCGCGTTCACATAAAATGACTTTATCGTTACCGGCTTCGCTGAATTTGCTGATGATATGACGCATTTCATGCGGCGCTAAAAACTGTGGTTTTTTCACGTTAATCACAGCACCGGTGTTGGCCATCGCTACGACTAAATCGGTCTGGCGCGCCAGAAATGCCGGCAACTGGATCACGTCAACCACTTCAGCCACAGGTGCGGCCTGATAAGGTTCATGCACGTCGGTGATCAGCGGAATATTAAAAGTACGTTTGATTTCTTCGAAGATCCGTAAGCCTTCTTCGAGACCGGGCCCGCGATACGAATGCACTGATGAGCGGTTTGCTTTGTCAAAAGACGCTTTAAACACATAAGGAATGCCAAGTTTTTCACAGACTTTGACATAGTGTTCAGCGACCTGCAGCGCCAGCTCACGCGACTCCAGCACGTTCATGCCGCCAAACAATACAAAGGGTTTGTCATTGGCAACTTCAATCTTGCCAATCTGAATATTCATTGCTGCCACAAGGGCCTCCTTAAAAACACAGCGGCTTCGTCCGCTGTAACATGATTCGTCTGTCGTCCTAACCGAACAATACCGGCGTTTTGGTGACAGCAACCCGCACCATCAGCGCTAACCAGCCTAAAGCGCCCAAAAACGCAAAGACGCGCAAGGCTTTAGTCCGGCCTTTTAACGCCATCCAGCCAAGGGCAATATAAGCCAGTAAACCGATAAATTTTTCAGTAAGCCATGGGGTAACAAATGGATACTGTTGCAGCGTCAGCATCAGGCCAACGGCCGATAACAGTAAAAAGGTATCTATCACATGCGGCAGCACTTTGAGCAGCTTTTTCTGCAGCAAAGGCGACTCCAGCAAACTCAGCACAAAGCGGATAAACAACAAAGCCACGCTGAATGAAACCAACAACAAGTGCGTGTGTTTTAACGCCATATACATAACAACACTCCGGAAATTCTGCGAAAAATGGACTCGGCCGCATATTTTGCATGGAAGCGGAGGCAGCGTCCATCCCTGCCTCAGAAAAGCCCGAAACCATCAAGTTCAGGCAGGCGGGAAGCAGGCTGACGCCAATCAACTGAACGAAAATAACAAAACCACCCGCAGGTGGCTTTGTGTTTTATTGCCGGCGACTTAATCTTCGTCCGGATACTTCTGTAAAATGGCTTCAATCCGATCGATGCGGTTTTTTAAAATTTCAACCAATTTGGGGTCAAATTGCCGGCCGGATTCGCTTTCGATATGCGACAAAGTCGCCTCCGGCGTCCACGGCGATTTGTAACAACGCCGGTGCCGCAGCGCATCGTAGACATCAGCCACCGCGGCGATGCGGCCATAGATATGAATGTCTTCGCCGCGCTTGCCGGCCGGATAGCCGCTGCCGTCCCATTTTTCATGGTGATCACGTGCAATCACTGCACCAGCCTGGATAATGGCACGTTTGGAGTTTTTCAAAATCTCATAACCGATACTGGAGTGCGTCTTCATCACCTCCCACTCGTGCTCAGCCAGTTTCATCGGTTTATTTAAAATGCCATCTGGAATACCAACCTTGCCGACATCGTGCAACGGTGAGGCAAACATCAGTTTTTCTGCATCTTCATTGGGCAGACCATAAGCAGTGGCCAGCTCATAACAGATAAAAGCCACCCGTTTGACATGGTTGCCGGTTTCAATAGAGCGTTGTTCTACCGCTTCACTGAGGCGATAGACTATCTCGCGTTGGGTATCTTCAATCTCGTGCTGCAACTGCACATTTTCATAGGCGATTTGCACGTTCTGGGAAAAGAGTTCGATCAGCCGTTTCTGCGTTTCGTTGACCTGATTTGGCAAGCCTGAAACATAGAGCAAAGAACCATTGGTAAACTTACTGGTGCAATAGGCCACCAGATAATTTTCCCGGTACACGATACTGCGGCTTCGCAGCGCCTGGTGGAAAGCATCCATCAGTGTCGGGTCCAGCACATCAGACACGGCGCGGCCTTCCTGATGTTCAAATTCACCAAGGCCGGCAAACACTACCAGCTGATCGGGGTCGGTATTCTCATAAATATTACCGGCGACCAGTGACGATGTGACCAGCAAGGCGTTCTCGTCGCAGCCCAGAATCGATGTCAGCTGTTGCAACACACCATCGATAAACTGCTCCATCGAATGTGAGGAAAACAAATCAGCGGAGGCAGTGATGATTTTTTCCAGGCCACGCCGACTGTTATCAATCGACAGAATATCGCGGTACGAACGCAGACTGGACATGATCACAGTAAAGAGTTTTTGCGCAGTCAGTTCAGTTTTGGATTTATAGTCATTGATGTCGTAGTTGACGATAACCTGCCGCTCCGGCGCCTGGCCGGGCTGACCGGTGCGCAAAATGATGCGCACATAGTGATTATGCAGCTCTTCACGAATATAACGGGCGACGATTAAACCGGCGTCATCGGATTCCATCACTACGTCGAGCAGGATGATGGCTGCATCATGGTGTTCCGCAATCATTTTTTTTGCTTCAGCGCCTGAGTAAGCACTGAAAAATTCCAGATTTTTGCCCTGAAAAGAGAAGTCGCTGAGCGCTAACTTCGTTACCGCATGCACTTCAGGCTCATCGTCTACGATCAGCACCTTCCAGCTGCCGTTATGTTGCGGTACTTGCTCTTCCGGTTCATCCGCAAATAAAAAATCGTTCGCCACGCTTGTTCCCTCTTGAGCTTCGCCTACCTGATTGCAGTAGCTTAAGTGATTGAGATGAATTAATTATTTTAAGAAGAATCAGCAATAGTTATATGCGCTATTCCAGCGATGGTCAAAAGAATGCGGCAAATTACAGTGAAAAATAGAGGGGGAAATTGAGTGATAAAAGCGCGACTGGCTTAACGCGGCAAACGGCCGCCACTGATCCGCCAGTTACCGCCATAATCGCGTTTTGAACCGACGTCAACAAACCCGGCTTGCCGCAGGATTTGCTGCACCGCCTCATGTTGCCGATGACCGTGCTCCAGCCAGAGCCAGCCGCCGGGGTGTAAATGCGCCGGTGCCTGGCGGCAGATCAGCCGGATATCGGCCAGGCCATCTTCGGCGGCAACCAATGCGCTCAGCGGTTCATAACGCACGTCGCCCTGCGCCAAATGCGGGTCTTGTGCGTCGATATAAGGAGGGTTTGACAGGATTAGATCAAAACGTTGGCCGGCAACGGCCTGATACCAGTCACTTTGCAGAATCTGAGCATTTTCCAGCTGCAGGCGGCAACGATTACGTTCGGCTAGTGCGACCGCGTCAGCAGAGTAATCCACTGCGGTCAGTTGCCACTGCGGCCGCTGTGACGCCAGCGTCAGCGCAATAGCGCCGGTGCCGGTGCCTAAATCCAGCACTTGCGCCTTAGCGGGCAAAGCAAGCTGCAAGGCCTGTTCGACTAAGAGTTCTGTATCGGGTCTCGGGATTAAAGTACAAGGCGCGACTTCCAGCTCCAAATCCCAGAACCACCAGCGCCCGGTAATATAGGCCAGCGGTTCGCCCGTGACGCGCCGTTGCAGTGCAGAATTTAAGCTGTTGAGTTCGGCGGCGCTGAGTGGTTGTTCAAGATATAACCGTTCACTGGCCGGATTTTTATCCAGTACATCGGCCCAGAGCCGGCTGGCTTCAAATTTGAGATCTGTCGCCTGTGGGTCTTGCTGCGCCAGCGCCTGCAGCGCCGTTTCGGCCTCTGCCAGCCACTGGCGCAATAACATCAGCGGTTTTCCTCGGCCAGCGCAGCCAGCTGGTCGGCCTGATGCTCGTGACTCAGCGGTTCCAGCACCGCATCTAAGTCGCCTTCCATCACATCAAGTAATTTATAGATGGTCAGGTTGATGCGGTGATCGGTTAAACGACCTTGCGGGAAGTTATAGGTACGGATGCGCTCTGAGCGATCGCCGGAGCCGACCAGCAAACGCCGGGTCGATTCTTCCGCCAGCCGGTGTTTTTCATCCTCAGCCGCCTGAATGCGCGACTGCAGCACCGACATGGCGCGGGCGCGGTTTTTGTGCTGTGAGCGCTCGTCCTGACATTCCACCACAATACCGGTCGGAATGTGGGTGATCCGAATCGCAGAATCTGTTCTGTTGACGTGCTGACCACCGGCGCCTGACGCACGGTATGTATCAACTTTTAAATCGGCCGGATTGATTTCAATGGCTTCACTTTCCGGCACTTCCGGCATAATAGCGACAGTACAGGCTGAAGTGTGTACCCGGCCTTGTGATTCAGTGGCCGGCACGCGTTGCACACGGTGACCACCGGATTCAAACTTCAGTACGCCGTAGGCCCCTTCGCCCTGCACACTGGCGATCACTTCTTTGTAACCACCGTGCTCGCCGTCATTACAGCTGACAATTTCAACTTTAAACCGGCGTTTTTCACAGTAGCGGCTGTACATACGGAACAAATCGCCGGCGAAAATCGCTGCTTCATCACCACCGGCGCCGGCTCTAATCTCTAGGAAACAGTTATTGTTGTCGTTGGGATCTTTGGGCAATAACAGGATTTGCAGTTCCTGATCCAGCTGTTCGATACGCTCTTTGCCGGATTTAAATTCTTCCTGCGCCATTTCGCGCATGTCCGGATCTGAATCCTTCAGCATTTCTTCAGCGCTTTGCAAATCATCCTGCGCCTGACGATACTGGGCAAAATGCTGAGCAATCGGCTCGAGCTGGCTGTATTCGCGGGATAACTCGCGGAATTTATTCTGATCAGAGATCACGGCTGCGTCGCTAAGCAGCGCCTGCACTTCTTCATAACGCTCGACCAGACCTTCGAGTTTGCGATATACCGATTCTTTCATGGAGCAATAAATACCTGATTAAACATTCAACTACACATCTAACAGCGTGTTGATCAATGCCTGGGGTTGAGTGGTGTCGTCTTGCAGCAACTGCCGGATAGTCCGGGTTGGTGCATGCATGAGCCTGTTGCTGAGTTTAGTCGCTAATTCCGTCATCACCTTGTCGGCGCTTTGGCCACTGGCGAGCTGATTCAGCGCCCGTTGTAATAATTCCTGTTTGACCGCCTCGCAGCGCTCGCGATAGTCGCGCACCCAGTCAATATTGCCCTGCAGCGACAACCACTGACTGAAATCTGCTACACCTGCGGCAATCATCTGCTCGGCCTGTGCGGCGGCGTGCTGGCGCGACTGCATATTTTGCGCGACGATATTCTGTAAATCGTCGACGGTGTAAAGATAAGCGTCTTCTAAATCCGCGACTTGCGCTTCGATATCACGCGGCACCGCCAAATCGACCAGAAACATCGGTTTATGCCGGCGTTTTTTTAAGGCCTGCTCCACCATGCCTTTGCCGACAATCGGCAAGGTACTGGCGGTAGAACTGATGACCACATCAGCATCGACCAGCGCCTGCGGCACCTGCGATAAAGTCACCACCTGACCGTTAAACTGGCCGGCGAGCGCTGCTGCGCGGTCATATGAGCGGTTGGCGACGGTTAAATGCGCCGCGCCTTGTTCGAGCAAATGTTTGGCAACTAATTCGATGGTTTCACCGGCGCCAATCAACAACACTTTGACATCATTGAGTTTGCCGAAAATCTGCCGTGCCAGCGTCACCGCGGCAAAAGCCACTGATACGGCACTGGCACCGATCTCTGTGTCAGTGCGCACTTGTTTGGCGACGGCGAAAGTTTTCTGGAACAGCCGTTCAAATACCGGCTGAATAGTGCCGAGCTGACGCGACTGGCTGTAAGCCTGCTTGACCTGGCCTAAAATCTGCGGCTCGCCCAGTACTAAAGAATCGAGGCCACAGGCCACCCGCATCAGATGGGTCGACGCGGCATCGTCGCTGTGCAGGTATAAATGCGGTTCCACATCAGCGCGGTTTAACTGATGAAATTGCGTCAGCCAGGCAATCACTTGTTTCGATTGTTCGCTGCTGCCGCTAAAATACAGCTCAGTTCTGTTGCAGGTGGATACAATCACCGCATCTGTCACCGCCGTTTTGGCAGTCAGATCCAGCAAAGCTTCAGCGATTTGCTCTGGCGCAAAAGCCAGCTGCTCGCGAAGCGCCACTGGTGCTGTTTTGTGATTGATGCCAAGTGCAAAAATAGCGATTCACCTAAAAAATTAAATCGTCGCTTTGGCCTGTTCAGCCTAAAGTCACGGAGAAAGGCGCGATTGTACGAAAATCCACTGTCGCTGAAAAGCCTGCTACAAGGTCTAGCGTCGGTCATCCGTTCATTTCAGACAGGAAAAACTGTGTTTTTAAAGCAAAATCTCTGGGCCGGCTGTTTATTCAGCCTGCTGTTAGCCGGCTGCGCCAGCCAGCCTGCCTCTCAAGTTTCCCGCCCATTGCCTGCCGCCGAACGTGAGCAGGCGCTGGATGCCATGACCGAGTACAAAGTGGTGGCCGCACTGGGTGTGAAAGCTCCGGGCGAAAATGTCAGCGGCACCCTGAACTGGCAGCAACAAGGCCCTTATTACCAGGCGTCTATGACCAATTTCCTCGGCCTCACCGTCTTTGAACTGACCACGCATGCCGAAGGCGCCACGGTCAAAGTCGATGGCGAAACGCATCAGGCGATGTCCGCCGGCGCTTTGCTGGATTATTTATCCGGCTGGTCGTTACCAATTGAAGAGATGCAGCTCTGGCTCAAAGGCTTGCCCGGTCCCAGCAGTGAAAATTTACAGCGCGACGGCATGGGCCGCCTGACCAGTTTCACCCTTACCGACAGCCGCGCCCGGCAATGGCAAGTCAGTTACACTGACTTTTTCCCCGACGCCAAATCACTGCCACGCAAAATGCAGCTGCAATCCGGTGAGACCCGGTTAAAACTGGTGATCCGGGAGTGGCAATAATGACTGACAATTTAATTCTGCCGGCCCCGGCTAAACTGAATTTGTTTTTGCACATCACGGGGCGACGCGCCGACGGCTACCACAATTTGCAAACGCTGTTTCGTATGCTCGATGTCGGGGATGAGCTGAGTTTTCAGGCGGATAACAGCGGTTTAATCCGCTTCAGCTGCTCAGATGCCAGTATCAGCGGCGATGACAATCTGGTGGTGCGGGCGGCGAAAATGCTGCAACCGTTAGCCGCTGGAGGTGCCGGTGTTTGTATCCATCTGGATAAACGCACGCCGATGGGCGGTGGCCTGGGCGGCGGCTCTTCGGATGCGGCCACCACTTTGCATGCGCTGAATCAGCTGTGGCAGCTCAATTTATCCACCCAACAGCTCGCCGATATCGGTTTAAAACTCGGCGCCGACGTGCCGGTATTTGTGCACGGCCAGACCGCTTTTGCTGAGGGTGTTGGTGAAAAGTTGCTGCCGGTTGAATTACCGGATTGCTGGTATCTGGTGGTCACGCCGGATGCGCATGTGTCGACCGCGGCAGTGTTCACCCATCCGGATTTAACCCGCGACAGTAAACCACTGACACTGGCAGATTTAATGACCAGTCCGTGGCGAAATGACTGTCAGCCACTGGTTGAACGTCTCTGTCCGCAGGTTGCAATAACCTTACAGTGGTTGGTAGAATATGCGCCGTCTCGAATGACGGGTACTGGTGCCAGTGTCTTCGCTGAATTCGCTGATGAACTCAGTGCTCGTCGCGCCCTGGCTGACTTACCGGCAAATTGCCGCGGATTTGTCGCCCGGGGGCTCAACCAGTCGCCGCTGCTGACTGCGTTACGACATGCCGTATGACGAGGGATCAGCGCCTTAATCGCCGAGCGCGCTGATCTCAGATTTTAACCGGAGCAATCCCTGAGGATCCTACCGTGCCCGACATGAAGATATTCGCTGGTAACGCCGTACCAGAACTCGCCAGAAAAATCGCCAGCCGCCTGTACATCAAGCTCGGCGATGCCGAAGTTGGCCGTTTCAGCGATGGAGAAGTCAGCGTTCAGATTAATGAAAACGTCCGTGGATCGGACGTTTTTATTATCCAGTCTACCTGCGCACCGACCAACGATAACCTGATTGAACTGATCGTGATGGTCGATGCGCTGCGCCGCGCTTCTGCCGGTCGTATCACTGCGGTGATCCCGTATTTTGGTTATGCCCGTCAGGACCGCCGTGTCCGCTCAGCCCGTGTGCCTATCACTGCCAAAGTGGTCGCGGATTTCCTGTCCAGCGTTGGTGTTGACCGTGTATTAACAGTTGACCTGCATGCCGAACAAATCCAGGGTTTCTTCGACGTGCCGGTCGACAACGTGTTTGCTTCACCTGTGCTGCTGGATGATATGCGTAAGCGCGAATTCCAGGCGCCAGTCGTGGTTTCTCCGGATATCGGTGGTGTGGTGCGGGCACGTGCTATTGCCAAACTGATGAACGATGCTGACTTAGCTATCATCGACAAACGCCGGCCAAAAGCCAAAGTACCACCAGTGTCGATCATATCGTCGACGATGATACAGTCGCGGTCTTTCACGTCACCGATGATGTGCATCACTTGTGCTACGTTGGCTTTTGGCCGGCGTTTGTCGATGATAGCTAAGTCAGCATCGTTCATCAGTTTGGCAATAGCACGTGCCCGCACCACACCACCGATATCCG
>SSFI01000124.1 GCA_008015325.1 Rheinheimera sp.
ATAATGCCCAAATTTAGCGCGGAAAGCCGCGCAGCGGGTTGACGTCGCAGCCAGCGCTTTTGCTGGCGATAAAATTTGCTTGTTAGCCGAATTATAACTCTGAGCTTTCTAGTTTAAATGTAATACCGAGAGAAACTGTATTATGGCCTTTGCATTTTTTGCAACGCCAATTAACTCCCAGAGAGAACTCTCTTTTCCAAATAATTTGTTTTTCATCACAGTTCAAGTTGGAACAAGGTAGTTCATCATACAAAGGTTCCCAATTGACCTGCCTATCAGGTAGTTCTCTAACAACATAGGATGCAAAACACTTTTCGTTAAGGCAATTAACCACTAGCTCATCGGAATTAGGGGGAATGGCAGGGCAAGATCACGAACGTTTTTTGACCATTTAGCCTGAAAGTTGCAGCCGTAGCTGGTTTATGATCAGATACTGCCTTTTATTGCCAAGGCGACCGCGATGCACACTGATTCATTTACCTTACATTTTTCTGCGTTGGAAGACCCGCGTCAATCCGCAAAAGTTGCTTACCCATTGTTTGATATCTTGTTTTTGACGCTGTGCGCTGTGATGACTGGGGCCGAGGGCTGGGAAGATATCGAAGATTTTGGTGTTCACCGGCTGAGTTGGCTGCAAAAACGCGGCTTTTTCCCCAACGGCATTCCGGTGCACGACACTATTGCCCGCGTCATCGCCCATCTGAACCCCAAAAAATTGCAGCAGTGTTTTGCAGACTGGATGAACGATGTGACAAAGCGGACCGATGGCGAGCTGATTGCGATTGATGGCAAGACCTTACGTGGCAGCTGGCAACCGGGTGAACGCGGCTCTGCCATTCACATGGTCAGTGCGTTTTCCTGCCACAGTGCTTTGGTTCTTGGACAAGTGAAAACTGATGATAAATCCAATGAAATCAGTGCCATTCCTGAACTGCTGGCGATGCTGGAGTTAAAAGGTTGTCTGGTCAGTATCGATGCCATGGGCTGCCAGAAAGATATCGCGGAACAGATTGTGGCCCAGGGCAGTGATTATCTGCTCGCGGTCAAAGGCAATCAGCGCAAGCTGCACCATGCGTTGGAGCAATCGTTTCAGGAGTTCGACAGCCTGAGCAAAGAAGAAGTCACCTCGCAAAAATCGCGGGTGGAATACCGTAGTTATCAGGTGCTGAATGCGGCTGTCTTGCCAGAATCCATCCGAAACGATTGGCCGACGATAAAAACAATAGCGATGTCAGACAGTTACAGGATGACTAAAGGCAAAAAATCAGCACTGGAACGGCGCTACTTTATTAGCTCTGACGAGCTGGATGTGGATAGGTTCGCACAGGCCTGTCGTGGTCACTGGTCAATAGAGAATAAGTTGCACTGGGTGCTGGACGTCAGCTTTGATGAAGACAGCTGTATGATTTACAGAGAGAAAGCCGCAGCAAATCTGGCAGCCATCCGCCATATCGCGCTGAATATGATGCGACAGGAAAAAAGCAGAAAACTGAGTATCCCGCGGAAAAAACGGGCGCTGATGATGGACCCTGACTACTTGGATACTGTGTTAGAAGCGGGCGTTGGCGTGATACTGGCGAAATAGTGAGCATTCATGCTCCCGCCCTGCCTTCACAACTTCGTCTTCACCAGCACCATATGCTGTACCACTGCGGCCAATTGAAAAAATGCCGGCCGGCCATATATTCTTTTCAGCTTTTTTGCAGCCTGATTTTTTGCGGAATGTCCCGCAGCCTGGAGCCAGAGTCAGCCTGAACTGAACCCCTTTCGCCGGACCGTCCAGCCCGGCTCGCTCGGCCACCAAGTTGCGGGTTTCCAAGATGTTTCAATCTGAAAAGGAGACCTTATGCTGGAAGTTCATCAACTATCCCGGCGTTATGACGACTATGTCGCGGTCAAGCCTGTCAGTTTCACCATTCACGCCGGTGAAATCGTCGGGTTACTCGGTCATAACGGCGCCGGTAAAACCACCTTAATGAAAATGCTGTCGGGTTATCTGGAGCCACACTCAGGCTCAGTGCGGCTCGATCAAACCGACCTCGCCACGTCTGCCAAACTGCTGCAACGTCAGCTCGGTTATCTGCCGGAAAATCTGCCGGTATATCAGGACATGATGGTAGCGGATTACCTCGATTACGCCGCTAGCCTCAAAGGCCTCAGCGGCGCTGACAAAGCGCAGGAAATCAAGCGCGTGATGCAGGCAACCGACATCAGTGCCAAAGCACTGCAAAAAGTATCAACTCTCTCCCGCGGTTACAAACAACGGGTCGGCGTGGCACAGGCATTGTTAGGCCGGCCGCGGCTGTTGATCCTCGATGAACCCACCAACGGGCTGGACCCGACGCAAACGCTGCAAATGCGCCAGCTGATCAAAGACATAGCCCGCGACGCGACGGTGATTTTGTCGACCCACATCATGCAGGAAGTCACCGCTTTATGTGACCGCGTGCTGCTGTTAAAACAAGGTGAATTAGTGCTGGATGCCCGTTTAGCCGAGCTGACCGGCCAGCAGCTGAGTCTGCACACTTCGCTGGATGAACAACAAATTCGCGCTTTGTTACCACAGGCTGCGCCACTGACGCTGAGCGCCAGCCCGGCACCGGGGCACTATCTGTTTGCCTTACCGCAGGGGGCCGATAGCACGACCACCAGCCATCAGCAGGCCATCGCGGCGCTGGCACGCGCCGTAGTGCAGCAGGGCGGCGATTTGTATCAGCTGAGCCTGCAAGGCCAGGATTTAGAAACTTTATTTGCCCGCCAGGAGGTCGCTCATGCAGCCTGATCATCTTTCTGTGCGCCGCATTTGCCAAAAAGAGCTGGTGCTGTTTTTTGCCTCGCCGCTGGCCTGGCTGTTTTTGTTCGCTTTTATCAGTATTGAGCTCTTTGTGTTTTTCTGGGCCGAGGCGTTTTTTGCCCGCAATATCGCCGACGTAAGGCCATTATTCCAGTGGATGCCGCTGTTATTGCTGTTTTTAGCCGCCACTTTGACGATGCGGTTATGGAGCGATGAAAGACGCAGTGGCACGCTGGAACATATCCTGACCAGCCCACAACCGCTGTGGCATTTTATCGCCGGCAAATTTATCGCCTGTTTGCTGCTGTTGCTGCTGGCGCTGACCCTGACCTTGCCAATCCCTGTCACCGTCAGCCTGCTGGCTGAACTCGACTGGGGCCCGGTATTAAGCGGTTATCTGGCGGCTTTGCTGTTAGGCGCGGCTTATCTGGCGATGGGGCTGTTTGTCTCGAGCCGGACCGACAACGCTATTGTGGCTTTACTTGGCTCTGTGCTGCTGGGCCTGCTGTTTTATCTGCCAGGTTCCAGTTTGCTGGCCGGCCTGGTCAGCGCCGACGTGGCGGCGGTATTGGGCCAAATCAGCACCAGCAGCCGCTTTGACGCCATTACCCGTGGTGTGATTGACCTGCGGGATCTGTATTTTTATCTGTCACTGGTGGCGGTGTTCCTGGCCTTAAACGCGCTGATGCTGGAACGTGAGCGCTGGGCACGCGAGCGCCGGTTAACCCCGGCACAGTGGGCGAAAACAGCATTGACTGGCCTGATCGCGGCCAATTTTATCGGTGCCAACTTCTGGCTGAGCCAGTTGCCACAACTGCGGCTCGATACCACGGCCGGTGCGCAGTATTCGCTGTCAGACGTCAGTAAACAGCAGCTGGCCGGCCTGCAGGAACCTTTGCTGATCCGCGGTTATTTCTCCGCCAATACTCACCCGTTACTGGCGCCGCTGGTGCCGCAGCTGCAGGATTTATTAAAGGAATATCAGGTGGCTGGCCGCGGCAAAGTAAAACTGGAGCTGGTAGACCCGACGACAGACGCCTGGCTGGAACAACAGGCCAATCAGCAATATCAGATTGAACCTGTGCCCTTTCAGGTGGCGGACCGGCATCAGTCTGCCATTGTCAGCTCCTACTTCCATGTGCTGCTGCAATATGGCTCAGAGCATAAAGTGCTGAGTTTCCGTGATTTTATTGATGTGAAAACCCAGGGCGAAGCGGACTTACAAGTGTTGCTGCGTAACCCGGAATACGACATCAGCCGGCAAATCAAAAAACTGCAGGCGCAATATCAAAGCGGTGGCGATGTGCTGGCGCAACTGCCAGGCACTGTGACTTTAAATGCCTATGTGTCGCCGGAAACCGAGCTGCCGGCTCAGCTCAAAACGCTGATGCAGCAGTTGCCGCAAACACTGCAACAACTGCGTGGCCGCCACAGTGCGCAGCTGCCTTTGCAACAGCAATCGATGGCAGATCCGGCTGTGACTGAGCGGATCAGCGCCACTTTCGGTGTGCAGCCAATGGTGCTGGACCTGCTGCAACCACAACCATTCTGGTTCTTCCTGACGCTGCAACTGGGCGAACGCGAGCTGGCGATCCCGTTGTCAGCCTTGGATCAAACCGCGCTGGAGCAGTCAATTAAAGCGACCTTACAACGTTTTGTGCCAGGTCTGGAGCAAACCGTCGCGCTGGTCAGCGGCACCAGCATGCCGGCCGGTTACGGCGCTACAGGCAGCACTTTTAACCAGCTGCGCGAACTGATTGGCACTGAACTCAATGTGATTTCTGAAGATTTAACCGACGGTAAAGTGGCGGCCGAAGCTGACGTGCTGGTGCTGCTGGCGCCAAAAGATCTGACTGAAAAACAAGTGTTTGCCGTTGATCAGTTCCTGATGCAAGGCGGTACCGTCATCGCGGCGACCTCGCCTTATGACGTTAATCTCAGCCAGCGCAGCCTGGGGCTGACGAACGTCAATTCCGGCTTGCAGGATTTCCTCAAAGCGCAGGGCCTCAGCATTGAACAGACGCTGGTGCTGGACCCGCAGCACAGCACCTTGCCGGTGCCGGTGACCCGTCAGGCCGGTGGCTTCAGCTTCCAGCAAATGGCGATGTTGCCCTATCCGTACTTTGCTGATCTGCGGCCGGCGGACTTTGCCGCAACGGCAAACGCGGCTGAACAGCAACATCAGCGGGTCATCCTCGGGGATTTGCCGCAGCTGACGGTGCCATGGGCCTCGCCAATCAATGTGACGCCGCTGGCCGCCAGTCAGGACAAAGCGCAAGCACAACCGGTGCTGCAGTATCAGACCTTGCTCAGCACCTCGGCCGGCAGCTGGCGCAGCAACAGTCTGGATGTAATGCCAACGCTTGGCAATGACGGTCAGGTCAGTTATCCGGGCGACACCGGCAGCACCGGCGCAGCACCTGTTGCCGTGTTAGTCAGCGGCGAATTTAAGTCGTACTTCGCCGACAAACCGCATCCGCTGCGTGAAACCAAGCCAGATAACGCAACTCCGGACGACAAATCCGGCACAGAGACAAATACGGACTCAACACTGCGCGATACCGGCTTGCTGAAAAAATCCGCCCCCGGCGCACGGCTGTTGCTGGTTTCCAGTAACAGCATGTTCAGCGACCAGACGCTGCAGCTGGCTGGCAGCAGCAATGGCAGCCAGTATCTGAATAACCTGCAGCTGCTGCAAAACATGCTGAGTTTTGCGCTGGCTGACACAGAGCTGTCATCCATCCGCAGCCGCGCGCAGTTTAACCGCACTTTACCGGCATTGTCGCCGGATAGCCGCAGCACTCTGGAATATGCCAACTATGGCATCGCCTTGCTGTTGCTGAGCTTGCTGTTTGGCGCAGAACGTATGCTGCACGCCCGTAAAAAAGCGCGTTATCAACAACTTGTGGCTATGTAACGGAGGTATCTGATGCAAGTTTCTCATTTAGCCCTACTGCTGACCGCTCAGCTTGGCCTCGCCGGAATGCTGTGGTACAGCAACTATCAGCCGACAGAATCCCAGCCGTTACTGGCCAGCAACCAGCTGACTGAACTGACACTGGTCAAAGGACCAGGCAAGACGCAAAATGCTGAGGCAAAGCCAACAGCCGCCGCCAGTTTCAGCTTGCGCCAGCACAACGGCCAGTGGCAGTTTAACGCCGGTAACGCTGAACAGACGCTCTGGTTAGCGGCCAACCCGGCCAAAGTGCAGCAACTGCTGACGGATTTGCAAAAAGCCCGGCTGAACTGGCCGCTGGCCGATTCTGCCGACAGTCAGCGCCGTTTTGCCGTCGCGCCGGATCAGTACCACTGGCAGCTGCAGCTCAAAGCGGCCGGTACTGATACTGTGCAAACGCTCTGGCTTGGCGACAGTGCCGGTTTCCGTCAGCAATATTTACGCCGCGACGGCGACAATGCGGTTTATCAGATTGCGCTGAACAGCTATGAACTCAGCGTGGAGCCTGAGCAGTGGCTGGACAAAAATCAGCTGGGATTCAAAGATATTCAGGCGGTGCGGGGGCCTGACTACAGCTTGCTGAAAACCCAGCCAGCGGCGACAGGCACGACCCCAAAAACGGATAAACCAGTCTGGCAATTGGCAGGACTGACCCCGGTGGCTGATGCTGCAGCGCCGGCGCTGGACCAAAATCAGGCGGACCAGCTGCTGAACAGCCTGCAAACGCTGACGGTGCAGCAATATGTCGCGAAGCCGTCCGCCGAGGCCACCGCCGCGCTGGCAAAAGCACCTCGCCTGACGGTGACGGCGGCCAATCGCGACGGGAAAACCAGCGAGCTGAGCCTGCAGCTGGCCGAAGCCGGCGGACAATATTGGCTGCGCCGCTCAGATCTGGATGCCGTATTCAGCATGGAGCAAAGCCAGTATCAAAGCTTAGTCAGCACCAATCTGGCGAAGCTGAGCAAACCGGCAGAGCAGCAAGTGGCTGGCACAACACAAAGCCCAGGCACACAAGCGCTGGATAAGCTGAGCCAACAACTGCAGCCCGGTAACACGGCATCCCAGGCGGCAGCCACAGCACAGCCGGAGCAGAACACCACCGCCCCGGACAAAGCCGGCGCGGCAGGCAACGCCCGGCCCTGATCCGGCAAAAAATCCGGAGATGAACTACAGCCGGCGCTCAGCCGGCTGTTTTTTATCCGCGCTGGTCACTCTGTACCTGCGCGACCACTTGTTTTGCCAAAGCTCTCGCCGTGGTCCACTTGCCGCCGTTGACGGTCAGAATGGCTTGCTGCCAATGCATGGCATACTCACGACTGGCTTTACTGGCATCGTCGGCGCCGCCTAATAACGGCCGCACGCCGGCAAATTCACGCTGAATATCACTGTCAGCACGCTGCGTAACAAAATAATGGTTATACAGCTTTAACAAATACTGACGTTCGGCGTCGCTGCAGCGGATTGGCTCGCTCAGCTGTTGTCGCACTTCAGTGGTGCCCAACAGCGTCTGGCGCTGAAACGGCAGCACAAACACGATGCGTACTTCGCCGGGCACTTCCAGCATATGACCATAACGGCACAGCGGCGGTAACAACAGATGACTGCCACGCACTAAATCCAGTGGCTGCTGCACAGCTAAACCAGACTGCTGCAGTAACTGATTGGCCCAGGGCCCGGCCACATTAATCACCCGGTCAAAGCGACGCCATTCACCGCTGGCCAGTTGCAGCTGACCGTCGGCCTGCAATGCCTGCACCGGCTGATGATCATGCACCAAAACACCATGCTGGCGCGCCTGCGCCGCGACCCAAAGCCCGAGCTGCTGGTCGTCCATCTGGCCGTCAAAAAACAAGAAGGCACCGAGTAAACCTTCCGGCTGTAAATCCGGGCTGCAGCGCAGTGTCTGCTGCGCATTGAGCCAGCGATGACGGCCAATGCCTTTGCGTCCTGACAACAAATCATACAGCCACAGACCGATTTTAAGCTGCCAGCGCGGCCGGCGACCGCTCCGGTAAACAGGATAAAGAATGGGCAGACGCCGGGTTAAATGCGGTGCTTTTTTAATCCACCAGCGCCGCTCCTGCAGCGCTTCATGCACCAGCCGGAACTCGCCTTGTTCCAGATAACGCAGGCCACCGTGCAGTAACTTGCTGGACGCAGCGCTGGTCGCCTGCATCAGGCCGTCGCGTTCAAACAATTCGACCTGATGACCGGCCAGTGCCAGCTGCCAGGCCGAAGTCACGCCATTGATACCGCCCCCAATCACTGCAATATGCACAGACGATTTCCTTTGCTAACTAATTGTTTAAGAAAAGCAAATTAACTCATACTTGTCTAATTTTCCGGACAGAACCCCATGCTGCTGCGCTGGCACGCGCTGAAAAAACAACTACAGTTGTGTCATCATGGATTTCTACTCTACCTGCGAAAGGCGAAGGAACTACCCGCATGAATCAGGCGTTGTACGGTGCGAACGCGGCCACCAAAATCATCAAAGAATTGCTGAGTAAAATTTATGATAACAGCAATCAGCGCCTGTCGATTTATGAGCAGGCCGCCTGGTATTTTCAAGGCCATGAACAACGCGAAATTGACCTGCTGCAACAGCAAAAAACCGAGCTGCAGCGCCGGCTTGATGATGCCAGTAAAGGCGCCCGGCATAAACTGGAACTCAAACTGGCTGAAGTCAGTCAACAACTCAAAGAAAGCCTGAAACAACAGCAAGATAACCGGATCGACCGCATCCGCCAGCTCAAAGGCGTGGCCCGGCATATTGTCGAGTTGATCCAAGGAGACACAAAGGAGGAATCCCGTCAGCTGGCCGCCCGCGCGCTCGGCACTATTCAGCTGCTGTCGCCAACTTATGGCAAAAATATCGCAGCGACTAACCAGCGCCATAAACATTTGTATAAAGCCATTCTGGCGCTGTTACTGCTGCAACAATTACTGGTCGACAAGCAGATTAAAAACCGTTTTGTGCTGGCGAAAGTCGCAGACTCTTTGAATACCGCCGCAGACACCGCGTCGGCATTTCTGGAAGAAGTGCAAATCCCGCTGGTAATGGCTTGCCTGATTCAGGATATTGGCCTGCAACACCCGCAGGTTCAAAGCCTGTTATATGGGCCGGACGGCGATCAGGACCCATACCGGGTGTTACCAGCCGAGCAGCGCCAGCAATTACTGCAAATCAGCTTTGAACAAAGCCAGTTATATTTGCAGGAAGGGCTGGGGCTTGACCAATATATTGGCAATTCCAGAGCCGAGCGCGAATTGTTTGTCATGGTGGAAGAAGACAAACAAGCCTTTGCCTTACATTTACTGCGTTCGGCGATCACGCCGGAAGACGGTATTGGTAACCTGTTGAAAATTCCGCAGGTTTATACGTCGGTGGTGTTGCCGTCGAAGCAAAATTACAACTACGACAGCCTGCCCAAAGTCGGGCCCTTGCTCAAAGCCGGTGTGGAAAAAGGCTGGTATCCGGCGGAAGTAGTCCAAAGCCTGCTGACAGTTACCGGTTATTTCCCGCAGGGCTACGGCATTACCTACATCCCGAAAGATTCGGACAAACGCGATTTAGACCGTTATGAATACGCCATCGTCAACGGCCTGTATCCGCTGGAGCCGGAGCAACCGATTTGCCGCCAAGTAACGCGCAATCTGACCTTTAACACTTTTGGCATCAATGTGGTGGTCAGCGCCGAAAACAATCTGTATTTTCCGGTCGCACAGCAAAAACTGGAGCGCATCAGCGAAGAGCGGCTGCGCGAAATATTAAGCAAGCTGGTGTCGAATTTTGAAGAAAGGGTTGATACCGACCTCATCCCAAAATGCTGGAACCCGGATGAGTTTTTCAGTTATCTGAAGCATCAGAATTTGTGGAACCGCAACGATACAATTCGCAATTAAAACTGGGTACGGTGCCATCAGTTTGATGAAAAAGGCGATAAATCGCTCAGACACTCCAAAATAAACGGCAGGCAAATGCTAATAATAACAAGCCGATACCCCGCTCTATCCAGTGGGCAAAGCGTAAAAATGCCTGACGTAACCTGGCGCGCGAAAACATCAGACTGACGCCAACAAACCAAAGTGCATTCACGCTACACATCCACAGTCCGTAACCAAGTTGCACGGCCATAGGCGTGGCTGAACTGACCACTGTGGTAAATACCGCCAGAAAGAACAGCGTCGCTTTGGGATTGGTTGCATTGGTCAGGAATCCGGTGCGAAACGCCATGGCTGCACTGGGAATTGCAGCATCCGGCTCCTTCGAATCAGCTTGGTCCGCTGTTGCCGGTTGAGCCCGTAAGAACTGCCAGGCCAGATATAACAAATAACCAGCACCTAAGATCCGGGCCGCCGACATCAGCTGAGCCGACGTTTGTAACAAGGCGCCAATCCCAAGCAAGGTATACACAATATGTACGGACATGCCGGCACCGATACCCAAAGCGGTCCAGATGCCGACCCGTTGCCCAAAACGCAGACTTTGCCGTACTGTCACGGCAAAGTCTGGCCCTGGCGCTACTACGGCTAAAAAATGCACCACAGCTAAAGCAATAAATTCAGGCCAATACTGCATCAGCTCAACTCCAGAAGGTCAGTGGCTGGTGATAGCCCCGATAACCGACAAAACAGGACAAACTTAACCGGCTGCGCTGCTGTGAAGACGCCACAGCATGCATCTTACGCGAGTTGAACAGCACCAAATCGCCTGCTGCAGGCTGCAGCTCAACTGTTGGCTCTCCCAACAAGGCGGGGTCAATACCATAACTCTCCCCCCGCATCTGATCAAACAACTCAGCGGCCATTTCCTGCTGCCATAGTTGCAACTCCCCGCCCTGCTCTGGCATGGCCAGATAAATATTGGCCGCAAACTGCTGATGCAAACTGAGTGCAGCCAGAGTTTCCGGCGCATCTTTGGCAAAAATATCGTGATGTGCCAGAAACTGCACAGAGGGTTCAACCACCCGCGATAACCCGACAAACATTTTACAACCAAACAAAGTCTGCAGATGCGCACCGGCAGGCCAGCGTTCATCCAGTGCACAACGTAATACATCAATTGGACTGGCAAAGGGTAAACAGCGGCGTCTCAGTTCACTGATATGGTCGCCCGCCTGCTGAAAATACTCAGTCATCCGTTGTGGTTGACCTTCGGTTTCATAAAAAGCCATACCGATCCTGCCGATACTCGGAGCATTCAGATAATGCTGATAACCACCGCCAAGGATCTGACCAGCCAGCGCCTGAGCATGGGTTGGTTGGATAAAACGTCTGACCTGTAATGCCAGGATCCGTCCTTGCGCTAGTAAAGTCAGGCCATGCAAGTCCAGTTGTTCAGTAATCAACAACATTCAATGTCCCCCTGCAACCGGTAACAGACCGTTAAAACGCCGGACTTTACTTTCACTTTGTACAAATCTACAGGGCCAATTTCGCGGGTGGATTGAACATGAGTACCGCCACAGCGGTAACCAGGGTGATTGCCAAAGGCGACATGACGTCCCGATTCCTTCATTTCGATCTTGCAGTTAAGGTCGTCAAGGATCCGTTGATTCAGCAGCTGTTGCCATTCCGATAAATCAATTGGCGGGATTTCTGATGGCAGAGTAAAACTGACATAGGCATTACCCGGCCAATGCTGTGCTTTGGTTGCCTGCAGACCGAACTGCTCTCCTAACGCCCCCAATAAGTGTCCTGCGCTATGAAGGCGGCTATGAAGTTGCCGTCTGTCTTTATCCAATTGCAGAGTCACATGGTCTGATACCGGTAGCCTGCTGACCTGATGCCAAATAACGTCATGTTCGCAGAAGACCTGTGAAACCTCTATTTGGTCGATCCAACCACCATCTGCTAACTGGCCACCGCCTTTCGGCAAAAATAACGTCTGGTCCAATTCCAGCAGCCAGCCATCGGCAGTGGCTTTATGCTGAAGTACCGTCGCAGTGCATTGCACCTGAGCCGGATCAAAATATAGCGCTGTGGTCAAAATTATACTCCCCGAAAGAAACTCGGCAGCACCCTAGCAGAATTCAGTCAGGAATCACGCAAAACATGTGATATTTATGCGATTTTTTTGTTACTTTTTGGTTTACATTCGTATCTGCCCGTCACCAATCACAAGATACTTTTCCGTCGTCAGAGACTCCAGCCCCATCGGGCCATAAGCGTGTAACTTACTGGTGGATATGCCAATTTCAGCACCGAGCCCCAATTCACCACCGTCGGAAAAACGCGACGATGCATTCACCATCACCACAGCGGAATTGATTTGCTTTAAGAAACGCTGCGCCCGGCTGATGTCCTGAGTACAAATCACTTCGGTGTGGCCTGAGCTGTGCTGCTCGATATGTGCTACAGCGTCCGCAAAGTTGTCCACCACCCGCACTGACATCGCCAGCGCCAGATATTCAGTGTCATATTGCAACGGTCCTGCCGGTTGTGCATTGCTGAAGTAACTCAGGCTACGCGGACAGGCAAACACCTCAACCCCTTTTTCTGCCAGTGCCGCGCCCGCCAGTGGCAAAAAGTCGGCGGCGATATCCTGATGCACCAGCAAGGTTTCAAGCGCGTTACACACGCCAGGTCTTTGCGTTTTGCCATTGAGCAACAGCGCTAAGGCTTTATCCGGATCTGCCGCTTTGTCGACAAATAAATGGCAGATGCCTTTGTAATGCTGGATCACCGGAATGCGGCTGTTGTCGCTGACAAAATGAATCAGCCCTTCACCACCGCGTGGGATCACCAAATCGACATGGTCTTTTTGTTGCAGCAATTCAAGTAAGATAGCCCGGTCCGGATCTGGTAATACCGCAATAGCCGCCGGATTAATCTGATGTTTTTCCAGTACTTGCTGCAGCACGGCCGCAACGGCGAGGCTCGATTGCAAAGCTTCGCGGCCACCACGCAAAATCACGGCGTTGCCGGATTTGAGACACAATGCACCTGCATCCGCCGTGACGTTAGGCCGGGCTTCATAAATCATCGCGATGACACCCAACGGAATACGCATCCGGCCCACCTGAATACCGTTGGGCCTTGGTGCCAGCTGCCGGATTTGGCCAACCGGATCCGGCAAAGCGGCGATTTGGCGTACTGCGCCAGCCAGGTTTTGCAGCCGCTCTGCAGTTAACAGCAGCCGGTCCTGCATCGCCGGCGCCAGATCTTTTTCCCGTGCTGCAGCCATGTCCAGCGCATTGGCGGCCAGAATGGCCGGCGTCGCGGCAATCAACGCGTCCGCCATATCGGTCAGAATATGGTTTTTTTGCGCTTCTGAGAGCTGGGCCAGTTGCCGGCTGGCGACCCGCGCCGCCTGACATAAGGCGACGACATCAAATGTGTTGTTTTTGGCTTCGGTTTGCATCTCAGGCTCCCTTTTTATACATCCAGCAACACGACTAAATCATCGCGGTGCACCGCCACTTCGCTGGGGCAATACCCCAATACGGTGGCGATTTGATCGCTATGGATGCCTTTGATTTTATTCAGTTCAGCGGCGTTGTACTGACTGACGCCTTTGGCAATTTTGCTACCATCTGGTGCCACTAACCAGACGGCGTCACCTTTATCAAAATCGCCCTGTACTTTGGTTACGCCTTTAGACAGCAACGATGCGCCTTTGTGCTGCACCGCCTGTGCGGCGCCTGCGTCCAGCCAGACTTCGGCGCTGGCTTTGCTGGAATGTAATAACCAGTGTTTTTTCGCACTCACTGTGCTTTGGCGTGCGGCAAACAGCGTACCGACCGGCTTACCGGCTAATAAATCTTCAAAGCTCTGCGCTTTTTGGCCATTGATAATGAGGGTATCAATGCCGACTGCGGTCGCCTTGTCGGCGGCCTGTAATTTAGTCACCATGCCGCCGGTGCCGGTGCTGTGATGACTGCCGCCGGCCATGGCGTAAATCTGCGGTGTCAGCGCTTCAACCCGGGGGATTAATTGGGCTGTGGCGTCAGTGCGCGGATTGGCGGTAAACAGACCATCGACGTCGGAGCAAATAATCAGCGCGTCGGCTTCGACCACAGAGGCCACCATCGCCGCCAGATTGTCGTTGTCGCCGACCCGAAGTTCTTTGGTCGCGACCGTATCGTTTTCGTTGACGATGGGCAGCGCGCCGTGAGTTAGCAGCGTGCGTAAGGTGTTGTCGATATTGAGGTAACGGCGCCGGTCAGCCAAATCGGCGTGGGTCAGTAAAATTTGTGCGCAGGGCCAGTCGAGCAACTGGCTCCAGGTCGCCATCATCTGCGCCTGACCAATAGCTGCTAAGGCCTGTTTGACGTTGATCGGTAACGGCTGATGGGTAAATTCAATGGCCGAACGGCCGGCGGCAACACTGCCGCTTGAGACCAGCACCACTTCGATTCCGCGTAACTTGCATTCACTGATAAAGCGGGCAATCGCCAGCAGATATCGGGTTGACGTGCCTTTCCCTGCCGGTGCAATCAAAGCACTGCCAACTTTGATCACTATCCGTTTCCAGCTCAACCCCGCCATTTGCCTTTATCTCCGCCTTTGATTAATTAAGCGGCAGCTTAACTGTTTAGCCGTATAAATGTCCAGTTGAGATGCGCGACCAACAGCACCGACCACAGGTTAAACGGCTGCCGGACTGCCGCTGATTCAGCCATAATTCAGCCCGGCGACGCCAGACTCAGTCGCATATTTACCTTTCCCTAATACAGAAGCACAGGATTTTTTTAATGACTTCACTTCGCCAGACTGCATCCCGCCTCACTGCCCTTGCCGCTGCTGCCAGCCTGACGCTGGCCGGTTGTGCCCAGTTCCCACAAGACAATACTACCCGTGGCGCTGCTATTGGTGCTGTAGTTGGCGGTGTCGCCGGCAAAGCCACCGGCAATCACAAAAATAAACGCGTGGCTTTGGGTGCGGTGTTAGGTGCGATCAGCGGCGCGGCCATTGGTCGTTACATGGACAATCAGGAGCAGGCGCTGGAAGAACAGCTGGCCGGTTCCGGTGTACAGGTGAAACGCGAAGGCGACGTGCTGAAACTGGAAATTCCGTCGCAAATTACTTTTGCTTCCGGTCGCAGTGACATTCGTGCTGAGCTGTATCCGGTGCTGAACGACATTGCCAAAGTGCTGGCCGAATATGACAAAACCCTGCTGGTGATCACCGGCCATACCGACGACACCGGCGGTCGTGAGCTGAATATGCGATTGTCGCAACAACGCGCTGATACGGTGAAAAATTACTTAAGTGCGCAGCGCATCGACGATCGCCGCTTAGTCACGCAAGGCGCAGGCCCGGATCAGCCGCTGGTGGCCAACACTTCCGAAGCGAACCGGGCGAAAAACCGTCGGGTGGAAATTCAGATTGAGCCGCTGATTAGCCAATAAACACGGCTAAGCTTTTGTCCCCAGGGGTGCAGGTAGTTTTATGCATCCCTTTTTTCTTCGTCAAGACTGCTGTTGCAGTTTCACCACAAACCGCTGCGTGCATTTGCGGCGTAACGTACATCCTGTCCATAAAAAACGGCCGCTGTCTGGCGGCCGTTTTTCTGACGCAGTCTCAGGGTTTTAACTGCCGGCGCATAAAGTTTGGCAGCGCCATCGACGCCTGATGAATGTCGGCATTGTAGTATTCAGTGTCAAAACCTGGATTGGCCGCAGCTTCACGGCGGAAGCCGTCAAAGCCTTGTTCTTTGCGGGCCAGGGTGCAGGTCCACCACCCGCTCGGATAGACCATTTGCGGGAACTGCAGGGTTTGCAGCTCAGCAAAACCAGCATCTTTCATTGCCACGCGCATGTCATTCAGCAGCTCTAGATGGATTAGCGGTGATTCGCTTTGCTGCACCAGAATGCCGCCCGGTTTTAATGCGGCAAAACAGCTTTGGTAAAAGGCGCGGTTAAATAAACCTTCGCCCGGGCCTATTGGATCTGTCGAGTCGACAATCACCACATCGACGCTACCAGGCGCCGCGTCACGCATATACTGAATGCCGTCGGCAAACAACAGCCGGGCACGCGGGTCCTGATTTGACGCGCACAGTTCCGGGAAATAACGCTCAGCCATCCGGGTTACTTGTTCGTCGATATCAATCTGTGTGACCTGCTGTACTGATCGGTGTTTCAGCACTTCACGTAATGTGCCGCAATCACCGCCGCCGATGATGATGACGTTTTGCGGATTTGGGTGCGTGAACAGCACCGGGTGGCTCAGCATCTCGTGATACAGGAAATTGTCACGGGTGCTCAGCATAATGACGCCATCAATCACCATCAGATTGCCAAAATCGGTGGTTTTATAGATTTCGATGTGCTGGAAGGGTGACTGAACTTCAGCTAATTTTTGCTCGGTTCTTAAGGAAAACGCACTGCCACTTGGCGCGAAGATCTCGGTAAACCACTGTTGTGAATTGAGTTCTGACATAGTCTCACTCCGGGTACTGATTCAGGGGCCAAATATTTTGCCAGTGAAGCCTGCCTGAGACAAACTTTTCATGTTTTTTTGCCGCCGATACGAATAAAATGGCGGCCTATTTTTTCTAAGGGCACGACAATGGCAGAATGGGGTATCGACAAAGCACGATCTATTTATAACGTTGCAGTCTGGAGCGAAGGCTACTTTGACGTCAACGCCAATGGCGATCTCGTTGCTTATCCGGATCAGGATCACAGCAAACCGGGCATTAGTTTCCCGGAACTGACAGCACGTTTTAAACAAGAAGGTCTGACTTTACCAGTGCTGGTGCGGTTTACCGACATCCTGCAGCACCGGGTTGAAACCTTAATCAGCTCCTTTGCCAAAGCAAAATCTGAGCGCGAGTACCAGGGTGAATACACTGCTGTGTACCCAATCAAAGTGAATCAGCAATATTCCGTGGTGAAAAAGCTGGTGCATTCCAGCAATAAAGTCGGTCTGGAAGCCGGTTCAAAACCTGAACTGATGGCCATTCTCGGCGTCACTGAAAAACCACTGAAAATCGTTTGTAACGGTTATAAAGACAGTGAATTCCTTCGCCTGGCAACCATTGGCCAGATGATGGGCCACACCGTCTATGTGGTTGTCGAAAAACTGACCGAATTAAAAACGCTTTTGCGCGAAATCGACAGCTTAGGTGCAGCACCATTAATCGGTATCCGCATCAAGCTGAACTCAGTCGGCAAAGGCAAATGGCAAAACACCGGTGGTGAAAAAGGTAAATTTGGCTTAACCGCAACCCAAGTGCTGCAAGCCATTGATATCTTAAAAGAAGCCGGCAAGCTCGACCTGTTACAGCTGGTGCATTTCCATATCGGCTCACAAATCGCCAATATCCGCGACATTCACAATGCTATCCGTGAATGTGCCCGGCATTATGCCGAACTGCGCACGCTGGGTGTGCCTATCACCACGGTCGACGTTGGTGGTGGTTTAGGTGTGGATTACGAAGGCTCGAACTCGCGTTCAGCCTGTTCGATGAACTACACCATGTACGAATATGCCCGTAACGTCGTGTTTGGCTTAAAAGAAGTCTGTGACGAATACGACCTACCGCATCCGAACATCATCACAGAATCCGGCCGTGCCATGACTGCACACCACGCTGTGCTGGTGACAGATGCGATCGACGTTGAACGCGCGCCAGGCCTCCGTTACCTGCCGGAACCTTCAGAAGATTCACCGCAAGTGGTGTGGGCGCTGTGGGATTCTTATCAGAACGTCACGCCACGTTCTGCGGTGGAAGCCTATCACGACGCGGTGCACTACTTCACCGACGCGCATGCGCAGTATGTGCATGGCCTGCTGACGCTGAAAGACTGGTCATTGCTGGAGCAAATCTACTTTGCCACCATCAACAAAGTGAAGGACATGCTGGACTTAAGTTCACGTTCACACCGTGAAATTCACGACGAACTGAACGAAAAACTGGCCGACAAACTGTTCGTGAACTTCTCATTGTTCCAGTCAATGCCAGACGCCTGGGGTATTGACCAGCTGTTCCCGGTGATGCCGCTGGAGAGGATGAATGAAGCGCTGGACCGCCGCGCCATTATTCAGGACATCACCTGTGACTCGGACGGCGCGCTGAAGAGCTATGCCGATGGCAACGGCATCGAAAGCAGCCTGCCGCTGCCGGAATATAAAGAAGACGAGCAATACCTGATTGGTATGTTTATGGTCGGCGCTTATCAGGAGATCCTCGGCGATTTACACAACCTGTTTGGCGACACCGATTCAGTCCATGTTGAGCTGAATCCGGATGGTACTTATTCTCTGGCGAATGCTATTAAAGGCGATACCGTGGCGGACGTGTTACGTTATGTGGCTTTTGATGCGGAAAAACTGATTAACTCATACTCCAATCAGTTGGGTCGCAGCAGCTTCAGCACTGAAACACAGCAAGCGATGCTGGAAGAGCTGAAAGCGGGCGTCTACGGCTACACCTACTTCGAAGATTAAGGTAGACTGTACAGGTCGGAGCAGTTCAGTTGCTCCGGCTAACGTATATCAAAGAGCAGGCCAGACTTGCTCTTTTTTTTGACTTCGCCAACAGACACCGCACAACACGGAGAGAACTGATGCTGCATTTCTTGCCTAAACCCCTGATTGGCTTGGTTTCTTTCTTGTTGTATATCGGCAATACCCTGTTTTGGGCCGTGCCAATTCTGTGCCTGGCGCTGTTAAAACTACCGCCGGTACAACGCTGGCAGACCTGGATGACCTGGCTTTTAGACGCCTGTGCCAGCGCCTGGATCTCGATCAATAACTGCACCACGGCACTGTTTACCCGCATTCGCTGGGACGTCAAAGGCCTGGAAACACTCAGCCTGAAAGACTGGTATCTGGTAGTTGCTAATCATCAGAGCTGGGTTGATATCCTGGTGCTGCAAAAAGTGTTTAACCGGCAAATTCCGTTTCTGAAGTTCTTTCTGAAAAAAGAGCTGATTTATGTGCCGGTCATTGGCCTGTGCTGGTGGGCACTGGATTTTCCATTTATGAAGCGCTACAGCGCTGCGTTTCTGGCCAAACATCCGGAGCTGAAGGGCAAAGACGTTGAGACCACCCGCAAAGCCTGTGAGAAGTTTCGCTATAAACCAGTGTCGGTGATGAATTTCCTCGAAGGCACGCGGTTTACACCGGAAAAACACGCCAAACAACAAGCGCCTTTTGCCCATTTACTCAAACCCAAAGCCGGCGGTATTTCTTTTGTGTTAAACGCCATGGGTGAACATCTGCACAAACTGCTGGATGTGACCATTTATTACCCGAAAGGCTCACCGAGTTTTTGGGATTATATCAGTGGTAAAGTGCATGATATTAAAGTACTGGTGCGTGTGTTACCGATAGAACCGGCGCTGATTGGCGATTACGAAGACGCGCAGTTCCGCCAGCAATTCCAGCACTGGGTCAACCAGTTATGGCTGGATAAAGACCGGCAAATCACCTTATTACAACAGGAGTCCCGCTGATGCTGGCTTTTCTTCCCGCACCACTGATTTTACTGTTGTCGCTGCCGCTGTTTACGCTGAACCTGACGGTTTGGGGGCTGATTGTCACCTTATGCGGTGTAGTCAAATTGCTGCTGCCGATGCCGGCAGCAAGGCAACGGGTGTCTAAAGTCGCACATTGGGCTTACCGGCACTGGTCGTTACATAATCGTCAGCTGATTGAGCTGTTCAACAAAGTGGAATGGCAAATCGAAGGCGAAGCGCGCTTGTCGCCGCAGCGCTGGTATTTATTGATTTCTAACCACCGCAGCTGGCTGGATATCCCGGTACTGAGTCAATTCGCACTGGACCGCATCCCGGAGCCAAAATTCTTTTTAAAAGAAGAGCTGAAGTGGGTGCCTTTTATCGGTTCGGCGTCCTGGGCGCTGGATATGCCGTTTATGAAACGCTACAGCCAGGCGCAGATCCGCAAAAACCCGGCGCTGCAGGGCAAAGATATCGAAACCACGCGCCAGTCTTGTGAGAAATTCCGCGAACAGCCGACGACCATTATCAACTTTGTCGAAGGCACCCGTTTTACCGCTGCCAAACAGCGGTTAAAAAACAGCCCATTCCGCTTTTTGCTGCCGGCCAAAGCCGGTGGTATTGCTTTTACATTGGCCAGCATGGGATCGTTGTTTGATGCGGTGCTGGATGTCACGCTGATTTACCCCGACAACCCGCGCCATGTCTTGGTCGCAATGTTACTGGGCCGGTTAAAACGGGTGGTGATCCAGGTCGATGTGTTGCCGGTCGACGCGCAAATCATTGGCGATTATTTCCAGAATGAAGCCTTCCGCCAGCAGTTCCAAATGTGGCTGAATCAGCGTTGGGTGGATAAAGATCAGCGTATTGCGGCTTGCCTGGCGGCGCCGGATAACACGCTAAAACAACAACTGGATTGCACCAGCCCGTCTTAGGCGGTTTTCACTGCCTGCAATAGCAGGTTGCGCGGCGTCAGGCTGGCCGCGCAAAGTTCACTGAGCTGCACCTGATAGCCTTGCTGCTGCAGATACAACGCCAAATCTGCCACCAGCCATAACTCCAGCGGCCGGCGAAACAGATGCTGCACCAGCTCCAGTTGCCGTTGTTGCAGCAACGCCTGTTCAGCTTGTTGCAGTAAAACCGTCACCAGGCCAGCCTCAGGTGGCGCCAGTTGATGTTCAGCACCGGCAAAAGCCAGGAAATCGGCCAGATCACCACTAAACCAATGTTTGCTGACCGAACGCAGCGGCTGATACCCAAGGCTCTGTTGCCGCCGCCATAACCGCCACAGTTGCCGCCACAACATTTCAGTCTGTGACAATCTCGCTACCCGCTCGCCGCCGGTACAACTTTGCTGCACCGCCAGCCGCAAGTCGGCTTTAGTAAGCTTAAGTGGGCTTTGCTGAGCTAAACCAGACAATGGCTGATACAGCGCGGCTTGTTGCAAATGATAACAACAAGGCACCAGCGCCAGCGCCTGACAACCGGCCCCGGCAGCTTCCCGCGCCGCTACCCGATGTAAATCACCACAGGCGTGCAGCGCCAATAGTTGTTGCTGGCTTTGCAGATATGAGGCCACCGGCTGTTTCAGCACATCGACACAAACAAACTGCTGCTTCAGACCGAGCTGGGCGGCTCGCTGCTGCCCGGCATCACACAGACTTTGCTGCCACTCGAGACTAGTGACCGGAACCTGATACAGATAACTCATCACTTTGCCAAGATGGCCTTTGCCGGCGCACCACTCCAGCACAGGCCGACCGGGTTGACCGATGCAAGCCGCCAGCCGGGTGATTTGCTGCCATTTACGACCACTGATATCGGTACTGAGCCAAAATGGCAGCGGATGCGAAGGCTCTGCCGCTTCCTGTGGTAACAGCGGTAAAGCCGCAAACAGCTGCGGAAACCAGCACTGAAAAAACTGCTGTTGCAGCGCAGGACTGGCATCAATCCGGACACAGTCCTCCAGGCTGAAACTCTGCAGCAGGCTGGATAACGCCGGATCGAGTTCAGCCGGCCATTCCGCCAGCATCGGCTGAAACTGCCACAGCGGCCTGTGCTGCTGCAACAGAGTATCCAGCACGATAAATAGATTTGAAAACAACGACATCAAGACAAGCCTTCTGGCAGAATCTGGTAATCCCGCCAGGCTTGTGACAGACTGAACGGACAGCGGATATTGAAGGATAAAAGATGACAGAACTGAAAAAAATCATGCATGTGGAAGATGATCCTTCGATCCAGATGGTAGCACGGGTGGCACTCGAAGCCGTTGGCCACTTTGAAGTCTGTACCTGTAACGGCGGCGCTCAGGCGCTGGAACAATATCCGCAGTTTCTGCCGCAGCTGATCCTGCTGGATGTAATGATGCCCGGCATGGATGGGCCCAGTACGCTGAAACAGCTGCAGCAACAATTCGATTTAAGCGACGTGCCAGTAGTATTTATGACCGCCAAAGTACAATCCAGCGAAATCGAATCCTACAAAGCGTTAGGGGCCAGCGATGTGGTGGTCAAACCCTTTGACCCCATGACTTTACCCAGCCAAATCCGTCAAATCTGGCAGCGCCGGCAGGGCTGACGCCCCGCCAGCATGCCTTGTTATTCGGCAGGTTCCAGCCTGGCTTCATCAGTGAGCCGGAATAACTCGGCACTTTCCTGTTCAAACTCTGCACTATCCATCGGCTTATTCAGATAAAACGTCAAAGGCATCAGGCTGTTATCAAACTGTGGCGTCAACTGCCCCTGCTCTTCAAACAGGACCGACACAGCGACACCCTGCAAGCTCAGTAACAAGCCAAGCCCGGTTGCCAGTGCCACTTTCTTCACGACCGACAGCTGCAGCGCCAGATAAAAGTTGGCCGACAATAACAAAATCACCAGCGCGGTCTGACCGATATCACCCAGCCAGACCACAGCAGCAGCACCGTCCAGACTGAAATTCAGCACCGTCATCAAAGCCTGCCAGCATTCCATCAACATCACCACGCTAAAAGTGATACCAAGCTGCGGCAGAAACCGTGCCTCGTGCTGATTGATTTTGGCCCAGAGCGCCAGCATTGCCGGCCATAACGCCAGCCCCAGCATCAACAATGGCAGATTCAGCAAATTACGGGACCAGCGACCATGACCTGGTTCCGGCGCCGTCAGCCAGAGGCCAAATAATTCTTCGGCAATTAAAAACAACGCCAGCAACACAATCAGCGCCGGATGACCAAAGCGGCGTAAGCGCTGCTCGATATTATTAAAAGGCAAAGCCGGTGGCACCGGATGGTGTTCGTCATAAACGCGGATGGCCTGCTCGCCGAGCCAGCATAACTGGCCGCTCTGCAGTTCGGTACTTTGGGTCACCGCCACCGACGGCTCGACAAAACTGCCATTGAGCGACGCCAAATCCACCAGCTGCCAGCGGCCGTCTTCGGCCTGCACCAGTTCAGCATGGTGCGGGCTGACATGCTTGTCATACAGGATTAAATCATTGTTGTAAGCCCGGCCCAGCGCTACCCGTGGCTGAGAAAAACGATGGCGCTCTGTCACTTTGTGCTGCTTGTTCAACACTTCAATAATTATTGCCATGACACAGCCCCACTGAATTTCTGACTAAAGGCCTGGGCAGTTTCCTGGCTGACGCCCGACAAGGTGTAATGGCTGACCAGTCCCTGTTGCTGCTGATCCAGCGATGCCGCCAGATACAACACATCATACAAACCGGCATAGTCACGATAGGCCCGCACACAATAGATCATTTTGGCATGATGGCCACCGCTCTGACGCACCACGCGGTGCTGGCATTCAAACGCTGTCACGTCTTCTTTCAGTGCCTGATTATCAGCATTAGCGCGGGAAATATTTTGCTCGTACAGGCTGAAAAACTGCAGCGGATGTAAGTCTTTGGCTTCGAGCCATTCAAACTGCATCTCGACCCGGCCAGAAGTAAAATGCTGCGACAGGAAAATCTCTTCACTCTGACTGCAAAACGCTGTGACTTTTTTCAGCGTTTCTTTGTCTTTTTCTACATTCGACTCGCCCCAACAGCGCACAAAAGGCACCACTTCATCCGGTACTTTGCCGGTGCCAAAGTCTTTTAGTTTCCAGTCAGCATTCAGAATTTGGCTGAACATCGCCTGCTGGCTGCTCAGCAACTGCCGCTCGATGTCCGCTTTTAAGTCTTTGCTTTGGCCTTCACGCTGATAACGCGCCAATAATTGTTGCAACGCATCCGCTGGCACCAGAAATCCCAGCTGATTACCGGCCGAGGCGACATTAATACCGACCACCTGGCCACTCGCATCAACAGCAGGGCCTCCGCTCATGCCAGAATTAACTGCACCGGTAAAATGAATTCGCGGGTAATAACTGTATTTTTGCAGGCCATTGTAGGTGCCAGGTACCAAAATCATACCGAGGTCATGCGGATTGCCCAGCGAATAAATCGTTGCGCCCTGCACCGGTTTAGTGGTCTGAATTTTAAATGGCTGTGGCGCGCGGTAATCGGTGCTGACCAGCGCCAAATCGTTGATCACATCCACCGCCAGCACCTGCAACGCGCCTTTTTGCGCTCTGGCATTGAGGTATTCCAGCTGGTACTTCTCCGGCGATAAGACTGCTTCGGATACGACATGATAATTGGTCACGACCAGCGCCGGATCTTCCAGCACAAAACCGGTGCCAATCGCCGCTTTGGCACCTGAAGCCTGTTCCAGCACCCGCACCTGCAGTAACGCCGGTTCGAACCGGGCAAATAACTGTTCAGCGGAATCGGCCCGGCCCTGGGCACTGCTGAACAACAACAGCACTGACAACAAAGCGCAGTAATAAGTCTGCAAGCGCATTGAATTTCCTTGTGATTTCACCGGGCTTGCGCCAGGTCTTGAATGCTCAGACCCCAGCGTCTGAACTATTAATACAACAAACTATAAAGTTTACGACGGTACTCACCGGCCAGTGCGTCACCTTTTGGTAACACCGCCAGCATATCTAACATTAGCTTCTTACTGTCACCAAAGTTTAAGTCCTGCTGCAGAATGCTGAATAATAACGCCAAAGCGTCGGCAAAGCGCTGCACCTGCTGATATTGCACCGCCAGTTGCTGTTTCAGCTGCAGATTGGTTGGGTCCGCCGCCAGCTGTTGCTCCAGCGCCCGGATCTCCGGGCTTTCTGCCGCTTGCTGCGCCAGTTCAATCAGCGCTTTAACCTGATGATACAAAGCATCCTGGTCGGCCAGCAGCATCGGCGCTATAAGCTCTTCCGCCAACGCAATCTGGCCAAGTGAAGCGGCGCAATAAGCCAGCTGCAGCCGCGCATCGGTGCGCTGCGGCGCCAGCTGATGGGCGTTTTTCAGCAGTGGATAGGCTTCCTGCCATTGCTGCGCCTCTAACAATGGCAAGGCTTGTTGCAGTAATAAATCTTCCGGTTTGGGTAAATAGGGCTCCAGCCTTGCGCGGATTTGGCTTTCAGTTTCCACACCGGCAAAACCATCAACCGGCTGACCGTTGCGGATGAACAACACTGTGGGAAGTGAACGCACACCAAACTGCATCGCCAGCTGCTGTTCAGTGTCGCAATTAACCTTGGCCAGCACTAAATGCTCAGGATAATCGCCGGCGATTTTTTCCAGCACCAACAAAATCTGCTGACAAGGCTCGTGCTGCTGCACCCAAAAATCAAAAATCACCAGCTTTTGCTGCGACAGCTCGAGTAACTCACGTACGTTGTCAAAACTGACATCAATCTGATTGCTTAACACCGATATAATCTCTGTGCGAATGAAACTCTGCTTACTATGTGGCTGCGCCCCTTGATTTGCAAGGCGTTGCCCTGATTTTATGCCCTGCATTCCGGCAAAAAAGCAGCGCCTGTTCCGGTAAAAAAGAGCTGGCAAGGCCGGACCAGATCCCGTAAAGTACGGCTTAGCGAGCCTGCCCATAAACCCGCCCTGACTGCCCTGCAGCGGAGGCGTATCCAACGATAAAGGCCGTAGTTTGTTTTTTCACAGTCTTACCCCTGTGAATTCTCCACGTAAGCAGAATTGCTTGTCTCCAGACAAGAACCCAACCGGCATGCCAAAAGGCTGATCGGTACACCTGTGCCTACGCAAACTATGAGACCTGAGTAAAAATGAGCCAACAACACCAACCAGAACTGCTGTCTGGCGGCGCCATGCTGATTCGGGCCCTTCGTGATGAAGGAGTCGAATTCGTTTACGGTTACCCCGGCGGCGCCGTGTTACATATCTACGATGCGCTGTTTCAGCAAACCGAGGTAAAACATGTGCTGGTCCGTCATGAGCAAGCCGCCACTCACATGGCGGATGCCTATGCCCGTGCCAGCGGAAAAGCCGGCGTGGTGCTCGTCACCTCAGGCCCCGGCGCAACCAATGCTGTCACCGGCATTGCCACTGCTTATATGGACTCCATCCCGATGGTGGTTATCTGTGGTCAGGTCATGAGCCATCTGATTGGCGATGACGCTTTCCAGGAAACCGACATGCTCGGCATCTCGCGCCCCATCGTCAAACACAATATGTCGGTACGTAACCCGGCCGATATTCCGGCCATGGTGAAAAAAGCCTTTTATATCGCCCAAAGTGGCCGGCCTGGCCCTGTGGTGCTGGATATTCCGAAAGATATGACGATGCCGAACCAAAAGTTCCCGTACCAATATCCAAAAGATATCAAGCTGCGTTCCTACAACCCGAATGCCAAAGGTCACCCCGGTCAAATCAAAAAAGCGCTGCAAACCTTATTAGCCGCGAAAAAGCCGGTGCTGTATTCCGGTGGCGGTGTGATTTTAGGACAGGCCTCAGCTGAGCTGACCGAACTGGCGCGCAAACTGAATTTACCTGTGACCAATACGCTAATGGGCCTTGGCGCTTATCCGGCTACAGATCGGCAATTTATCGGTATGCTCGGTATGCACGGCAGCTATGAGGCCAACCAGGCCATGCATAACGCTGACGTGATTTTTGCCGTCGGTGCGCGTTTTGATGACCGTGTCACCAACGCGACCAAAAAATTCTGTCCGAATGCGACCATCATCCATATCGACATCGACCCGGCCAGTATTTCCAAAACCATCACGGCCCACGTACCTATTGTTGGCCTAGTGAAACCAGTGCTGCAGGAAATGCTGCATCAACTGGAAAAACACGGCAATACGCTGGACCAGGCGGCGCTTGGTCAGTGGTGGAACCAAATTAATCAATGGCGCGAAGTGCATGGCGGCCGTTTTGAACACCGCACTGACCTGCTCAAACCGCAGGCGGTGATTGAAGCCGTCTGGCGCCACACCAAAGGCGACGCTTATGTCACCTCAGATGTGGGCCAGCACCAGATGTTCGCCGCGCAATATTACAAATTCGACAAACCGAACCGCTGGATCAACTCCGGTGGCCTCGGCACTATGGGCTTTGGCCTGCCGGCAGCGATGGGCGTGAAGTTACATTACCCGGATGCGGAAGTGGTCTGTGTCACCGGCGAAGGCTCCATTCAGATGAATATTCAGGAGCTGTCGACCTGCAAGCAATATGGCCTTGGCGTCAAAATCATCAATCTGAATAACGGCTATTTGGGCATGGTGAAGCAGTGGCAGGACATGAACTATGACTCGCGCTACTCCAGCTCTTATATGGATTCACTGCCGGATTTCGTCAAACTGGCTGAAGCCTATGGCCATGTCGGCATCCGCGTCACCAGCCCGGAAGAACTAGAACCGGCGCTGGAACGGGCATTCGCGCTGAAAGATAAACTGGTGTTCCTCGATATTCACGTCGATCCGAAAGAACACGTTTACCCGATGCAGGTACCTGGTGGTGCCATGAATGACATGTTCCTGAGCAAAACGGAGCGGACTTAACATGCGGCATATTATTGCGGTATTGCTGGAAAACGAATCCGGCGCCTTAGCCCGTGTCGTGGGTTTATTTGCCCAGCGCGGTTACAACATTGACTCGCTGACAGTTGCAGCGACGGAAGACCCAACCATGTCGCGGCTGACCCTGGTCACCCGTGGCGACGATCAGGTCATCGAACAAATCACCAAACAGCTGCATAAGCTGATTGAAGTGGTGAAGCTGACTGACCTGAGTGAAAGTGCGCACATCGAACGCGAGCTGATGATGGTCAAAGTCAAAGCCAGCGGTGAACAACGCGAAGAGGTCAAACGCAACGCTGACATCTTCCGCGGCCAGATCATTGATGTGTCACCGACCACTTACACCATTCAGGTCGTGGGAACGTCAGAGAAGCTGGAAGCCTTTATTGAGGCTCTATCCGGTACGCAAATTCTGGAAACCGTGCGTAGCGGTGTCTCGGGCATTTCACGCGGCGAAAAAGCGTTATCGCTCTGAGCTCGCGCGAATAAAACTATCTCCAATAAAAAAGCCGGCACATTTGCCGGCTTTTTTATCTGTACAACAGGCTAAACCTTCATCGCCGCATTGAACGGTGGCACCGGCGGCTGGTCGTCTGGTTTATTCATATGCCGGCCATAAACGAGGTGGAACAACGGTGACGCCA
>SSFI01000114.1 GCA_008015325.1 Rheinheimera sp.
ATAGAGACGTTCCTCCAATCAATGCTGCTGCCTCAGGGCGACAGTTTTAAAATACCAGGTCGACACCCATGGTCAGCAGACGGTCTTTGTCCAGGGTGTAGTTATCCTTTGCCGAACTCAGTTGCAGTTTAAAGGCTGCAGATGGGTGGAAATCGTAACGCAGGCCGAAACTCCAGGTGTCGCGATCTGCCAGCTGGCTTTCCACTACACCGGCGACTGTTGCTAACAGCGGCACTTGCGGCGGGATCGCTTTGTAAATCGCAGACTTACTGGTGTCGTCGTCCTTTTCGTAAGAGATGTACGGCGTCACCGCATCAAAGCGCCGGCCAACCGACACAAAATAAGCATCACGGTCCGCCATATAGGAATTTTTCACTTTCACATTGGTGTATTCAGTCACGGCAACCCAGTTATTGCGATCGTAACTTAAGCCAAAACCAAAGAAAGTCCCTTCATCTTCATTAAAATCAATCTCGCGGGCAACTGCGCCAAATCCAAAAGCATTTAATGCATTAAACAGCGGGGTGAAGGCTGTGGCATTGATGGTGACATCAGCCATGAAGTAAGCAATACGTGCACTCAACCAATCATTGGAAAGCTCCCAGGAACCACCGCTGATATCCTGAACTTTACTGCGCGACAAAGCACCGCTTACTGAAATATCACCTTCGTATGCGCCATAGACTAACTGAACGTTAGAAGTCATATCGGCGATGGAGGTGGAGTGATACAAGGAGATACCATCCATAGTATCAAACTCAACGTCATACACGGCACGCGGCGTGCGGGCCCAGTCAAAGGCATAACCGACATCAAGGTAATCAGAATATTTGTAGAAAGGGATCCGGAAGCGGCCGGCGTTGAGGCGTAAATCGTCGTTCAGTTGATAACTCAGAAAAGCCCAGGCAAATTTTGCGTCGAAATCCTCTGCACCTTTAGCCATCAGTTGTGCCGTTACCGATAATTTGTCACCCAAATCGGATGACAGTTGCACGGCAAACAGAGATTCATTTTTAAATTCAATGTCATTGGTATAGTCATACAGGGTATCGTCATTGCCTGTTGTCATACCACCTTTAACGGAAGCAAAACCGTTAATTTTTACTTCTGCCATTGCAGCAGATGACAATAAACAAGCAGCAGAAACGCACAATCCGATCAGAGTCTTTTTCATTCAAACAATCTCCCGACTTACAGCGATATTTTTCAACCAGCTTAGTTCACCGAAGTAAAAAAACCAGATAATTCAGAACTATAAATTTAAGTTCCGTCAAAAACGAAAAAAATTTTTGCGGACTTTATATGAGAAATCAGAGGCTTACAAGAATCATCTGTTGCAGCAACAAAAAAGCCTGCAACAGCAGGCTTTTTTAGGATAAAAACAGGGAAAATGTACCTAAAATCAATGACCTTCGCTGACCATGTTGATAGTGTATTTCGGAATTTCTACCACCAGATCGGCATCGCTGACACGCGCCTGACAGCCTAAACGCGACTCTGGTTCCAGCCCCCAGGCTTTATCCAGCATGTCTTCTTCCAGCTCGTCACTTTCATTCAGTGAATAAAAGCCTTCACGCACCACCACGTGACAAGTGGTACAAGCGCAGGACTTTTCGCAAGCATGTTCAATCGAAATGCCGTTTTTCAGCGCCACATCGAGGATAGTCTCGCCGGCTTTGGCCTCTAACGCTGCGCCTTCCGGACATAATTCAGGATGCGGCAGAAAAATAATCTGGGGCATATCAGACCTCGTCGACTTTATGACCCTGCAACGCCAGCCGGATAGACATGTCCATCCGCCGTGCCGCAAAATCGTCGGTTAAATGATTAGTGTGTTCAATCGCTGCTTTAATCGCGGCAGTGTCTTCGCCGGCCGCCAGTTGCTGCAATTGATGTAATGCTTGCTCAATGTGCTGCAGTTCAGCCGACGACAACAAATGTGCATCGGCACTTAAAGCGGCACTGACCGCCTCATAGACGCGGTTAGCTTCAACCTGCTGTTCGCGTAATAAACGCAGCTGCATATCCTGTTTGGCGTATAACATTGAATTCTGGATCATCTGCGCAACCTGGTCGTTGCTCAGGCCATAAGATGGTTTCACTTCAATCGATGCGCTGACACCGCTGGATTTCTCTTGCGCTGTGACACTGAGCAGACCATCGGCATCGACCTGGAAAGTCACGCGAATATGCGCGCCACCGGCGGCCATCGGCGGAATACCGGTTAAATCAAAGCGCGCCAGTGAACGGCAATCAGCCACGCCTTCGCGTTCGCCTTGCAGCACATGGATAGCCATCGCGGTCTGACCATCTTTAAAAGTGGTGAATTCCTGTGCCCGGGCAACCGGGATCACAGTGTTGCGCGGAATAATTTTTTCAACCAGGCCACCCATAGTCTCAAGGCCGAGCGACAATGGGATCACGTCCAGCAGCAAAGTGTCGCTGTCAGATTTATTGCCGACCAGCACATTGGCCTGAATTGCAGCACCAATGGCGACTACTTTATCCGGGTCAATCGAGGTCAAAGGTTCAGTGTCAAATAATTCAGCCACCGCCTGACGCACCAGCGGCACCCGGGTAGAGCCACCGACCATGACTACTTTGGCCACGTCAGTGACATCCAGACCCGCATCACGCAACGTCTGTTTGCAGGCGCGTAAAGTGCGACGCACTAACGGCTGGATTAACTCAGCAAATTCGCTGCGGCTTAACTTGAAAGTGGTGGCGACACCAGCAACATCCAGCTGATAGCTATGGCTGTCAGCGCTGCTTAAGGCTTCTTTGATTTGACGCGACAGTTGTAATAACTGACGTAGCTGCTGATGGCTCAGTTCGGTCAAACCGGCTTGTTGCTTCAGATTCAGCAGAATTTGCTGGTCAAAATCGTCACCGCCGAGCGCTGAATCGCCGCCGGTTGCTAAGACTTCAAACACGCCACGGCTTAAGCGCAGAATGGAAATATCAAAAGTACCGCCGCCAAGGTCATACACGGCGATCACGCCTTCCTGACCAGAATCCAGGCCATAAGCCAGCGCTGCGGCAGTCGGTTCGTTTAATAACCGCAGTACATTCAGGCCAGCCAGCCGTGCGGCGTCTTTAGTCGCCTGGCGCTGCGCATCATCAAAATAAGCCGGCACTGTGATGACTACACCAGTCAGCTCGCCACCCAATGTCTGACTGGCGGTATCGGCCAGTGTCGCCAAAATCTCCGCCGACACTTCCACCGGATTTTTCACCCCGGCGACGGTATCCAGCGCGACTAAACCTTGCTGGTCCACCAATTGATATGGCAGCTCGGCAGCGTGTGCCAGCGTTTCCTGATAACCGCGGCCCATCAGGCGTTTGACTGAAATAATCGTATTGTGTGGGTCCAGCGCCGCATCGGCCAAAGCGGCTTTACCGACGATAACTTTATCTGCAGTATAACGCACCACCGACGGCACCATGTCGTCGCCCTGGGCGTTTTGCAGCGTTTTGGCTTCACCGCTGCGCACGGTAGCAACTAATGAATTGGTGGTGCCGAGGTCGATACCGGCGGCGAGTTTATGTTGGTGCGGGGCGGCGGTTTGGCCGGGTTCAGCAATTTGTAATAAGGCCATGGCGGTCAGTCTTGTGTCTGCTGTGCGATAAACTCAAGTTCTTGCTCGAGTTTAAAGAAAAATTTGAGTTTGCGGATTATATCAGCCGCCGCTAAATCGTGCTCGTGTGTGTTGCTGCCAAGCGCAGCACTGAGGCTGGCGAGCAATTGCTTTTTCTGCACGCGGATTTGCCGCTCAGCGTCGTCAATCAATGCATCGGGATCGGCAGCATGCGGGATCTCGCCGAGTAGCTCACGCAGTTCCATTTGCTGTATTAAAAACGCAGTATCGGTAAAACTGCGTTGCTCAGCGCTGATTTTCACGCCGCGTAATGCCAGCAAGTGTTCGGCGCGCAGCAAGGGTTGTTTCAGGCTGTGGTAACCGTCGTTGATATTGGCGGCCTGTTGCACCGCCAGCAGGCGGTCACGTTCAGAGGCGCTGGCAAAATTATCCGGATGGAATTGCTTTTGCAGCGCCAGATACCGGGTGCCCAGTTCGGTCAGATCCACATCAAACTGCGCAGGCAGCTGAAACAACTGGAAATAATTCATTCAGGCACCACTTCGCAACTGACAGGCATTGTGTTTAAACCGTGAAGCTCTCGCCACAACCGCATTCGCCATTGACGTTCGGGTTGTTGAACTGGAAGCCTTCGTTTAAGCCTTCTTTGACAAAATCCAGCTGAGTGCCATCGATATACACCAGGCTTTTGCCATCGACGATGATTTTTAAATCGTCTTGTTCGAACACCTGATCATCGTCATTCAGCTCATCAACAAATTCCAGCACATAAGCCAGACCAGAACAGCCGGTGGTTTTGACGCCCACCCGCAGCCCGACGCCTTTGCCGCGATTTGTCAGAAAACTACGCACCCGCTCAGCGGCTGCGCTGGTCATGGTAATAGCCATGGCGCTTAACCTCCGTGACGTTGCTTATAATCCGCAATCGCCGCTTTGATCGCGTCTTCCGCCAGAATCGAACAGTGAATTTTCACTGGTGGCAACGCCAGTTCCTGTGCGATGTCGGTGTTTTTTATCTGGGCGGCTTCGTCCAGGCTTTTGCCTTTGACCCATTCAGTCACCAGGCTGCTCGATGCAATAGCGCTGCCGCAGCCGTAGGTTTTGAACTTGGCATCTTCGATAATACCCTGCTCATTCACTTGGATTTGCAAACGCATGACATCACCGCAAGCGGGTGCGCCCACCATGCCCGTACCTACATTAGCGGCCTTGGTATCCAGCACACCAACATTGCGTGGGTTTTCATAATGATCAATTACTTTTTCGCTATATGACATAATTCAACTCCCGACTGCAATTAGTGTGCAGCCCACTGCACAGAATTCAAATCTATCCCTTCTTTATACATATCCCACAATGGCGACAACTCGCGCAATTTATTCACCGCGCGATGCAGCTGCACGATGGCAAAATCAATATCCGCTTCGGTTGTAAAGCGACCAATACTGAAGCGCAAAGAACTATGCGCCAGCTCATCGCTCAAGCCCAACGCACGCAACACATACGAAGGCTCCAAACTGGCTGAAGTGCAGGCAGAACCCGATGACAACGCAAGATCTTTCAGTGACATCATTAACGATTCACCTTCAACAAAAGCAAAGCTGATGTTCAAATTGCCTGCGACACGATGATCGAGCGAGCCGTTCACAAACACCTGCTCAATATCGTTAAAACCAGCGAGCAGGCGATGGCGCAGCGCGAGAATACGCACATTTTCTTCAGCCATTTCTTCACCAGCAATACGGAAGGCTTCGCCCATGCCGACAATCTGGTGCGTGGGTAAAGTACCAGAACGCATACCGCGCTCGTGACCGCCGCCGTGCATTTGCGCTTCGATGCGCACACGCGGTTTGCGGCCGACATACAAAGCACCGATACCTTTCGGGCCATACGCTTTGTGTGCAGATAGCGACAACAAATCCACCGGCAATTCCGCCATATTCAAAGGCACTTTACCCGCACTCTGCGCAGCATCCACATGGTACATCACGCCTTTTGCGCGACACACAGCACCGATCGCGGCGATGTCATTGATCGTGCCAATTTCATTATTGACATGCATGATCGACACCAGCGTGGTATCTGGACGCAACGCCGATTCCACTTGCTGTGCGCTGATTAAACCATCCGAGCTTGGATCCAAATAAGTAACTTCAAAACCTTCGCGCTCCAGCTGGCGACAAGTATCCAACACCGCTTTGTGTTCGATTTTTGAAGTAACAATGTGCTTGCCTTTTTTCTCATTGAAATGCGCAACGCCTTTAATTGCCAAGTTGTCAGATTCCGTAGCACCGGAAGTCCAAACAATTTCACGCGGATCCGCACCAATCAACGCCGCCACTTGGCTACGCGCTTCCTCTGCCGCTTCTTCTGCTTTCCAACCAAACAAATGCGAACGCGATGCGGGATTGCCAAAATTCCCATCCAGCGTCAGACAGTCCATCATTTTTTTTGCCACACGCGGATCAACCGGTGTTGTTGCGGAATAATCAAAATAAATTGGCAGCTTCATGGTCATACTCTCTACTTGCTGGCAACGATCACGCAATTGTGTGCGCGTTCAACACCGTTACGGGATGCACTTCATCTAACTTGCGTTGCTGGCGTGCCGACACATCTTGCACACCTTGACTGTTTACGAGGCTCGCCAGCGTAATCGCGCTGAGAAAGTCGTGAATTTTTTCACTCAACAAACACCAGAGATCGTGCGTTAAACATTTCTCGCCCTGCTGACAATCGCCTTCGCCGCCACAACTGGTGGCATCCACCGACTCATTGACCGCATCAACAATCTGGGCGACGGAAATCAAGGCTGCATCACGGCTCAAACGATAGCCGCCGCCGGGGCCGCGAACACTACTGACTAATTCATTGCCGCGCAACTTGGCAAATAACTGCTCTAGATAGGACAACGAGATACCCTGACGGTTAGAGATTTCCGCCAAACTGACGGGGCCTTTATCCGCACGCAGCGCCAGATCCAGCATGGCTGTTACCGCGTAACGACCTTTCGTTGTGAGACGCATAGACGACCCTCTATAAATTCACACATTGAACACTGTGACCATTGTGCAATAACCGAGTATTTTTCTCAATCTTTTATCCGAGAGATACACTCGGTAATTTCCTCATCGCCAACCCTTTGTTTATGTTGATGCTTTCAATAGCTGATGGTTTCAATAAACCAAGGCATCTGGTAGGATGCGCGTCCCGTTTTTCCCTGTTGCCGTGTCAGGTTTTTGATCCTGATGGCGGCACGACACCCGGAGCGCTCTGCCATGAAAACCGATATTCATCCAAAATACGCCGAAATTACCGCAAAATGCAGCTGCGGTAACACTGTCGCCACGCGTTCTACCTTGTGCCGCGATATCAACCTCGATGTATGCGCTGCTTGCCACCCGTTCTACACGGGCCGTCAAAAAGTAGCTGAGACCGGTGGCCGTATCGACCGCTTCAAACAGCGCTTTGGCGGTCGCGGCTTGAAATAAGCAGCACCTTGCACAAACTCGGCAGAGCGCAAGTTCTGCCTCCTCCCTCGCAACCTCTCTGAATCGGCAGGATCCAACGGCATGCTTGATGTAAAAAAGCCGTGTGATGAAGACTTGCGCCAAGCGGCGCTGGATTACCACGCCCTGCCAAAGCTAGGAAAACTGGCAACCGTCCTGACCACCCCTGCCGATGATCAGCGCGATTTATCACTGACCTACAGCCCAGGCGTTGCCGAGCCGGTGCGTGAAATCGCGCAAAACCCTGAGCTAGCCTACAGCTACACCGGTAAGGGCAACCAAGTGGCAGTGATCTCCAACGGCACTGCCATTCTCGGCCTCGGCAACCTCGGCGCCATGGCGAGCAAACCAGTAATGGAAGGTAAAGCACTGTTATTCAAGCGTTTTGCCGACATCAACGCCATCGACATCGAAGTGGACACCGAAGACAGCGAACGCTTTATCGATGCCGTGGCACTGATCGCCAACTCCTTCGGCGGCATCAACTTGGAAGATATTCGCGCGCCCGAGTGCTTTGATATTGAAGCCGAATTGATCAAGCGCTGCGAAGTGCCCGTATTTCACGACGACCAACACGGCACCGCCATCGTTAGTTTGGCGGGCTTACTCAATGCCTTGGAAATACAGGGCAAGCAGTTAGACAAGGCAAAAATTGTGTTCCTCGGCGCAGGTGCTGCCGCTATCGCCAGCTGCGACCTGCTGATGGCTGCCGGCGCACCGCACGACAATATTCTGATGTTGGACAGCAAAGGCGTGATCCATACCGGCCGCCAAGGTCTTGGTGTGTACAAGCAGCGCTTTGCGGTTGAAACCACTGCGCGCACGCTGGACGATGCCATCGCCGGTGCGGATGTGTTTGTCGGTTTGTCCGGCCCCAACCTGCTCAGCCCTGAGCAACTGCTAAAAATGGCAGATAAGCCGATTGTGTTTGCCGGATCCAACCCCGACCCAGAAATTCGCCCCGAAGTGGCGCTGGCCACACGCAGCGATGTATTGATCGCCACCGGCCGCTCGGATTACCCGAATCAAGTGAACAATGTGCTCGGCTTCCCGTTTATTTTTCGCGGCGCCTTGGATGTGCGCGCTGCGGTGATCAACACTGAAATGAAAATGGCCGCCGTCAAAGCACTGTGCGAAATCACCAAAGAAGCTGTACCAGACTCTGTTGTTGCATCCTATGGTGGCAAGCCATTGGCCTTCGGCCGCGATTACATCCTGCCGAAACCGACAGTCCCGCGTTTGTTGTCGCGTGTGTCTGCCGCGGTTGCGCGCGCAGCGGTGGATAGCGGCGCCGCTCACCTGCCCTACCCCGCACACTATCCGCTGTAAGACTGCCTTGTTTAGAATGGCGGCAATTCTCTGATTGCCTATCGCCATGACTCAACATTCCCTCGACAATTTTCTCGCTTTTCTCAACGCCTCACCCACGCCGTTTCACGCCGTGCAGCAAATGCAACAAACGCTGCTCGCTGCCGGATTTATCGCGCTGCATGAAAGTGATGCGTGGCAAATTCAAGCGGGCAAGCGCTATGTGGTGACGCGCAATGATTCCTCGCTGATTGCGTTTATCACTTCGCAACAAGATCCCGCACAAAGTGGCATACGCTTGGTCGGCGCGCACACCGATAGCCCCTGCCTAAAACTTAAACCCGAACCGGATTTACAGCG
>SSFI01000076.1 GCA_008015325.1 Rheinheimera sp.
CGACTTTATTCGGCCATAAAAGAGGCGCTTTCACTGGTGCTGAAAAAGATTATCCGGGCCTGTTTGAACAAGCCGATGGCGGCACGTTATTTCTCGACGAAGTCGGCGAGCTCAGTCTTGATATTCAGGCGAAATTACTACGCGCCATTCAACAAGGTGAGGTGACCTAACTGCCAGTTTTGCTCTGCTTCTTGGCAAATTCGTTACAATGGGTCCAAATGGATTTATGAGATAGGCAGTGAAATAAATGGATTCGAATCAGGCCGCTGGCATCAAACTATAAATTTACGTTCGATGACTTGTGTCTAAACTCCTATGCCCTTGTGTAGTAACTCGCTTATTGTGACGTCAACACCAAAGAAACTGGTTGGGGCAGTTAGAAAGTTGCCTACTAAATATGGAAGTGGTTAAGCGTTTGATTTATATGGATTTACGAACTTAATTCGATGGCGTTCCGATAATTTGGCGAAGATTTACAAACTTAATTCGATTTTTGGTGCTTGTAAGTTATTGATTTTTCAAGAGCGAAATTTACAAACTTAATTCAAGCTCCACAATCTTTGATCTAAGCCTCTGAAATTGATAGGAAAACCCGCCTTTTGGCGGGTTTTTTATTATGGGGTGATATGAGAATTTAAGGGCGGGTCCTGTACCCGCCCATATTTGTTGAACATGACCTTTCACCTAAGCTCAAGCTCATCGCCAATTCCCGCCATCAGCTAAAAACAAAGGGCCAATCGGCCCTCTGTAGTTTTTGCTATTACGTAGCCGCGGCCTATGGATTGTAAAACTCGCCGTTTTTGCGCAGGTAGAAGAACCAGTTCAGCACCAGGCAGATGGTGTAGAACATGGCGAAACCGACCATGGCGTATTCCGGGGTGGCGGCTTTGATTTGTTCGCCAAACAACTGTGGGATGTAGAAAGCGCCGTAGGCTGCGACGGCGGAAGTCCAGCCCAGCGCCGGGCCGGCCTGTTCTTTTGGAAACACCACGGCGATAGTGCGGAAGGTCGAGCCGTTGCCGATGCCGCTGGCGGCAAATAAGCCGAGGAAAATCAGGAAAAACGGCATGAAAAATTGCTCTGGTGTCGCGGACTGATAGGCCTGCTGCATGTAATAGCCGGCGCCTAGGGCGCAGACAATCATCACCACAGAACAGAGCTGGGTGACAAAAGCGCCGCCCATTTTATCGGCCAGCCAGCCACCGACCGGGCGAATGAGCGCGCCGATAAATGGCGCTATCCAGGCGTAAGTCAGGGCGCTTGGGGCATTCGGATTCACTGTGGTGTGAGTCATCACGCCGTCAGCGAGCTGATGGCTATAACCAAATATCACCTGAATAGACAGCGGGAACGCAGCGGAAAAACCGATAAAAGAGCCAAAGGTCATCACGTATAACACGCTCATCACCCAGGTATGTTTGTTGCCAAAAATCTGATACTGGCGCTCTAAACTGTGGCGGATAGCGCCCGGCAACAGCTTCAGCAAAAACACTGTGGCAAATAACACCGCAACCAGTACCAGCTCTTTGGGCAGGCCAAAACCAGAACCGTTGACGGAAGCCGGTAACATCAGCCACAACCCGGCAATCGCGGTTAAAAAACCAATCGCCAGCATCGCCAGCTGGATAGCAAAAGACACGGGAGCTGACGGTAGCTTCGGTGTCACTTCCGCAGTGTTGATATTATTCATGCCAAACCAGGTGGCAAACGCCAGCGGTACCAGCAGCAATAACCAGACAAAACCACCATTCTGCACCCAGGTTGCGCTGCCGGCGGCGATGGACCCAATCAGCGTGCCGCTGGCTTTTTGCAGGATCATCGGCTCACCGCCACCGACCGCAGTAAAAGCGCCAAAGGTCATAAACAGCGGCACCAGAATTTGCATGGTGGTGACGCCGAAATTACCAAGACCGGCATTTAAACCAAGCGCCAGCCCTTGCTGTTTTTTCGGAAAAAAGAAACTGATATTCGACATTGACGCAGCGAAGTTGCCGCCGCCAATACCCGACAATAACGCCATCAGCTGAAACACCCAGAACGGCGTGTTTTTGTCCTGCAGCGCCAGGCCGGTGCCAATCGCCGGCAGCATCAGCAGCGAGGTGGTTAAAAAGATGGTGTAGCGTCCGCCACAAAGCCGGACAAAAAAGCTGGCCGGGATCCGCAAAGTAGCACCGGTTAACCCGGCGATCGCGGTCAGTGAAAATAAGTCGCTGGCGCTGTAGGGGAAACCCAGATTCAGCATTTGCACGGTCAGAATGCTCCACAGCATCCAAACCGCAAAACCACACAATAGACTCGGGATAGATATCCATAGATTGCGGGTGGCGATGGCTTTACCGGTCTGTGACCAGAACTGCTCGTCCTCGGGTTGCCATCGGGTTAAGTTGGCCATAAAAACTCCTGCATAATTCTACCAATCAGCGCAACTATGCAGGCCAGACCGCGCCGCCTCAATGGATCTGAATAGTTAGCCGAGGCTACCTCTGCGTTTGTTGGAGATACTCATAATTGGGTAGATGCTTTGCGCAAATTGATATTTTATTCAACATAAACAGTTAGTTATCCTTATCTTGTTTGGGGTGTAGTGCCGTCGGGCCGGGCCGGTTTATTTTGGTGTCGCAGCCGGACATGATATAAATCAACATCAGCACCGATGGAATATTTCTAAATAGGCAGCAGACCCACAGCACACAGCACACAGGATGCCAGACATGTCAGAACAGCAAAAAGATTTAGCCGGTGACACCGACAGTTACAGCGTGATGCTGGTCGATGACCATCCCTTGTTACGCAAAGGCCTGCGCCAGTTGCTGGCATTTGAAGACCAGCTGCAGATTGTGGCGGAAGCCAGCTCCGGCGCCGAAGCCATAGTGCTGGCCAACGAGCTGGAGCCGGACCTTATCATTTTAGATTTGAATATGCAGGGCATGGATGGCCATCAGACGCTGAAAAAAATGCGCGATGATGGCGTGACGTCGCGCATTGTGATGCTGACAGTGTCGGATTCCAACGAAGACGTGATTAAGGCGATTAGCCTCGGCGCCGACGGTTATCTGTTAAAAGATTCAGATCCGGATGAGTTACTCGAACAAATCAAAAAAGCCGTGCAGGGCAAAATGGTGTTAAGCGAAGCGGTGAACGCCGCACTGGCCGACGCCATTCGCCGGCCGGTAGAAAAAGCCGCCACCGATTTAAGCCAGCTGACCAATCGCGAGCAGGAAATTCTCGAACTGATTGCCAAAGGCCGCAGCAATAAGCTGATTGCCCGCGAGCTGGATATTTCTGACGGCACGGTCAAAGTGCATGTCAAACATCTGCTGAAAAAACTCAATTTACGGTCGCGGGTCGAAGCGGCGGTGTGGATGGTGAATTTTCAGGGCAAAAAAGGGTAACCGGCCGTGACTGAAACAAAGACTGCAAAACAGGCTATGTTGCCGCTGGCCGACGCGGTGGAAAGGCTGCTGGCGACTATCAGCCCGCAGCTGCAACTGCAGGCGGAAACTATCAGCCTTGGCGCGGCATTGGACCGCACCTTGGCGGCTGATGTGGTGTCGCCACTGGCGGTGCCGCTCGCGACGAATTCGGCGATGGACGGTTATGCGCTGCGCTTTGCTGATGTGACAAACGACCCGGCGCAGCACTGGCCTGTGGTCGGGCAAAGCCTGGCCGGACATCCATTTTCCGGCGAGGTCCCGCCCGGTTGTTGCATCCGTATTACCACAGGCGCCGTGGTGCCGGCTGAACTGGATACCGTGGTGATGCAGGAGGATACGCAGCTGGACAGTGGGCATAACACACTGGAACTAAAACGCCGGCCGGTTGCCGGCCAGCATATCCGGCTGCGGGGCAGTGAGCTGGAACCCGGTCAGTTAGTGCTGCAAAAAGGTACTGTGCTCGGGCCATTGCAACTGGGGTTACTGGCGACGCTTGGCATTGCCAAGGTACCGGTATTTTTGCCGGTGCGGGTTGGGGTGCTGTCCAGCGGCGATGAATTAAAACAGCCCGGCGAGACTTTGCGCCCCGGCGATTTGTTCGACAGTAACCGCATCATGTTGTTGTCGGTGCTTCAGCGTTTTGGCTGCGCTGTGACTGATTTAGGTTGGGTGGCGGATGACCCGCAGGCGCTGCGCACTTTGCTGCAACAGGCTGCCGCGCAGGTGGATGTGATTGTCACCAGCGGCGGCGTGTCGGTGGGGGACGCCGATTATACTCGTCAGGTGCTGGCGGAACTGGGCCAGATGGATTTCTGGCAGGTGGCGATTAAACCGGGTAAGCCCTTTGCATTTGGCTGGCTGGCGCGGCAGGGCAGTAGTGCTGCGGCCACAACACCGGTCTGGTTATTTGGCCTGCCGGGCAATCCGGTGTCGGCGGCTGTCACCTGCGAGCAATTATTGCTACCGGCGCTGAAGCTGTTAAGCGGCCAGCCCGTCACTGCAGCTCAGCTTTGGCCGGCACGGGCTGCTGTCGCGCTGAAGAAAAAGCCGGGCCGGCTCGATATGCAGCGTGTGTCTTTTCGGGTTGGCGCTGATGGCCTTGTCGCCGAGCCTGTTGGCCTCGACAGCTCCGGCATGCTGACATCCTTGCTGCACGCCGACGCCTTGCTGCAGTTGGAGCAGGCGCGCGGCGACGTTGCCGCTGGCGAGACAGTGTTACTGCAACCGAAAAGCCACTGGTGGTTGTAACTGGCGTTGCAGCTGCTGGTTGTAAACCCTTGCCCCGGGTATGACGTCGCAGTATTGCGGCGTTTTTTTTGCAGGCCAGCAAACCCCGGATCTAAACCGACGACATCCATCGCCTCCTTTCGTACTACCTCTTTTGCCCAGCATATCAGCGCTGTTTTTATTGATGCAGCGCAATATCAGCGTTCCGCCCGCCCGCACAATAAGCGCAATTTTGCTGCGGAGATCTCAGATGATTCTGGCCGATGTATTACGTCACCAACTGCTTAAAAATGGTATCAGCGAACTGTTCACTATCCCCGGAGACTTCATCCTGCCCTGGCTGCGTGCGCTGGAGGTGGCGGATGCAAACCACCATGAGGCATTGCGGCTTATCCAGCTCAGTCATGAACCCGCTGCCGTGTATGTAGCCGATGCGGCAGCGCGTTGTCGCAATGCGCCAGCAGCAGTGATGCTGACTTATGGCGCCGGCGCGCTGAACGCGGTTAATGCCGTGGCGCAGGCCTATATGGAGTATGTGCCGCTGCTGGTGTTCGCCGGTTATCCGTCGGCGCGGGAAATTGACTCCGGTTTATTGCTGCATCATCAGCTTGGCGATGTCGACGCGCAGCGACGTATTTTCAGCGAGATCAGCTGTGCGCAGTGCCGGCTGGATGATGTCCTGAGCGCGCCGGCGGCACTGGCCGATTGTATCGCCACGGCAAAACGCGAACGCCGGCCGGTGCTGATTGAACTGCCGCGCGATATGGCGCAGGCCGTGGTGACTGAGCCGATGCCAATTCCAATGTCTGAGCCGCAAAATGCGGCAGGTTTCCCGGCTGCGCCAGCAACACTCAATGACTCAGACTTAACTGACCTGGCTGCTTTACTGGCGCCAGTGCGCCTGCCTTTGCTTTTAGTTGGCGTCAAAACCAAAAGATTTGCTTTTGCCGACGCGGTCAGCAAACTCGCTGCTGAGCATCCGCTGCCGGTGTTGACCACCTTATTGGGCCGCAGTGCGCTGGAACAAAACCTGGATCTGGCAGCAACGCCGGCTGCCCCTTACTGGGCAGCCGGCGTGTTTAGCGGCAGCCAAGCCGACCCGGTATTACCGCTGTTGCAGCAGGCAGATTTGCTGATTTGCTGCGGCGTGATCCGTTCCGACAGTAATTTTGCTGCGCACACGGAACTGCTGGCGCAAAAACCAGTGCTGTGGATTGATGCCAGCGAAACGCTGCTGCCGGATGGCCGCCGCATAACGGCGCCGGCCGCGATGGTGTTGGCTGCCATCGCGCAATTGTTGCACCAGCCGCTCAGCTGGCCAGCGTCACTGCGCGTAGAACCCGCAACGCCTGCAGTGCAATTGTCGGCACAGCATTCTTCAACTGCCACACCAACCCCGGAATGGGGCTCAGACTTGCTGGTGCAGACGCTGCACGACAGCTTAAGCCGGCAGTCGCAGCAGTATCCTTTTGTCGTCGATATCGGTGATTGCCTGTTTGCCACACTGGCCGCCACGCCGGACATTTTTATCGCGCCGGCCTTTTACGCTTCGATGGGCTTTGCGGTACCGGCGGCGCTTGGTGTGCAGCTCAGCACTGGCAAAAGGCCGATCGTGCTGGTCGGCGACGGTGCTTTTCAGATGACCGGGCTGGAGCTTGGGCATTGCGCCCGCTATCAGCTCAATCCGATAGTGATAGTGCTGAACAACCAAAGCTGGGGCATGATCAAAGCCTTTGCGCCGGACCTGGCCGCGACCGGCCTTGCCGGCTGGCAGTATGCTGCGCTTGGCCGGGGGATGGGCGGTGGCGCGGCGCAGGTCTGGAACGCTTATCAGTTTGCCAACGCCCTAGCTGATGCGCTCGCCGACACCAGCCGTTTCCGGCTGATTGAGGTGATGTTGCCGGCGCACAGTTACAGCCGCCGGCTGGCCGATTTTTCGGCCGCGTTATGTGGTGCCTGACGGCTTTTCTTTAAGCGAATTCCAGCGCCCACCACGTCATGGCTGGCGCTGGTCGAAAATGACTCAGGAACAAATACTGCGGACCTCGCCCTGATCAAGTTCTATCACGGCCTGACCCAGCATTGCGGCGTCGCTGGCGTCGTGGGTGATCAGCAGCATCGGCAATTGCGTTTGAATTTGCAGCTGCAGCAGTTCTTCGCGCAGGCTTTGCCTGAGCCCGGCGTCGAGTGCAGCAAAAGGTTCGTCCAGCAACAAAGCCCGCGGCACGCCGGCCAGTGCCCGTGCCAGCGCCACCCGCTGTTTTTGTCCGCCGGACAGCTGATGCGGATACAAACCGGCACATGGCTGCAGCTCAAAACGCGCCAGCCAGTGCTGCACTTGCGGCAATTCCTGCTGCTTGCCCGGATTACCAGGGCCGCGTGTCAGGGCAAAGCCAATGTTCTGCCGTACATTCAGGTGTGGAAACAGCGCATAGTCCTGAAATAAATAACCCAGCTGGCGCTGCTGTGGCGTTTGATTCAGCTGGCGGGCATGGTCATACAGCACCTGGCCGGCCAGCGCAATGCGGCCGGCATCGGGTTGCAGCAAACCGGCGATGGCTTTGAGCGTCAGACTTTTACCGGCACCGGATGGGCCCAGCAGCACCAGGCGTTGGGCCTTGCTGTGAAAGCTGATGTCCAGGCGAAAATCGCCGGCGGCAAACTGCTTTTGGATCTCAATCTGAAACAATCATGTTCTCCTGGTCCCGTTGCTGCTGGGCGCTGTCAGCTTCTGCTTGCAGCACTACTGCGTCTGGTCAGCCATTGCGCCAGCAATAACAGCGCGATACAAAGCCCGGAAGTCACCATGACCAGCGCGTTCGCACTGTGTTGGTCGCCGGCCTGCACCGCTTCGTAAATGGCAATCGACAAAGTCTGGGTTTTGCCGGGAATACTGCCGGCCAGCATCAGCGTGGCACCAAATTCGCCCATGGCGCGGGCAAATGCCAGCATCAGGCCGGCCAGAATGCCGCGCCAGGCCAGCGGCAGGCTGATGCGGCAAAACACCGCGAAGTTGCTGAGCCCCAGCACTTTCGCCGCCTGCACCAGTTGCGGGTCGACCGCCTCAAACGCCGCTCTGGCCGGTTTTAACACCAGCGGAAAAGTCACCACCATGGCGGCGATGATAGCTCCTTCAATGGTGAAAATCAGCCGGATGCCAAACCAGCTTTCCAGCGCAGTGCCAATGGCGCTGTGACGCCCGAGCAGCACCAGCAGGTAATAACCGACCACAGTCGGCGGCAGTACCATCGGCAGGGTCAGCAGGGCTTCGAGCAGGCCTTTGCCGGCAAAATCGCGCCGTGCCAACAGATAGGCCAGACTGCCGCCGAGCAGTAAATTCAGCAGCGTGGCGACGCCGGCTACCCACAGCGATAACTCTATTGCACTCCAGACCATAGCCACTTCCTTCCCGCATACCCCGACCTAAGGTTGGGGGGCGTTCATATCATTCTCTTTATAACGCAAATGAAAGATCTTCACGGCTTTACTCCAGCGGACTGAAACCATACTGCAGCAAAATCTGTTGCGCGGCCTGTGTGCGCAGATACTGGCTAAAAACCCGGGCCTGCGCTGCATGCTTGCTGGTGCTGCTGATGGCCAGCGGATAGCGGATGGGGCCTGTTGCCGGCACCAGCCCAAGCGCACGAACCTGCTGGCCTTTGGCATCAGACGCGTAGACAAAACCGGCTTCGGCTTCGCCCCGCACCACATAATCCAGCACCTGACGCACATTGGCTGCCTGCACCAGTTTCGGGCTCAGCGCCGGCCAGAGCCCGGCCTGCTGCAAACTGTCTTTGGCGTAACGACCAGCCGGCACAGTCGCCGGGTTGCCGATGGCGATGCGCAGATAAGCCGGCGCTGTCAGTTGTTGCAGGTCGGCACTGGTTACTGTTGCTGATGTTTCACTGCCGGCTTGTGGTGAAGTCGCAGCGGGCGATGCCGGCACAATCAGCACCAGCCGGTTGACAATAAAATCCTGCCGGCTCGCTGGGTCAATCAAAGCGTCGGCTTCGGCTAAATCCATGCTTTGCTGATCGGCAGTGGCGAGCAGATCAACCGGCGCGCCATGGCGCAGTTGCTGCACCAGCACGCCGGATGCCGCGAAGTTCAGCGTCAGCTTACAAGGCTGCAGCTGTTGATACTGCGTGGCAATGGCTTTAAAAGCGCCGGTCAGACTGGCGGCTGCGGAAATGGTCAGTTCGCACGGCGCGGCCAATGAAGTCCCGCTTAGCGGCAGCGTACAGGTCAGCATGGTCAAAGCGCAAAACAAACGCATGACGACTCCTTCAGGTTAAACATCAACTGAGCTGACCCGGCTTTTTCCTGTTGCCTGGCAGTTTTCGGCGGTATTTTGTTCAGCAGTTTGCCAGCGGGCCAGCGCCTGTTTATCCGACGCTTTGGCATCAGCCCAGCTGGTGCTGGTTGAAAAGTGTACTTTTTTCCACAGCGGCACCTGATTTTTCAGATAATCCATCAGCATGTCGCAGGCGGCAAAGGCGTCGCTGCGGTGCGGCGCGGCAACACCGACCAGCACAATCTGCGCGCCCAGCGGCAACAGACCAATCCGGTGGACAACAGTGATAGCGCGCAGGTCAAAACGTTTGGCGGCCTGGCCGGCAATGGCGCGGATACTGTGTTCGGTCATGTCGGGATAATGCTCAAGCTCCAGCGCTTGCAGGGTGTCGGTGGGCTGCGGCATGCCCTGCGACCTCTCTAGCGGCTGGAATTGCTCACGGACCAGACCACAAAACAACACCACAGCGCCGCAGTCTTGCCGCCGCAGCGCCTGATATTCCTGGTCGACTACAAAATCCTCTGGCTGGACCCGGCAGTTGATGACGACAGTCATGTTCAGCCTCCGGTCACAGGCGGAAATAACGCCACTTCGTCGCCACTCTGGACCCAGCTGTCGCAGCCCACCAGCTGCTGATTCAGCGCCGCTAAGACTTCCCGGCCAGCCAGGGCTTGATGGACCTTTGGTGATTGCGCGCTCAGTAACGCCAGCACACCGCTGATTTGCAGCGGCGCCGGCAGCGTCAGCTGTAATTCGCTTTGGCCGATGGCTTCACGCAGCGCAGCAAAAAACAGCACTTTGATTTGTGGCGTGGCATCGCTTACGGCTGTGGTGTTAATGGTGATGTCAGGCATTGTCGCGTCTCCAGTGACCGGATTTGCCACCCAATTTTTCGCACAGGTGGATGTGATTGATTTCAATGGCAGGATCGGCGGCTTTAGCCATATCGTGCAGCGTCAGCGCGGCAATACTGACGGCGGTTAAGGCTTCCATCTCAACACCGGTGCTGCCTTCGACTTTGCACAAAGCGCGGATCAGCACTTTGCCCAGTGTCGGCTGCAGCTCAAATTGGATGTCGATTTTGCACAGCAGAAGCGGATGGCACAGCGGAATGAGTTCTGCGGTTTTTTTCGCTGCCATGATGCCGGCGATGCGGGCACAGGCCAGTGCGTCACCTTTGGGTAAGTGCGCCAATGTCGCAACTACTGCCGGTAGCATGCTTACTTCGGCCTGAGCGATCGCCGTGCGGCTGCTGGCGGTTTTGCCGGCGATATCAACCATGCTGGCTTCGCCTTGCGTATTTAAATGTGTCAGTTCAGTCATCTGGCTGTTCCCGTTTCTGCTTGAGTCGCACCGCAGGCGCCGGCGCGGCGCAGCAGCGATGTGAAATTGCACGGTTTGGTGTGCGCCAGCAGCTGCGGCCAAATCAGCTGGTCGGCGGCAAGTTGGGCGGCATCCAGGCTACCCGGGATGGCGAAAATCAGGGTCTGGTTGGCAATGCCGGCGATGGCGCCGGATTGCAGGGCGGCGCTGCCAATTTTCTGGAAGGACAGGGCGCGGAACAATTCGCCAAAGCCCGGCACTTCGCGGTCAAATAACGGCGCTATCGCATCGATAGTGCAGTTTTTGGCGTGAAATCCGGTACCACCGCACAGCAGGATCACCTGGCAGCTGGTATCGGCGATAAGCTGGCTGACGCTGGCGCGAATTTGATAGCGGTCTTCGGGCACAAAATGGCGCTGGTACAACTGATGGCCTTGTTGCTGCAGCGCCTGGATCAGCATGGCACCGCTGTCGTCCGTCGCCTCGCTGTGGCGGTTGGAGATGGTCAGCAGCGCCAGCTGCAGCGGTTGTTCACTGGGAAATGCAGTCATCACATGGTCCTGTAGTTGGAGTAGCCAGATGCTCGGGATAGGGGGTAAGTGCTGCGCAGATGGCGGCAAAGCTCGCCGGGTCATTACAGTTCTGAAATGCCGGTGATATTGGCAGTGACAATTGCCGCAGGCCCAGTTGTTGCCACAGACGTTGTAATGAACGACTGCTGGTGGCTGCGGTGAGTGTGCGCTCCAATGCCGATTTGAGCGTCGGGCTGTTTTCCAGTAGCACTGGCAACGGGAAGCCTTCGATAAAGCCGGCCTGCTGCGCACCCAGTGTTTCAGTCAGCAGTGGCGTTAAAGCTTCGGGGGAAAGCAGTGGCATATCCACTGGTAACACCAGCATCCAGCGGCTGTCACAATGTGAAAGACCAGCACTGATACCAGCCATCGGGCCGGCGTCTTTAATTTGGTCCTGAATAAAGCCGGGTTGGTTGCGACTGACCAGCACCTGGCGGGCTCCGAGCGACTCGCCTAGGCGGATGGTACGAGCAAGCAAAGTTTCGCCTTGCAGTTCCAGCAAGGCTTTGTCGCGGCCCATCCGGCTCGATTTGCCGCCACCGAGCACCAACACTGAAAATGCCGGCAGGTTCAGCGCTGACATCTTCAGCCTCCAATCATCGCTAATTGGCGGGTCTGGCCGGTATTAGCATTGGCCAGCTGATGGCTGAAGGGTTTGTACTGAAGCTGCGCCTGCAAAAACGCGGTCAGCGCGGCCGGATTATCTTCTGCCAGCAGGTGCCGCAGGTTTTGGTGTTGCTCGGCAAACAGGCACAAAAACAGCTGGCCGGTACTGGATACCCTTAACCTGTTGCAATCGTCACAAAAATGCGCGCTGTAGGGCATGATAAGCCCGATACTGCCGAGATAATCCGGATGGGTATATTCCAGCGCTGGGCCGGCATTATGCTGGCGCGGAATGAGTTGCCAGCCGGCAGCGGTCAGCTGCTGAATAATGCTGCTGCCACTTAAGTGCTGGGCTTTGAAAAAACAGCCGTTATCGCCGGTTTGCATTAACTCGATAAAGCGCAGGCTGATGGGTTTATCCCGGACAAACTGCAGAAATGTCCCCAACGACTGACCGTTGTACTGGCGCAGCAGCACCGTATTGATTTTGACTTTACGCAGGCCCAGCGCCAGCGCCCGGTCGACCCCGGCCAGAATATCGGCCAGCCGGTCCTGTCCGGTTACTAAATGAAAAGTATCAGCGTCCAGGCTGTCGATACTGACATTGAGTGCGGTGAGGCCGGCATCCAGCCAATGCTGGATGTCCTTATTTAAGCGATAACCATTGGTGGTCAGCGCGACCTCGCGGATGCCGGAGGTCTGACGTACTGTGCTGATGATGTCGCAGAGATCACGCCTGAGCGTGGGTTCGCCACCGGTCAGCCGCACTTTAGTGGTGCCGGCATGGGCGAAACCATGCACCAGATGTTTGATTTCTGGCAGCGTCAGCTCGGCGGCTTTGTTGTCACAGGCACTGCCGTTTGGCAGGCAATAGTTGCAGCGAAAGTTGCAACTCTCGGTCAGCGACAAACGTAAGTAGCTGAACCGGCGTTCAAATGGGTCTTGCAGCATAAATGGACACCTTTCCAGGTTGGGAGGTCAGACCGTTTCCAGTCAGGCCCGGTGGCATGATTGCCACGGCCACTCTGGCATGTCAGGAATTCCTGAGTTAGCACAGCAGGGCTCGGCGTTGTTGTTATTGTAAAAGCCCGGCGAGTGGGTGGTTATTGCCTTGTCTGGGCAGTTCATTTACCTCTTTGTGGGTACAATCCGCTGAATTGCGCAGTTCATGCCAGTTGAGGGGCTCAGGCAGCATTCAGTGAGGTAAAGCAGCACATGGCTGCGTGCGGGCAGACCGGGAGCTGGGATGCTCCCGGCTGGTTGGGAAGAACCGGGCAGCTTTGGGCTGCTCAGCATTACTGGGAAGAATTACTGACAAGAGCCGCAGCAGCTGCCTTTTTGCACGGCAGGCTCAACAAACAGAATTTCGTTTTCGAGCAAAATATGCTCCATCAAATCTTCTTTGAGTTCAGTCAGACCCAGATATAAGGCAGTCCAGGTGTTGCAGGCGCCATCGGGCAGGACTAAATCATGTGCCAGTTTCAGCATATCGCCAAGCGCATCGCCATGTTGCAAATGCTCATGTTGCATCACATGGATGGGGCCTGCCGGATAAAAGCCGTTGCAGAGCATCGGGAACAGAATTTGCTCCTCTTTCAGCATGTGGCTTTCCAGTTCCTGCAACATGTGGCTTAAGTGTTCGGCAAGGCCGGTCGGGCATTCTGGGTGCTCCGCATGGACTGTTTCGACGCGACGCGCCAGACGCATCAGTTCAGGCAACTGTTCTCGGTGTTTGGCATGAAAGCGCTGCAGAATATGTTGTACCAGCTCGGCGGGTTTAGCGCTGCGCCAGTCTTTGGCGCCGATTTGCTGCTGCAACGCCTGTAGTTGATTGAGGATAGCTGTGACGTCCAGACCGCGTTCGGCCGCAACTTCGGCCAACGTGCGCGAACCGCCGCAACAAAAATCCAGTTTGTACTGGTGAAAGACGCTGGTTGCACCGGCAATAGTAGTGGCTAACTGACCCAGACTTTGGTTGGCATTAATCATGTGTTGACTCCGTGACAGATTGGAAAATCAGGCTCTGGCTTCCGGCGGAAACCAGCAACCGCATGCAGCAGATAGTCAAAACTCGGGCCAAAACTACCACCTTTGATTTATATAGAGTTTTGCCTGCATCGGGTAAAATTCACCTGATTGCGAAAGGGTGGAATTCACCCGACTGGGTGAAAATTACCCAGTGCGGGCAGAACAGATGCCAGTGCTAAAGTCCTGACAGAGGGCACCCAGACAAAAACACCACGCGGATACAGGACCAACACAAGATGCTCGAAGAAAGTCTGATGGCCGATTTGGTGACAGAGTTACCGGTCGCGGTGCGGCTGGAGCGATTAGTCATCACCTTACAAGCTCATTTTGGCTGCCAGGCCGTGGCGCTGCTGCAGCTGGAGCAAGGCAGCTTGAAGCCGGTGGCTTTTTGCGGACTGATGGCAGAAGTGCGGGGCCGGCGTTTTCATCTGGCGCAGCATCCGCGCCTGGCTCAGCTCATCGCCACCCGGCAGGTCGTGCATTTTCCGCCGGACCCGCTGCTACCAGACCCGTACGACGGGCTGATTGAGGTTCTTGCCGGGCAACCACTGGCGGTGCATGACTGTATGGGCGTGGCGCTTTATCTGGAAGGCCAGTGTTGGGGCGTGCTGACGCTGGATGCCTTAACCGCCGGCACCTTCAGCCGGCTCACGGTGCTTGAACTGCAACGGTTTTCTTTGCTGGTGGAGGCGATTATCCGCATCAGTCAGCTGGAGAATCAGCTGCGCCAGGCGAGGATCGCAGGGCTGGCGCAGCCGCAGGCATTTGACCAGAAAACCGGGCACAGCCAGGAGCTGTTAGGGCAAAGCGCAGCCATCAAAACGGTGCTGACCGAATTGGATCTGGTGGCCAAAACCGAATTGCCGGTGTTGCTGTCGGGCGAAACCGGCGTTGGTAAAGAGTTATTTGCCCGCCGGTTACAGCAAAAGTCACCGCGAAAAGACAAAGCAATGATTTATGTCAACTGCGCGGCATTGCCGGAAACGCTGGCCGAGAGTGAGCTGTTCGGTCACAAAAAAGGCGCATTTTCCGGTGCTGTGCAGGACAGAGCCGGCAAGTTTGAACTGGCTGGCGGCGGTACTTTGTTTCTCGACGAAATTGGTGAGTTGTCGCTGGCGGTGCAGGCCAAATTATTGCGAGCCTTACAAAATGGCGAGATCCAACGCTTAGGCAGCGACGAGTGCCGCCGCGTGGATGTCCGCGTCATCGCGGCGACCAACCGCGATTTGGCGGCCGAAGTGCAGGTCGGTAATTTCCGCGCCGATTTGTTTCACCGCTTGTCGGTGTATCCGCTGCATATTCCACCGTTACGCGCGCGCCAGGGAGATATTGTGTTGCTTGCCGGGCATTATCTGGAACTGAATCGGGTGCGGCTAGGGGTGCGCGCCCTGCGGTTGTCGGTTGAAGCGGTGCAGGCGCTGGAACAATATCCCTGGCCTGGCAATGTGCGCGAGCTGGAGCATTGCATCAGCCGGGCAGCACTCAAAGC
>SSFI01000093.1 GCA_008015325.1 Rheinheimera sp.
GGATGACGCCGAAACAGCTGTCCGGCACACACCGAAATGGGTGGCCGGACGACACCGAAACGACTGTCCGGATCACACCGAAATGGGTGGCCGGATGATACCGAAACGATTGGCCGGATCATACCGAAATGGGTGTCCGGATGACCCCGAAATACGCACTTTCAAATAGTCAGACGGGGTTGCCAGTGGAAAGTTCAGAAAAATTTGTATTTTTTTAAATTTATTTTCAAGTCTTTGCTTTTCAAAGATTATTCTTGCTGTGTGTGCGGGTACAAGCGCACCAGACTAATCATATTGTCCTGTACGGAAATTATCTCCAGCGGATATCCCAATAGCTTCAGACTCAGATTGGATTGTGGAATATCCTCCAGATATTCGAGGATTAAGCCATTGAGCGTTTTAGGCCCGTCGGTTGGAAAGTTCAGCTGCAATTCTCGGTTTAAGTCGCGCAGGTTCACACTGCCTTCAACCAGATAAGAACCATCCGGCTGCGCTTTGATTTCTTCGCGGTTCTCTTCTGCATTGTCTGTGGTGAATTCACCAACCACTTCTTCCAGAATGTCTTCCAGCGTCACCAGGCCCTGAATGTCGCCAAATTCATCGACGACCAGACCAATCCGCTCTTTGGAATGCTGAAATTTGACCAGCTGAGTGTTAAGGCTGGTGCCTTCCGGAATAAAATAAATGTCGTGCACGGCGCGCAACAGACTGGCCTTATTCAACTGGTCTTTCAGTACCAGCCGCATAATGTCTCGGGTATGCAAAAAGCCGAGCGCATCGTCGACACTGTCGCGATACAACAAGATCCGGCTGTGCTGCGTGATAGAAAGTTGATGAAGGATATCTTTCCATTCGTCGTTGATATCGATACCGACCAGTTCATTGCGGGGTACCATAATGTCTTCGACTGTGGCTTTTTCCAGAGCTAATACACCGACCAGCATACTCTGATGCTGGCCCGGTAAAATAGCACTGGCCTCATGGACGACTGTTCTGAGCTCTTCGCTACTGAGGCTATGGCCCTGATGCTGCTCGGCACTGACGCCAAACCAGCCCAAAATACCGTTGCAAATCCGGTTCATCAGCCAGACCACCGGGTATAGCAGTTTCATCAGCGGTTTGAGCACTAGACTGCTGGGAAAGGCCACGCGTTCGGGATGCAGCGCACCCAAAGTCTTCGGCGTGACTTCGCCAAAAATCAGGATAATTAATGTCAGCGCTGCGATTGCTATCGCAATGCCATAGTCGCCATAAAGCCGCATACCAATTACAGTCCCGATGGCGGATGCGGCGATATTCACCAGATTATTGCCGACCAGAATAAGGCCAATCAGTCGATCACGCCGTTGCAGCAAAGCGTGGGTACGCTGGGCACCGGCATGGCTTTCGTTTAATAAATGTTTGAGCCGGTAGGGGTTTACCGACATCATCGCAGTTTCAGTTGCGGAAAAATAAGCCGAACAGAGTACCAGAAACGCTAGAATAAGCAGCAGCGTGCCGGTTGATATTGCGTCCAAAGCGGGAATTGCCTGTGTTGCCATTCAGTCCCAATTAATATGCGAAATCAGCTACAGCGTCAAGCCAGACTAAAGCAATACTTCCCGCACAAAGCGGCTGCCAAAATAAGCCAGCGTCAGGAGCAGACTGCCGGTCATGGTCAGGCCATTCGCAACCCGGCCGCGCCAGCCGGCTAAACGATGGCCCGCTAGTAACACAACAAAAACCGCAAGCCCAAGCGTACTCAATACGTTTTTGTGCAAATTGTGACGGGCAAACCAATCATGACCAAACACGGCGCCACTGACGACTGTAATACCAAGCAGCACTGTGCCTAATAAAATCAGCCGGAACAGCAGTTGTTCGGCTTGCATCAAAGGCGGCAGCACAGTACCAGCTGGCAGTGGCGTTTTTTGCTTCAGCCGTTGGCTAATCAAACTGACCTGAAATGAATACAAGGTCGCCATGATCAGAATCACATAGGCGATAAAAGCCAGCATAATATGGCTCAGTAACCAGGGGCTGTGTTCAAAATGCTGCAATTGAACACTATCGGGCAGTAAAATAACTGCCAGTTGCACCAGTGCAGCAAAGCCATAAACTATTGGTAGTAATAACAAAATCGGCGTGCGCAACGCCGTGACAGTAAAAGCGGCGGTGATAAGCCAGCACACTAACGAACTGACATTGAGCAGACTGAAATTCTGCCCACCCGCGGTAAATAAACTCTGACTGAGCCCCAGCATGTGCAGTACGACGCCAGCAATGGCAACAGTGAACAATAGCTTCAGGCGCGGGCCTTCAGCGTGATAAAGCCGCTGCGCCACAATGCCGGTGGCAATCAGGTAACAAACCAGAGCGAGAACAGGCAAAAAAACAGCCGACATGCAAATAATTCCAATTTGAATGCATCTTTTTGCCCATTGTATGGGAAGAGGCGACAGATTGACAGAGCCTGAGGCTGACGCTTTGCCGGCGCTTTGATATAATCGCCGCCATTTTTGACAGAACCGGATTTGACCATGTTTGAAAATTTGTCGGATCGCCTGACCCGAACGCTGAAAAACATCAGTGGCCGTGGCCGGCTGACCGAAGACAACATCAAAGAAACCCTGCGTGAAGTGCGCATGGCGCTGCTGGAAGCTGACGTGGCGTTGCCCGTCGTGCGTGATTTCGTCAATCAGGTCAAAGAGCGTTCGGTTGGCCTCGAAGTCAGCAAAAGCCTGACACCGGGCCAGGAATTTCTCAAAATCGTCAAAAAAGCGCTGGAAGAGGCGATGGGGGAAGCCAACGAAGAGCTGACCCTGAATACGCAGCCGCCGGCTGTGGTGCTGATGGCGGGTTTACAGGGCGCCGGTAAAACCACTTCAGTCGGTAAGCTGGCCAAGTTCTTAAAAGAACGTAAAAAGAAAAAAGTGATGGTGGTGTCGGCCGACGTCTATCGTCCGGCGGCGATTAAACAGCTGGAAACCCTGGCCAAAGATGTCGGCGTTGAGTTTTTCCCGAGCGACATTTCACAAAAACCTGTGGATATTGCCAATGCGGCCATCAGCGCAGCCAAATTAGGCTTCTACGACATTCTGCTGGTTGATACCGCTGGTCGTTTGCACGTTGACAGCGAAATGATGGACGAAATCAAAGCGTTACACGCGGCAATCAAACCGATTGAAACGCTGTTTGTCGTCGATGCCATGACAGGTCAGGACGCTGCCAACACCGCCAAAGCCTTTAACGAAGCGCTGCCATTGACCGGCGTGATCCTGACCAAAGCCGACGGTGATGCCCGTGGTGGTGCCGCTTTATCTATCCGCCATATCACCGGCAAGCCGATTAAGTTTATCGGTATGGGTGAAAAAACTGATGCGCTGGAGCCGTTCCACCCTGACCGGATCGCGTCGCGTATTCTGGGTATGGGCGATGTACTCAGCCTGATTGAAGAGCTGGAGCAAAAAGTCGACCGGGAGCAGGCGGCAAAAGTCGCAGCTAAGGTAATGAAAGGTCAGGGCTTTAGTCTGGAAGATTTCCGTGATCAGCTGGTGCAGATGCGCAGCATGGGCGGCATGATGTCAATGCTGGATAAACTGCCAGGCATGAAGAATCTGCCCGCCGGCGCCAAAGATCAGATCAACAATAAAAGCTTCAATAAAATGGAAGCCATTATTAATTCGATGACGCCCAAAGAGCGGCAATTCCCTGATTTGATCAAAGGTTCGCGTAAAAAACGCATAGCGGCCGGTTCAGGTACTCAGGTGCAGGACGTCAATCAGCTGCTGAAGCAGTTCACCCAGATGCAGAAGATGATGAAGCAGATGATCGGTAAAGCCGGCATGATGAAGATGATGCGCGCCATGGGTGGCAAATTACCACCTGGCTTAGGCGGTGGCCGCTAAGGTCACAGCCGCTTTAAACGTCCAAGGCCATTGCTGTGCAATGGCCTTTTTGTTTGTGCCTGGCGAATGCTGATACACAAACCAATCGAATTAACGACAAATGGTTGAGCCGATCGTGATAAGGAACAGTGGGATCCGGATGGGGCCTTCAGCACTCATCCCAACAGCTTTTCAAGAGCTTATCCACAGATTCATCCACCGTTGCGACTGGCCTGATAACCGGCCGCGAAGCCTGAAAATCCTTGCATTACAACGAAAAACGCGTACAATTCGGCGTCCCTGCGGCCTGACCGCTGGGATTTTGATTTACAAAAACCTGAACGATTGAAATAGAGGACGGTATGGTAACTATTCGTTTACAACGTGGTGGCGCGAAAAAGCGTCCATTTTACCAAGTTGTGGTCGCTGATAGCCGTTTTGCTCGTGATGGCCGTTTTATTGAGCGCGTGGGTTTCTTTAACCCAATCGCCAACGGTACTGAAGAGAAAACGCGCATCGACCTGGACCGCGTTGATCACTGGGTTGCACAAGGTGCATCTCTGAGCGATCGCGTTGCGTCACTGGTAAAAGCTGCTAAAAAAGCTGCTGCTTAATTAGCAAACTGGGTAGGAATTAACCTTGATGGGTAAAGATTTAGTTGTCTTAGGTAAGTTTGGTGCTGTTTACGGTATCAACGGGTGGCTAAAAGTAACTTCCTACACAGATATCCCGGAAGGGATTTTTGATTACACACCCTGGCAGATCCAATCTCAGGGCAAATGGCAACCAGTGCAAATCTCCAGTTGGAAACGCCATAGCAATGGCTTAATCGTCAAACTGGAAGGTGTCAGCGACCGGGACCAGGCACAAGTTTTCGTGAATGCGGAAATCGCTGTAACTCAGACCAGTCTGCCCGCGCTTGATGACGGTGAGTTTTACTGGAAAGACCTGATGGGTTTGACCGTTGTGAACGAAGCCGGTTATGACTTAGGCGTCGTGGATGACATCATGGAAACGGGCTCAAACGACGTTCTCGTCGTCAAAGCAAACCGGACCGATGCATTTGGTAAAAAAGAGCGTTTAGTTCCGTTTTTGACAGACTCTGTCATCAAAACTGTGGACAAAGCGCAAGGACGAATCATCGTCGACTGGGACCCAGATTTTTAATGTCCGGACAGTCCAATATGTGGTTTGGGGTTATTACCTTATTTCCGCAAATGTTCGAGGCAATCACAAAATATGGCGTGACCAGCCGGGCAGTCAAAAACGGCCTGATCGATTTACAGTGTTGGAATCCGCGGGATTTTACCTCGGATAAACATAACACTGTGGACGACAGACCCTTTGGTGGCGGCCCTGGTATGTTGATGATGGTGCAGCCTTTGACCGACGCAATTCGCGCCGCCAAAGCTGCCGCAGGGGAAGGGGTCCATACCATCTACTTATCGCCGCAAGGCCGTAAGTTAGACCAGGCAGGGGTCGCAGAACTGGCGAAACGTCCTAAGCTGTTGCTGGTAGCAGGTCGCTACGAAGGGATTGATGAACGCGTAATAGAGTCGGAAATTGACGAAGAATGGTCAATCGGCGATTACGTGCTGAGTGGGGGCGAATTGCCTGCGATGACGCTGATTGATGCGGTATCGCGACTGGTACCAGGCGTACTGGGGCATGACATGTCAGCAGTTGAGGATTCGTTTGCCTCCGGATTGCTGGATTGTCCGCACTATACCAGACCAGAAGTGTTAAACGGCAAACAGGTTCCCGCTGTATTACTCAGCGGACACCATGAAAACATCAGACGCTGGCGCTTGAAGCAGTCTCTCGGGAGAACCTGGCTTCGGCGTCCGGAATTGTTAAATGCCCTGGCTCTGACTAAGGAGCAACGCAAACTTCTGGAAGAGTTCCAACAGGAACACCAGGCGTTGCAGCAACGATAGTTTATCCAGGTAAAGTGAGATTGTTATGAGCAAAGTTAGCCAAAACATCATCAAAGAACTTGAAAACGAACAGCTGAAATCAGACGTTCCAGCTTTCGGTCCAGGTGACACTGTGATTGTTCAAGTTAAAGTTAAAGAAGGCGATAAAACTCGTCTGCAGGCTTACGAAGGCGTTGTAATCGCTAAACGTAACCGTGGTTTACACTCATCTTTCACAGTTCGTAAAATTTCGAACGGTGAAGGCGTTGAGCGTGTATTCCAAACGCACAGCCCAATGATTGACAGCATCACGCTGAAACGTCGTGGTGCAGTACGCCGTGCCAAGCTTTACTTCTTACGCGATCGTTCAGGTAAATCAGCGCGTATCCGCGAAAAGCTTAACTAAGCACTTGAAGGCTGCCCCCGGGCAGCCTTTTTTTATTTCTGTTCTGATAAAAGCTCGTCCGACCCGCTGCACTGTTTCTGACCAGTCTTGCTGCAACTGCACATTTTCCCGCCAATTATATCCTGCACCGCATTCAAGCTATTGTTTTGTCACGTCGCACTGTTAGTATGAACTTAGGGGCTGTTGACGTTTGGTGTTTGTTTTTGCAGCTGTTTGGCAGCTTTTTTGTGCAAGGCAGTGCGAGAGCCGTACGTGGTACCCAGTGTGTTATTCTACACAAACGAGCACTAACGCAGCAGAAAGAGCTGCCAAACGCTGCCCGAAGGGTTCGTTTGGCGGCGATTTGGGCTTTGTCACTCGTTGCTCACATAGAATCACTATGCCACGCGCCTCGTTTCGCGCCCAAAACGCCGCCACCACGCGGTGGCCGAAACGAACAAAACCTAATCACCAAAAGTCAACAGCCCCTAATATACCGGCTGAATTATTGCTGTGCCACAAGGACTTACCAGTGCAATCCTCTGATTTTAATGAAAAAAGAAAATTCATCGTCAAGCTTGGCAAAATGCTGCATAAGTTTGGAACACCGGCTTACCGGCTGGAAGCGCATTTGCAGGATGTCGCCAAAGACTTAAATATTGGCGCTTCGTTTGCCATTACGCCGACCGTACTGACTTTTGTGATTTGGGTGCCGGGCGAAGACAACGAATATACCCACGTCGCCCGGGTGATGCCCGGCGATCTGGATTTAGGTTCTTTATCCCGTGCTGATGCAGTCGTCGACGCCGTGCTAAAACACCAGATGACGTTGCAGGAAGCGACTGAACGCTTAAACACCATCGCAGTGATGCCGAATCCATACGCGCGCTGGGCCACTTTTCTGGCATACGGTGCCGCCGGTGGTGCATTTGCCATGCTGATGCGGGCCAGCTGGCTGGATGTGGGGTATGCCACCGCGCTCAGTTTGATTGTTTACCTCTTTGTATTCTGGGCGGAAAAAAGCCGCAGGGTCACTCATATGCTGGAACCGCTGGTCGCGATGAGTTCAGCTTTAGGCGCGACTGCTCTGGCTGCTTATGTCGACCCGCGCATCAATATTCCGATTGTGGTGTTGTCGGCCATTATTGTGTTTATCCCAGGCCTGGCGCTGACCCTCGGCTTTGCTGAAACCGCCGCCCGGCATCTGGTGTCTGGCACCGCGCGGATCATGGATGCGGTGATGATCCTGTTTAAGCTCTATTTTGGTGCCTTTTTGGGGCTTGCCTTGGGCGAACGCCTGTTTAGTAAAGTGACTTATGTGGCAACTCAAGCCGTAGAGGCCTGGACCGCTTGGCTCGCTGTGGCGATTTTGTGTGGGTCGCTGGTGATTGTGTTTCGCGCCCGGAAAAAGCATATCAGCTGGGGCCTGATGTCAGGTTTTATCGCCTATGGCGCCAGCCAGCTCGGCGGCATTTATCTCGATTTGGCCCTTGGTGCTTTTGTCGGGGCTTTTGCCGTCGGTGTGTACGGTAACTTATTTACGCGCCTGATGAACGCGCCAGCCAGTATTGTGTCGTTGCAGGGCATGATAGTGCTAGTGCCTGGCAGTAAAACTTATATTGGTCTCAATAGCTTAATTTCTGGTGAGCAAATGGGGGCGACAGACCATCTGGGCCAGCAGACTTTTTTAATTCTGATGTCATTAGTAGCAGGTTTTATTTTTGCCAATGTGGCGTTGCCGCCGAAGAAAAGCCTGTAACGCTGCTGTTTTAATGCAGCGGCTTTAACGCAGTTGTTCTGACCAGCCGGCGACAATTTTGTCGAACCGGCCGTCTGTTTTCATTACCTGCAGGCTCTGGCGCAAGCGTTGTACTGTGTCGTTTGATGTTTTCAGACTACAAGCCAGGTGGAAATCCAGCGGCAGGTCCGGTAACACCAGCAGCTTACGAAAATCAGCCAGCGCCAGACCAGATTCCTGCGCCCGGTATTTCAGAATAGTCTCATTAATAATCAATAAATCAATACCCTGACGCCGTCCAGCCAGTACATTGAGCATACTGGTGACGTTTTCCAGCAGATATAAATTTTTACCTTCCTCAAAACCGTGTTTGCGCAAATAGTGGTGTGTAACATCGTCACGGGTTACAGCAATCACATACTGCTTTGCCTGTTCCAACGATTGCAGTTGGATATCAGTGCGGCTGGCGAGGCCATAAATAGCTGTAGTGTTGTAAGAGAGCTCCCCAATCCACTGAAACAGCGGCAAGCGATCTTTACTCTTTGAAATCGAATAAATGCAGGTGTCGGGGTCGCGCAGCGCCAGTTGATAAGCCCGGCTCCAGGACTGAAATTCAATCTGATAGCTGATGCCGGCGCCCTGAAAGGTTTGCCGGACCAGATCTGTGGCGAATCCGGCGGCAACGCCGGGCTGATCAATCTGGTAAGGCGGCAGATGCTCGGTGACGACGCGGATTTCTGCAGCCGTAACGGGAAACAGCAAACCCAGTATCAGGATGCTGCTACAGATTCGTAAGTTTTGCACTCGGCTGCTACACCTTTGAAGTTCTCTGCACACTACTGTAATCAGCCTGTGCATAGCAGGCAAGTGCCGGACGGAAAATCCGCTGGCACTGCGTTGCCGGGCTTAGAAATCAGCTGACCTGGAATCTTGGTTTACCTGAGTTTTTGTGTACACTTAAATGTACGATATTTGCTGATTGATTAAGTGTTTGTGATGCGGCATTTGTATTGACTTTAGCTGTTGACATTGTTGCGGTGCGTTTTTAATATGTCGGCTGTTTGTAATCAATAAAGTACGTATCGTAAATATAATTGTACAGCGAAAATAAGTGACTGGTCGCCATGCTGACACCAGCCTGCGCTGAGGAGAGGAGCAAAGCGATGAGCAAAATTGTTGATGATTTACGGATATTGGCGGAAAAGCCATTGAGCCCGCCGTTAGTAATGAAAAAAGCCTTACCGCTGTCTGAACAAGGGGCATTGTTTGTCCAGCGGGCGCGTCGGGAAATTGCCGATATTGTCCATGGCCGTGATAAGCGTCTGTTAGTGATCACCGGGCCATGTTCAATTCACGACCCTGTTGCCGCTATTGATTACGCCAAACGGTTAAAAGAGTTGCAACTGAAGTATGCCGACAGTTTGTACATCGTGATGCGGGTGTATTTCGAAAAGCCGCGCACCACAGTCGGCTGGAAAGGTTTTATCAACGACCCGCACCTTGATGATTCGTTTGATTTGGAAACTGGCCTGACCCGTGGTCGTGAGCTGTTATTGAAACTGGTGGAGATGGAACTGCCGACAGCAACTGAAGCATTAGATCCTATAAGCCCGCAGTATTTGTCGGATTTAGTGTCCTGGGCCGCTATCGGCGCCCGCACTGTGGAAAGTCAGACCCACCGCGAAATGGCCAGCGGCCTGTCGATGCCGGTCGGTTTTAAAAATGGTACTGATGGCAATTTGAATATCGCCTTAAACGCGCTGCAATCAGCGGCCAGTCCACACAGTTTTATTGGTATTAATCAACGCGGCGAAGTTGCGCTGGTGCAGACTGCCGGTAATCCGGACGGTCATATCATTCTGCGTGGCGGCACTAAGCCAAATTATGATGCGGAAAGTATCAATGCCGCAGTGGCGGTGCTGGACAAACATCAGCTGCCGCGCGGCATTGTGGTGGATTGCAGTCACGGCAACTCAAACAAAGACCACAATCGTCAGCCGCTGGTGGCAGAAGCTGTTGTGGCGCAGCGGGTGATGGGCAATGACGCCATTATTGGGCTGATGCTGGAAAGTAATATCTGTGGCGGCAAGCAAAATATTGTCAATGGTAAAGCTGAGTTATACGGCGTATCGGTGACGGATGCCTGTATTGACTGGGCGACCACTGCTCAACTTCTGGCCGGCCTGCATCATCAGATGCTTGGCATCTGTCAGGCAGCCTGAGGTTCTTATGAGTATTTCCACATCGGCTCAGGCCGCGTCTGCTGCGGAACTCGCGCCACTGCGCAGTCAGATTGACGCAATCGACACCCAGCTGGTTGAATTACTGGCCGCGCGCGCCAAAGTGACGGCACAGGTCGGGCAGGTGAAACAGCAATATGCATTGCCGCTATACGTACCTGAGCGGGAAAAAGCTTTGCTCGAAGCGCGCCGGGCGCAGGCAGAAGCAGCCGGTGTGTCGCCGGAGCTGGTGGAAGATGTGCTGCGCCGGGTGATGCGGGAATCCTATTCAACCCAGGAAACCGGCTTTGTCTGTTGTCGTGACGGCGGTGGCAAAGTGGTGGTAGTGGGGGGCAATGGTGCGCTTGGGCAGCGGTTTGTCAGTTTGTTTCAGCGTTCTGGTTTTACCGTGTCAGTGCTGGAACAAGCGGACTGGCCAAAGGCTGCAGAGATTTGTGCTGATGCCGCACTGGTATTACTCGCTGTGCCAATTGCTGTGACAGAACAGGTGATCCGCCGACTCCCACAGTTACCGGCTGATTGTGTGCTGGCGGATATCACCAGTATCAAAGCGGCGCCGCTTGCGGCCATGTTGCAACAGCACAGCGGGCCCGTGCTGGGGCTGCATCCGATGTTTGGTCCTGACATCAGCAACATCGTTAAACAAGTCGTGGTGGTGTGTCATGGCCGCTCGCCGCAGCAATATCAGTGGTTGTTGCAGCAGTTTAGTGTCTGGGGCGCGGTACTCACGGAAAAAGACGCGCAACAGCATGATGAACTGATGCAGCTCATTCAGGCGATGCGCCATTTCAGCTCACTGGTGTACGGTGTGCATCTGGCGGAAGAGCATGCGGATTTGCCGCAGTTGCTGGAGCTGAGCTCGCCGATTTACCGGCTGGAGCTGGCAATGGTAGGCCGTCTGTTTGCGCAAAATGCCGAACTTTATGCCGACATTATGCTGAGTTCGGTTGCAGTCACTGGTTTGCTGCAACGTTATCAACACCGCTTTAATCAGCTGTCGCATTTACTGGCGGCGCGTGACAAAGCCGGCTTAATGGCCGAGTTTGCCAAAGGTCAGAAATTTTTTGGCCCGCTGGCCAGTCAGTTTTTACAGGAAAGCCGGCGTTTGCTGCAAAAAGCTGCGGATGAGCGCAGTTAGCTGCACTTTTTCTTGCTGTTCAAGGCCGGAGCACCGCGTTAGACTGGTCTCCGGTTTTCATTCAACGCTTATCATCTTTTGCTGAAATCATGCTGCTTCTCTTTATTGCGCAGGCTGCTCTCTGTGCTGCGTTACGGCGTGCTTGGCCTGTTAACGCTGGTATTGCTGTTCGCCTATCTGCCGGTGTCTTATACCGGTGTGATGCTGGAACGCCAGCTCGACGCCTGGCTGGATAGCAAAAGCCGTTATCAGGCACAGCATCAATGGTTGCCATTGACGAAAATTTCCCCGCATTTGATGCAAGCCGTGGTGGCCGCTGAAGATCAGAAGTTTCTGCAACATAATGGTTTTGATTTACAAGCGATTGAAAAAGCGCTGGTGTATAACAGCAAAGGCCGAAAGGTACGCGGTGCTTCCACTATCAGTCAGCAAACTGCAAAAAATGTGTTTTTATGGAGCGGCCGCAGCTGGCTGCGGAAGGGGTTGGAAAGCGGCATTACCCTGCTGATTGAAGGTGCCTGGGGCAAACAGCGCATTCTGGAAGTGTATCTGAATAGTGTCGAATTTGGCCCCGGTATTTACGGTGCCGAAGCGGCGGCACAGCGCTTCTTTGGTGTGTCGGCACAGCGTTTAAGCCGGCAGCAGGCCGCGTTACTGGCGGCGGTATTACCGAATCCGCACCGATTTTTAGTAAAGGCACCTTCGCCTTATGTACGTAAACGCCAGCAGTGGATCTTAAAACAAATGCAACAGCTCACGCCAGTGCACCGCCAACTACGCTGAAACAACTCCTACCTCTGCTCATTTTGCCGCTTTTCCCGGCAGAACTGCCGTACATTAGCGAAATAATACTGGGCGCATCCGACTTTAGTCGTTATCTTATGACGCTGATCTGCCGTGGGCTTTGGGACATCTTTCTGACCTTGCCAGACTCTTGTCAGACAACGGTGCAGCGATAGCACCGCATCATAACAATATCCGAGGAATCTACTGATGAATGAATTTGTTGCTGTGGTGAACGGCATCATCTGGAGCAAGGCGTTAATTGCACTTTGTCTCGGGGTGGGCCTGTATTTCTCCATACGCTCGCGTTTCCTGCAATTACGTCATGTGCGCGAAATGATCCGCCTGATGTTTGATGGCAAAAGCTCAGACAGCGGTGTGTCATCCTTCCAGGCGTTAACCATGACGCTAGCCGGCCGGGTCGGTACCGGTAATATCGCAGGTGTTGCCACTGCTATCACTTTTGGCGGCCCGGGCGCGGTGTTCTGGATGTGGATGGTGGCGTTTTTAGGTGCCAGCTCTGCGTTCGTTGAATCAACCTTAGGCCAGGTTTATAAAGAAAAAATCAATGGCCAATATCGTGGTGGCCCCGCGTTTTACATCGAAAAAGGCCTTGGCATGAAATGGTATGCCTGGGTTTTTGCGATTGCGACCGTCATAGCAACCGGGCTGCTGTTGCCAGGTGTCCAGGCCAATTCTATCGCGTCCAGTCTGGAAACTGCCGTCGGCATTTCTCCTAATGTAACTGCCGGTGTGCTGGCAATTGCACTTGGTTTTATTATTTTCGGCGGCGTCAAACGTATCGCAACTTTTGCCGAAATCGTGGTGCCGTTTATGGCACTGGGTTACATCATTGTCGCTTGTGTGGTGATTGCGCTGAATATTGATCAATTACCTGTCGTGCTGAAACTGATTGTGAAGAGCGCATTCGGCGCTGAAGCGGCTTACGGTGCTATTTTGGGTCTGGCGATTGAATGGGGCGTTAAACGCGGCGTTTATTCAAATGAAGCCGGTCAGGGCACAGGCCCGCATGCCTCATCAGCTGCTGCAGTATCGCATCCGGCGAAACAAGGGCTGGTACAAGGCTTTTCGGTTTATGTCGATACGCTGTTTGTCTGTTCAGCCACCGCATTTATGCTGTTAATCACCGGTCAGTACAATGTGCAGGCTGCTGATGGCCAGGCGATTTATACCGGTGTGGCTGGTGTGGCTGCAGGCCCTGGTTATGTGCAAACCGCACTTGAAAACGTCATGCCAGGTTTTGGTTCATTGTTTGTTGCAATCGCTCTGCTGTTTTTCGCTTTCACTACTATCGTTGCTTATTACTATATCGCCGAAACCAACATTGCTTATATCAACCGCACCGTATCGCGGCCATGGCTGGGGTTCCTGCTGAAAGTCGGCATTATGGCGGCCGTGGTGTATGGCACTGTGAAAACAGCTGATTTGGCCTGGGCACTGGGTGATATCGGCGTGGGACTGATGGCCTGGTTAAACATTATTGCCATTATCCTGCTGCACAAAACGGCCTTTAAGTGCCTGCGCGACTATGAAGCGCAAAAAGCGGCGGGTAAAGACCCGGTGTTCCATCCGGAGCAGCTTGGTATTAAGAATGCGCATTATTGGGAAGGTAAAACAGATCAGGAATTACTGAGTTCCAGCCTGACCAATCTGGCAGAGCAAGACACCAAACGTGTTTGATAGAAATCAGAGAAAGCCAGTCGATGACTGGCTTTGTTTTATAAGGAAACTTTGATGGCAACCATCCTGACTACCAACAGATTGCGCTTACGCCATGCCGAGCTTCGTGATGCGCCAGCGATGTTGTTGCTGGTCAATGAGCCGGAATTTTTGCAGAACATCGGTGATAAACAAGTCAGAGATTTGCAGCAGGCCGAGTTGTATCTGCAAAATGGCGCTATCGCCAGTTATCAGCAACATGGTTTTGGCCTGTATCTGGTTGAACGCCTGGCGGATGGCGCGACGCTGGGTTTATGTGGTCTGGTGCAACGCGATTATCTGCAGTACCCGGATGTCGGTTATGCATTGTTCCGAGAGTTTAGCGGCCAGGGATATATTTCCGAAGCTGCTTTGGCAGTGGTCGCTTATGCGCGCGATGTGCTCGGATTACAGACATTGTGTGGCATTGTGGCGCCGGATAACCTGGCGTCTAAACGCATTCTGGAGAAAACCGGCATGCGGCCGGCCGGGCAAAAAATAGTGCCGGGTTCGGATAAGACTGTTGATTTTTATCTGCTTGACACTGTCGGTTGAGCCTTTGGCACTTATTTAACCTTCCGCTGCTGATTGATCTGTCAGGTTAGTGCGCTGGCGCTGAAAATCTTCATATTTTTTCGAAGCCACATCTTTGAGGCAACTCTCAGACAGCGGTGAGGGTAACAGCCGGCACTGCGCCCGCTGTTCGTCGCGCATTTTATTGAACCAATATTCTTCACTGCCACGCTGTGGATTCTGACAGGCGCAGAGCAGCGGTACCAGCAGGCTGATGCATAACAGCGTTTTGTTCGACATGGTCCAATCCGTTCCTCTTTTCCTTCAGGTACTATGCCACAGCAGGGCTGACGTTTGCTACTGAGCATCGCGACAGTGAGTGCCAGTGGTGAAATTTCACCAAACTGCCATAAAACAGCGCCTGCACTGCTTTATGCTGGGGCTTTGTCGCAAACCGCAGGAACTGCTTTGCAAGACTCACTGCCAGAGCTGCATCAGCTCGAACTGTTACTGCGACATGCACCGGCTCCGGTCAGTGCCGAAGTGCTGGCGATGGTGAGCGCCGGCGACCAACAATTTCCGCTCTATGCTATTGCCGTAGGCAAGCCGGCAGCAGGCAAGCCAGTCTTACTGCTGACCGGCGGCATTCATGGCCTGGAGCGGATAGGCACCCAAGTGCTGCTGGCTTATCTGGAAAGCCTGTGCAGCCGGTTACGCTGGGATTTACAGTTCGCCGAGCTGTTCGAACGGGTGCAACTTTATATCTTGCCATTGCTAAACCCCGGTGGAATGTTGCGCGGCTGGCGCTCTAACGCACGGCATGTTGATTTGATGCGCAATGCGCCGCAGGATTGTACCGAAGGTGCGGCGTTTCTAGTCGGCGGCCAGCGCTACAGCAAATTTTTGCCCTGGTATCGGGGGCATCCGGGACAGCTGGAAACCGAAAGCCGGGTGCTGTGTGACTTTGTCCGGCAGCGTTTGTTTCAGGCGCCTTTTTCGCTGGTGCTGGATTGCCATTCCGGCTTTGGTCAGACCGACCGTTTATGGTTTCCTTATGCCAAATCCAGCACGCAGCCGATTGCGCATCTGGCACAAATGCACCGGCTGCGCGAATTATTGTTTCAGACTTATCCGCATCAAAACTACATTTTTGAACCACAGTGCCGGCATTATTTGTGTCATGGCGATTTATGGGACTATTTGTTTGATCAGTCTTTGCAGCATGACCATTTGATGTTGCCACTGACGCTGGAGATGGGATCGTGGAACTGGGTGCGGAAAAATCCGTTTCAGCTGTTTAACAGCCATGGCTTGTTCCATCCGGTGAAACCGCACCGGATAAAAAGAGTGCTGCGCAGCCACCTGATTTTGTTCGAATTTTTATTGCAGGCCAGTGCTGCGCATGCGCATTGGCTGCCAACTGTGGACAGCCGCAACGCCATGGAGGCCAATGACTTATGGTACAACCGCTAGTGTTATTGCGTGGCCTGGCGCGCGAGCAGGCACATTGGGGCGATTTCCCGTCTGAGCTTGCCAGCCAGACGCAAAGGCCGGTGTTCTGCCAGGATTTACCCGGCATGGGCCAATATCACCGCGAGCAAAGCCCTGCGGATATGCGGGCGCTGGCAGAGCTGATGTTACCCCGGCTACGCCGCCGCCATCCCGGGCCTTGGCATCTGGTGGCGATGTCGTTGGGGGCGATGCTCGCCGTGCAGCTGGCGGTGCTGGCACCGCAGCAGGTGGCGTCTTTGGTGCTGATTAACACCAGTGCCGGTGCTTTAACGCCGTTTTATCAGCGTTTACGCTGGCAGCAGTATCCAAAAGTACTGAGTGCTTTTATCGCGCCGCTGCGACAGCGTGAACAACTGATTTTACAACTCACCAGTCAGCGCTGGCAGCAATCGCAGCTGCAGCGTGCGGTTGATATCGCAAGGCAAAGACCAGTGCTGCGGCTTAATGTGTTGCGCCAGCTGCTGGCGGCCAGCCGGTTTCGACTGTCAACGAAACCACAGTGCCCGCTATTGTTATTAAGTGGCGCGGCAGATCAGCTGGTCGACCCTGTCTGCAGTGAGCGGCTGGCGGATTATTGGCAGGTCGCGCATTTGCAACACCCGTCAGCCGGTCATGATTTGGTGTTAGACGCGCCAGACTGGCTGCTGAGTCAGTTAGTGCAGTTTTACGCCAGCGCAGACTAGATTAAAGCTGCGACTCATCAAACTGCAGGTGCGGTTTCCCCGCCATATATTGGCGGCGGAAAACCTGGAAGTATTGGGTTAAGTCGGCGGCTGCCTGCTCATCGCCGGCAAGTTTTAGCATCTCAATGCCAACTTCAGCGGTACAGAGCTGATGCAAATGCGCCGCTTCGCGTAATTTGTAGCTGGACGCCACGGTTGGATTAATACCAAGCACCGGGAATTGGTCCAGATAAGGGCTTTTACTGAACATTTTTTTCGCTTCGCGCCAGGTGCCATCGAGCATGATAAACAAAGGTTTTTTGCTGCCGGCCTGTAATTCCTGCGGGATAGTGCTGATACAGCGCGCTGCGCTGGCGTATTCGTGTGGAAACACCACCACTGGCGCCAGGTCTTCGCGCTGTAGTAATTGCAACAACGCCGGATCCGGTTGAGTACGGTCCCAGACGAAGGCGTAACTTTCTGCCGCCACATCGGCAATCAGCCGACCGGTATTACTGGGTTTGTAACATTCGCCGGTATACATCAGCAATAAAACCGCACTGCGGGCTGAAGGCGCAGGGATATCAGCGCACAGGCAATCTGCTTTGGGTAACAGACAACCGTCGCAACGGATCACCTTGCTGCCACGGGCGTTAAAAGGTTTGGTGGTTTTGGCGAGCTCGCGTTGGCGCAGCTCCAGCACTACATTGGCCAAAATGATTTCCGCACAGCTGAAAAGGCCGGCATTTTAGCGCAGTTCTGCGCGCAAGTGTGCTTTAGCTTAGCTGGGTAAACTCCTGCGGGTACAAACTGATAAAACGTTGCTGTTGAGGATACGCAAATACATCTTCGACAATACCGTTTTTGAGTCTGGCTTGTTTTTGTTGCCAGTAACCGGCATCGAGCAATTCGGGATGCAGTTCCTGCAGCAACTGCCGTAATTCCGGCTGCGCTGTGACAAAAGTGGCGATTTGCTCCGGAAACACATCGCCTGGGTGAACAGGATACCAGGGCTCAGCGCTCAGCATATCGTCCCAGTTGTCCGGTGGCGGAATGGTGCGGAAATTCATATCCAGCAGGTACTGCACTTCGTCGTAATCGTAAAAGACTACGCGGCCGTGGCGGGTCACACCAAAGTTTTTCAGCAGCATGTCGCCGGGGAAAATATTGGCGGCAATCATGTCTTTCAGCGCCTGGCCATAATCCTGCATCAGGCGGCGTTTTTCCGTGAGGCTGGCTTGTTCTAACGCCAGATTGAGCGGCAACATGCGCCGCTCGATATACAGATGTTTAATCACCACCAGGTCATCTTCAATCTGCAAAGAGCCGGCGATGCTTTGTTGCAGCTCTGCCAGCAGTTCGCCGGAGAAGCGGTTTTTTGGCAAAGCCACATCGGAATATTCCAGCGTGTCGGCCATCCGACCAACCCGGTCATGTGTTTTCACCAGATGATAACGGCGTTTAACAGTATCGCGGCCAAAGGGTTTAGTGTCGGCAAATTTGTCGCGGATCACTTTAAACACATAAGGGAAGGATGGCAGAGTAAATACCATCATCACCATACCGCGAATGCCTGGCGCGGCAACAAAGGCATCGCGGCTTTGTGCCAGATGCTGCAACAGCTCACGATAAAACTCGGTCTTCCCCTGTTTATGTAAACCGACTGACGCGTAAAGTTCGGCCAGCGTTTTGTGGGGCAATAATTCGCGCAGAAAATGCACTAAGGCGGAAGGCACCGGCAAGTCGACCATAAAATAAGCCCGCGAGAAGCCAAAAATAATGGTCATCTGCTGGCTGTCGGTGATCAGGCTATCCACAAACAGACCGCGGCTACGTTGGTGTAACACCGGCATGATAAATGGCTGCTGGCCGTCCGGGCTGACCACCCGGCCGACGACATAAGCGGCTTTATTGCGGTAAAACACTGACTTGAGAATATCAAAACGGATTTGATGCACCGGATGGCGGCCGTGGCTGGACTGGGCGACAAAAGTTTTGACGATTAAGCGGATATCGCGGTCCAGATTTTCAAACGCCACGCCCAAACTAAAGCCACTCAAAATGCGGCGCAGACAATGCCGCAAGCCATCCTGTGCCGGAAAATAGCTGTCGTAGACCGACGCGACTGGCGCCGGCAATTGTTGTTTGTTTAACGTCGATTCAACGAAAATATTCTGATTATGAAAGTATTGCCGGTCGAACAGCCGGCAAAACACTGAGTTATAAAATGTTTCTGCCAGTTCCGCCTGCGGATGAAACTGCAGATAGACCAGATAATGTTGTTTAACCTGCTGCCACAAAGCTTCGTCCAGGCAATGCACCGGCAATTCGTGTTGCAGCACAGCGATGGTTTCACTGACACGTGTGTCGTAATAGGAGATGCGTTCGGCATTGTCAGTTAAAAAACCGCTCCAGTCCGCGCTGGCAAATCTTTGCTGGGCATTGGCGGTAATTTGCTGGAATAGCCGGAAATGGCGGCGAAATCCGCGCATGATAATGTCGGCGATATGCTGTGCCTGCACCATAGTCTATTTTAGAGTGAATGCTCAATTACATGGTTATACCCCGTTCTATAACGGCTGTAAATCGGGCTTTAGTCTGTGATCTGGCTTGAGCGGCAGCAGCTGTGCGGAGTATAGTGAAAGCTTGTCGGTTGCGTTGTCAGAATCAGAGGAGTGCACACCCATGCTCGTCACTTTCCACAGCAAAGACCATTACCCAATCACTATGTTTGGTGATCCGGCGTTACAACTTATCCAGATGATGGGCGCCCAGCCCAAAGTTCCGGGCGCATTTTATGCCGACGATGTGCCGCAGGCGTTGTGGCAGTTACAGGAAGCTTTAGCCGATGTGGTAGATAACTCTGTACCGCCACAACCGGGGGAAGAGCCGGCTGTTGGGCTGAAGCAGCGCGCAGTGCCGTTACTGGATATGCTCAAGGCGGCGGTTAAAGCGCAGCATAGTATTCACTGGGATTAAATGAGTGACAGCAAAAGCCGGGCTGCCGGCTTTGCTGCCGGGAACTTATAAGCCGCTGCGGTAAGTTGGTGCCGCCACCGGGCCGCGTTGTTGCTCCAGTGCATGGGCAAGGCTAATAATACGTGCTTCCTGCCAGGGTTTACCGATGATGCTGACACCCAGCGGCAAATGACCGTCGTAGCCTGCCGGCAGCGTCAACGACGGATAACCGGAAATCGCTGCAGCACTGGCAGAGCCAAAGTTATATTGATCGCCTTTAACATGATCGATAGCCCAGGCCGGGCCTGTCGCCGGCACTATCACTAATGCACCATCCACCAAATCTTCATCCAATAAAGCCGCGGCCTGCTGTTGTGAGCGCTGGCGCGCTTGTTGATAGGCAGCTTTTTGTTTTTCCAGATCTGTGGCCTGAGCCTGTTCTAAATACTGCTGACCAAAAAACGCCAAAGCGGTTTTGCCTTGTTGTTGGTTAAAAGCAATGATGCTTTTAATATCTTTTGCGGCAGGCGGCGCCTTTAAATCATGTAACCACTGGTTCAAATCGCGTTTGTATTCATAGACTAAGACGTTAAATTCGTCCTGATAGACTGAGTCTGCCAATTGCCAGGTCTGACGCTCTTCGACTGTGATGCCCAGAGCTGTCAGCTGTTGTTTCAGCTGATCCAGCATCTGGGCGATGGCTGGAAAGTCTTTGTCGTAGTGACGCACCAATACCACTTTGAGCACCACTTGTTTGACCGGCTGTTGTGTAATAGCGGCATTGAGGTCACCAAAACGTTGTTGCGCCTGTGGCGTGGCGATCACCTGCAACAAGGCAGCGGCATCGGCGACATTGCGCGTCATCGGCCCGGCGATATCCTGTGAGCTGGCGATCGGGATAATGCCATGACCTGATACAGCGCCGTGTGTCGGTTTAATGCCCACCACGTTATTGATTGCCGCCGGGCAGGTAATAGAGCCGTCCGTTTCGGTACCTACAGCTAACAAAGTTAAATCTGCCGCAACAGCCACACCTGAACCTGAGCTGGAACCACAAGGGCTTTGGCTTAGCACATATGGGTTTTTCGTTTGTCCGCCTAAAGCAGACCAGCCACTGGCGGAACCTTCACCACGAAAATTCGCCCACTCGGATAAGTTGGTTTTACCCAAAATCACCGCGCCTGCTTCGCGCAATTGACTGACCAGTGCTGCATCGACACTAGTCTTAAAATCTTTTAACACCAGGGCGCCGGCTGTAGTTGGCATCTGGTCAGCAGTGGCGATATTGGCTTTGAGCAGCACCGGCATGCCATGCAAAGGGCCACGGACTTTGCCGGCTTTGCGTTCGGCATCCAGGGTTCTGGCCTGATTTAATGCGTCAGGATTGGTATCTGTGACTGCATTGAGGGCAGGGCCGGCATCGTCTAATTGATCAATGCGTTTGAGGTAATATTCGGTCAGTTGTACAGAGTTGATCTTGCCTTGTTGCAGCAAATTTTGTGCTTGCGGCAGAGATAAACGGGATAAATCGGTGGTAGCGGCAGAAACAGTCAGGCTGGATAAGGACAGCAATAACAAAGAACTACGTGGCAGTGGCATAACAGGCTCCTTTTTTCTCCATCCTAGCGGAGTTAAAGGGCAGAAAGCCAACATTATGTTTACAAGTGAGCGGGTACCAGCAGCGTTGCAAAGCCAGTATTGCTGTCAAGTCACTGCCGTGCAGTAAAACAAAACCCGGCGTTGGCCGGGTTCTGTACTCATGGCATGAATTCAGGCTTAAACCGCCAGATAATCCAGAATGCCTTCTGCGGCTTTGCGGCCCTGGGCAATCGCTGTAACGACTAAGTCAGAGCCACGCACCATGTCGCCACCGGCGAAGATTTTCTGCTGGCTGGTTTGCAGCGGAAACAAGCTATCTTCTGCCGCCACAACCCGGCCTTTGCTATCAAGCGCAACTCCTTGATCAGCCAGCCATTTTGGCGGACTTGGCTGGAAACCGAAGGCGACAATCACCGCATCTGCGTCCAGCAGCTGCTCTGAGCCTGCCACAGGCTCCGGCGAGCGGCGGCCTTTGGCATCTGGCGCACCTAAAGCCGTAGTGACCACGTTTACACCGACAGCTTCACCCTGTGCGTTGACCTCAATACCCAGCGGCTGCAGGTTAAACATAAACTCGACACCTTCTTCGCGCGCGTTTTGCACTTCGCGGCGGGAACCCGGCATGTTGGCCTCATCGCGGCGATAAGCACAAATCACTTTGCTGGCACCCTGACGAATGGCAGTGCGCACGCAGTCCATCGCGGTATCACCACCACCTAACACCACCACTTTTTTGCCTTTTAAATCGACAAAAGGATGCTCGGTGGTCCAGCCGTGCAGGTTATTCACATTACCGATTAAATACGGCAGCGCTTCATACACACCCGGCGCGTTTTCATTGGCAAGGCCACCTTGCATCGGCGTGTAAGTGCCGAGTGCCAGGAACACCGCATCGTACTGTTCCAGTAAGCTGTCAAAGCTGACATCCACGCCGACTGTAGTATTGAGGCGGAACTCAATACCCATCGCAGTGAAAATTTCACGGCGCAGCTTCAATACGTCTTTTTCCAGCTTAAATGGTGGAATACCAAAGGTCAGCAGGCCGCCAATTTCCGGATATTTATCAAATACTACCGGTGATACGCCGTTACGGATTAACACGTCAGCGCAAGCCAAACCGGCGGGGCCTGCGCCAATCACCGCCACTTTTTTGTCGGTTTTGACGACGGCAGATAAATCCGGCCGCCAGCCCATTTCAAAGGCTTTGTCGGTGATGTACTTTTCAATAGATCCGATAGTGACAGCGCCAAAACCTTCGTTCAGGGTACAGGCGCCTTCACAGAGCCGGTCCTGCGGACAAACCCGGCCGCAAACTTCCGGCAGCGAGTTGGTTTTGTGCGACAGCTCAGCCGCCTCAACAATACGGCCGTCATTGGCCAGCTTCAGCCACTGCGGAATATAGTTATGCACCGGGCATTTCCATTCGCAATACGGGTTACCGCAATCGAGACAACGGTCCGCCTGACCGGCCGCCTGGGTGTCGGTCATTGGCTGATAAATTTCAACAAACTCAATAGTGCGGGCATCCAGCGATTTTTTCGGTGGGTCCACCCGCTTTACATCGATAAACTGATAAACGTTCTGAGCCATAGGTTCCTCCTTACATCGCCTGAACCCGCAGCTCGGCGGACGAGCGGGCGCGGTGGCCCAGCAGGGTGTTTACATCACTGGTTTTTGGTTTCACCAGCTTAAATTTACTTAAACAGCTCTGGAACGACGACAGGATCTGATGCGCGCGTTCGGAGCCTGTGGCTTCAAAATGTTGATGGATAAGACTACGTAAATGTTCCTGCAGAATTGGTGTGCTGACTTCCAGCGCTTCCACCAGTTCGCCATTCACCCGCAGGTCCAAATCGTTTTGCTCGTCATACAGATAAGCAAAACCGCCGGTCATGCCCGCGCCAAAGTTGACGCCAGTCTGGCCTAAAACCACCACCACACCACCGGTCATATATTCGCAGCAGTTATCGCCGGTGCCTTCAATCACAGCGATAGCGCCGGAGTTACGCACGGCAAAACGTTCGCCGGCGCGGCCTGCAGCATATAAACGGCCGCCGGTCGCGCCGTACAGACAAGTGTTACCGACGATAGTGGCGTTGTCTTTGGTGAAACTGCAGCCTTTTGGCGGATACACGGCCAGTTGGCCACCGGTCATGCCTTTGCCGACATAGTCGTTGGCATCACCTTGCAGCGACAGGTGCAAGCCACCGGCATTCCAGACGCCAAAGCTTTGGCCGGCCGTGCCACTGAACTGCACTTCAATTGGCTCAGTCGCCATGCCCTGATTGCCGTGGGTGCGGGCGATCAGGCCAGACAACTTGGCGCCGACGGAGCGGTCGGTGTTGCGGATAGCCAGATTGAGCCGGCCTCCGGTCTTGTACTTGACCATGTCCGCGCAGCGTTCAACTAACAGCTGATTCAGCGGGCCGTTATCAAACGGGTCGTTGTTCTGCACGCAATACAACGGCTTGTCGGATCTGACGCCGCTCGCCTTAAGGATCGGCGTTAAATCCAGCTTGGCCTGCCGGGTGGTGTCGCCCGGTTTGACGCTGAGTAGATCAGTGCGGCCAAGCAAATCAGTCAGTTGGCTGACGCCAAGTTTTGCCAGCAGTTCGCGCACTTCGGTGGAGATGAACTTAAAGTAGTTCATCACCATTTCCGGCAAACCGTTGAAATGGTCACGGCGCAGTGTAGCGTCTTGGGTAGCAACGCCGGTCGCACAGTTATTCAAATGGCAAATCCGCAAGAATTTACAGCCAAGTGCGACCATAGGGCCGGTACCAAAACCAAAGCTTTCGGCGCCTAAAATAGCTGCTTTAACTACATCCAGACCGGTTTTCAGACCACCATCGACCTGCAAGCGCACGCGGTCACGTAAGCCGTTTTCAACCAAGGCCTGGTGCACTTCAGCTAAACCCAGCTCCCACGGACTACCGGCATATTTAACCGACGTCAGCGGGCTGGCACCGGTGCCGCCGTCATAACCAGACACGGTGATAAGGTCAGCGTAGGCTTTGGCCACACCAGTCGCGATAGTGCCGACACCAGGCTCTGACACCAGTTTGACTGAAATAAGCGCCTGCGGGTTGACTTGTTTTAAGTCGAAAATCAGCTGCGACAAATCTTCAATCGAATAAATATCGTGATGCGGCGGAGGGGAGATCAGCGTCACGCCCGGCACCGAATAACGTAGCCGCGCAATTTCAGCTGTGACTTTTTCGCCCGGCAACTGACCGCCTTCACCCGGCTTAGCGCCTTGTGCCACTTTAATCTGGATAACTTCTGCGTTGACCAGATAATGCGGTGTTACACCGAAGCGTCCAGAGGCTACTTGCTTGATTTTACTGTTCTTTTCCGTACCAAACCGGCGAGGGTCTTCACCACCTTCACCAGAATTAGAACGACCACCGAGCCGGTTCATCGCAATGGCTAAAGCTTCATGTGCTTCCGGGCTTAAGGCGCCAATCGACATGGCGGCACTGTCAAAACGCGGATACAGCTGTTCGGCTGGCGCAACTTTATCCAGCGCAATCGGCGTTGCTTTAGACTTATCCAGCACAAACAAATCACGAATATGCGCCACCGGGCGGGTGTTCACCACATCGCGATAGGCTTTGTAGTCTTCATAGTCGCCGCTACGTACCGCTTTTTGTAAGGTCTGTACCACGTCCGGGTTGTAAGCGTGGTATTCACCATCATGCACATATTTTAATAAACCACCGTGCGTCAGCGGCTTACGCTTTAACCATGCCGTATTGGCGCGAACTAACACGTCAGCTTCAAAATCAGTGAAATCGGCACCGCCTAAACGGGAAGGCACGTCCGGGAAGCACAGCTGCATCACGTTTTTGTTGATACCCACAGCCTCAAACAGGTTGGAACAGCGGTAACTGGCCACTGTAGAAATACCCATTTTCGACATGATTTTGTACAGGCCTTTATTGATGCCTTTACGGTAATTCAGCACGGCCTGACGCGCGGTCAGGTTGATATTGCCTTTCTCAACCAGCTGTTCGATGGTCTCGTACGCCAGGAACGGATAAATCCCGGTCGCACCTAAACCGACCAGCACGGCAAAGTGGTGCGGGTCACGGGCGCCGGCGGTTTCGATAATGATGTTGGAATCACAGCGCAGCTGATTGTCGACCAATGCGTGATGCACAGCACCGACGGCCATCGCGGCCGGTACCGGCACAAAACCTTGTTGCACTTTGCGATCGGTCAGAATGACCAGCACCACGTTTTCTTCACGCACCACTTGTACTGCTTCAGCAGCAATGCGGCGCAGCGCGTTTTCCAGGCCTTCTTCCGGTGCATAGTTAAGCGAGATGATGTGGTGTTTGTAGAAATTCTGATCGGCAGTTTTTAACTGCTTCAGGTCAGAATACATCATCACCGGCGATTCGAACTGAATGCGGCGGGCGTAACCGGCAGTTTCACTGAACACGTTATGTTCGCGGCCAATACTGGTCGCCAGCGACATCACATGGGCTTCGCGCAACGGGTCAATCGGCGGGTTGGTGACCTGCGCAAACTGCTGACGGAAATAATCGTAGAAAGTGCGTGGTTTACGCGACAAGACAGCCATCGGCGTATCATCGCCCATAGAGCCAACGGCCTCCTGGCCGTCTTTGGCCAGCACTGTGATGACCTGATCAATTTCTTCATAGCTGTAGTTAAACAGCTTATGCAGCACCAGCATCTCGTCATCAGAGAACACACGTTTGCCGATAAGGTCGGTTTCAAATTTCTCGTATGGCACCAGACGCTGCACGTTCTGGTTCAGCCAGTGGCGGTACGGGTGACGCGCTTTTAAGTCGGCGTCGATCTCGTCGGAGCGCCAGATTTTACCGGTTTGTGTATCGATCGCCAGCATCTCGCCCGGGCCGACGCGGCCTTTTTCCAGCACTTCATCTGCAGTGTAATCCCAGATCCCGACTTCAGAAGCCAGCGTAATTAATTTGTCTTTAGTGATAACAAACCGGGCAGGGCGCAGGCCGTTACGGTCCAGATTACAGGCGACATGCTGACCATTGGTCAGAACAATACCGGCCGGACCATCCCACGGTTCCATATGCATCGAGTTAAATTCGTAGAAGGCTTTTAAGTCATCGTCCATGACTTTATTGCCTTGCCATGCTGGCGGTACCAGCAACCGCATGGCGCGAAATAAATCCATGCCACCGGCTAAAAACAGCTCCAGCATATTGTCGAGTGAACTCGAATCCGAACCTTTGGTGCCAACATAAGGCGCGGCCTGTGACATATCGGGAATAAGCGGCGAGGCAAACTTATATTGCCGCGCGCGTGCCCATTGCCGGTTGCCGGTGATGGTGTTGATTTCACCGTTGTGCGCCAGAAAACGGAATGGCTGTGCCAAAGCCCAACGTGGCATAGTGTTGGTCGAGAAACGCTGGTGGAACACACAAATTGCGGTTTCCATGCGGATATCGGCTAAATCCAGATAAAATCCTGGTAAGTCGGCCGGCATCATCAGGCCTTTGAACACTGTGACCAGACTGGAGAAACTTGGGATATAAAAATCGCTGTCATCCGGCAATTGCTCGGCGACTAGCTTTTCGGCGCGACGGCGCAGCATATACAAGCGGCGCTCAAGGTCGTGGTCACCCCAGCCAGGCTGGGCACTGACAAAGACCTGCATAATTTTTGGCATTGAGCTGGCCGCAATAGGCCCAAGCACTGATGCGTCCGTTGGCACTTCGCGCCAGCCGACCAATGTTAAGGTCTCACGACTGATTTCAGCTTCAATAATTGATTTGGCAACTTCGGCTTTCACCGGGTCCTGACTTAAAAAAATCATCCCGACGCCATACTTTTTGCCCAGCACCCAGTTATTTTCCGCCGCAATAGCGCGGAAAAAACTATCAGGTTTCTGCATCAGCAAGCCGCAACCGTCACCGGTTTTACCGTCTGCTGAAATGCCACCGCGATGCTGCATCCGGGCCAGACCGCTGATTGCGGTCCTGACTATCCGGTGACTTGCCACCCCTTCAAGATGGGTGATCAGACCAAAGCCACAGTTTTCTCTGGCCTGGCTGTGGTGATACAACGCCATGACACACTCCTCCAACCTGTCCTGCATAAATAAAAATGTAAAAATAGTGAATTTATATTCTTTTAATTTTGGTTTTTACGTGTGAAAGAAAATAACGGTCGTACTTTCAAGGGTCAATGGCTTTCTGAGTTGTTATTTTAGTGAGGTCTGGACGTCTGAACGTAAAGACCTGCTATCAGGTATACCGATTTTTGCTGGGAATTGCAAGATGACTTTTGGCAGAGTGCCGGTGATTCACCGCATTAGCCTGTTGTGCTGAAATGTAATTAAATTACAGAAATTGCTGTTTTTCGGCGTCTATTTGCCGGGTGGAGACATAAAAAAAGCTGCCATCGGCAGCTTTTTGTTGGTTTTTAGTCGCAGATATATGCGCTAAATATGCGCGCTATTCAGCGGCGTGATGGCTGCTGCGCTTAAGCGCGGTAGCCGCCTTGCAGACCTTTCACTGTTACCGCAACAGCGTCATGCGCATGCAATGATTCATAGTGGTTGACTCGCAGCCAGAAATCTTCAAACTCGGTCAGGCCGTTTAAGGCATGTTTTAACCGGCGGGCGGCATCTTCACAGAACATCAGGTTCTGGCCGTTTAAGCGGGCAAATTCCTGCTCGTCGGCGCGTTTGACCGCAGCCTGTACCGGGGTTTTCAGCGCATCTTCAATCGCATCAATCAGCGCGACAATCGGGAATTCGCTGACATTGCGTTGCAGCTTCACTTTGACTTCAGCCACAGAACGCTGGCTGTGTGGTGTTGCCACTATGCCCTGTGTAGTGCCAAGCCAATCGACCACCAGTTCACTGCTGATCTGTTGCTGGCCGGCAAAACGGGCAACAAACGCTTCCTGGATGAGCTGACGCGCTAATGCCGCCGAGCAAGGGCAGGTGGATGAATAGGGTACATTCACTTTCAGCTCAACCTGCAGCTGGTTTTCCACCACCTGACCTGTGATAGTCACAGGGTAAGCTTTCCAGCCTTGTTTTTCGGTGATCAAAGCCTTGCGGCGTAAATGCAGATCAAAATCAAACTTCACAAAAGCCTGATTGCTTAAATCTTCGTGAGTGGTGATAAAAGTGTCGAGCAATTCACACAAGGTGGCATAGCTTAAGCTGGATTCGCGGGACAATTCGTCGAGCGCGAGGTACAACCGCGACATGTGAATGCCTTTGGCTTTGGGGTCGGCCAGGTTGACGAATGCTTCTACTTTAGCACTGACCTGACGAGGGGCTTCGCCGTGTAATGCCAACATCAGCGGCACTTCAATATGGCTCATGCCAACCCAGTCTAAAGTGCCTTCTGTGGTGGCACATGATTGGTTGGCTACATCTGGCATCGCTATCGGCATGAAATCTCCGGGTCTGTCTGTTGCGACTACTTCAGCACGCTTGGTCTGGAAAGGGCGGCATTCTATCAAGCTTCACACATTTGTCTTATGAAAAATTTGCAAAGGTGCCATCCATTTTTTCGCTCGATTGGCGTACCGGCGTTGAACTTTGTCTGTGGTGCGCTGCTATTTGTGGGCTGGCGCTTTAATACCTGATAAAAATAGTCAGGTATTTTACTCCTTTCATTTACGCACTGACAAGTCAGCCGGATCAACCCTGCTTTGAGCTGATGTCCGGCCCGGCTCCGAATCTGCCCGCTACGCCGCAGTTCCGCCTGTTAACTGCAATTGGCAAAGCAGTCAGGACAAGATAATCTAACGGGTACAAATCAAGCCGTTACGACAATGATAAGATGCGGTTTCTCTTCGAATTTTTACCAAGGTGCCGGTGTGCTGAAATAGGCACAAGATACGGCTGCGCAGGCACAAAAGAGGTTGTCACTGCATGAGTCAATACCGGATCCATCCCTGGGTCAGCCAGCTGGCGCTGGTGCTGAAGCAGTGGGGCTGGTTGCAGTTATTCAGCCTGACCACCTTACTGATCATTGTCGCATCAGGCCTGATCGCGCTGGCGTTCAGCCTGACTTTACACAACAGAGTGGACTGGGATTTTATCAGCGGCGCTTTGTTATTTGCCGTGGTTGCGGCGCCACCTTTGGTTTCTGCCTGTCTTTATCTGATCAAACACCTCGATGCCACTTTGTTTTATCTGCAAGATTCTGCGCGCCAGGAAAAACGTCTCAATGAAAACCTGCAAGAGAATATCCGTCAGCTGAACTTTGAAATTGAAGAGCGGAAAAAAGCTTTTCAGGCCAAACGCCAGGCCGTTGATGAACTGCGTAAAGAAATCACCGAGCGCAAAAAGACTCAGCTGTTAGTGGAAGAACAGAGTTTACTGATGAAGTCTATTGTCGACAGTTCGCCGGACTTGTTCTATTACCGCGATGAAACCGGTCGTTTCGCCAGCTGCAATAAAATGTTTGAGCGGATGATTGGCAAAAGCTCGAGCGAACTGATTGGCCATTATCCGTCGGAGATTTACGCACCAGATATGGCGCCGGCCGCCATTTTGACCGACCACGAAGTGTCAGTGAACCAGGCGGAACTGACGCTGGACGTGGAATACAACACACCAGAAGGCCAGTTGATGTGGTTTGAGATGCGTAAAGTGCCGTTTTTTGACCGGCAGGGCAGGTACATCGGTTTACTGGGCTTTGGCCGGGACATTACGTCGCGCAAAATGGCGGAGCAGGCGCTGGAGCGCGCATATCAGGATAAAGGTAAATTTATCGCTACTTTAAGCCATGAGCTGCGCACGCCGTTAAACGGCATTGTTGGCTTAACCCGGCGTTTGCTGGAAACAAGGCTCACCGACGAGCAGCGCAGCTGGGCTAATACCATTTTCAGCAGCGCTGAGACCTTGGGCAACATCTTTAACGACATCATTGATTTGGACAAAATCGACCGGCAGGATTTGGATATTCTGTATCAAAGCACTGATATAGCGCAGTTTATTCTCGATATTGCCAATTTCGCCGAACTCATTTGTCAGCAAAAAGGCTTAAGTTTCAAACTACAGCAAGTGGGGGCGCTGCAGGGGCATTTGAAGCTGGACCCGACGCGTGTGCGCCAGGTGCTGTGGAACTTGCTCAGCAACGCAGTAAAATTCACCGCCCGCGGTGAAATCAGTCTTTATGCTGAGCTGTGTGACAACGAGCTGATATTTGTCGTCAGTGATACCGGCATCGGCATCTCAGCGCACGAACAACAGCGCATTTTTGACATGTACTACAAATCCAGCGACGGGCGGCGTTTAAGTATCGTCGGCTCCGGCATTGGGCTGTCGGTATCCAAAGCCTTAGTGGAGGCGATGGGGGGCTCTGTATCAGTGCAAAGCCAGATGAATCAGGGCAGTCATTTTACCGTGCGCCTGCCGACAGAACTGCAACAGGCGCCTGAACTCAGCCAACTGCTGGTATGTCCTGAACTGACGGTGTTGCTGGTGGAAGATGTGCCATTAAACGCCGAGATCGCGACCAATTTGCTGGAACAACGCGGCCATACAGTGGTGCATGCTGAAACCGGTGAAGATGCGCTGGCGCTGCTGGAAACCGAAGATGATATTGATTTGGTGCTGCTCGATATGCAGCTGCCGGATATGACCGGCGACCAGATCGCCCGTTTTATGCAACAAGAGCCGCATCTGGCACAAATTCCTATCGTGGTGTTAAGCGCCAACGTGCGCAAGGCTGAGCAGCAGCTTGAAGGCATTCAGATCGCCGGAGCCTTAGCAAAACCTATCAATACCAATAAATTAGACCAGGTACTGGCCCGGTTGTTTTCACCCAGCGCGGTACGGCAAAGCCAGATTGGTGAGACTGATGACAACGAAGCAGCAGACACAGTGCTTGATACTTCGACTTTGCAGGACTATCTGCAGTCACTTGGCAAAGCGCCGATGCAGCGCAGTATGCAGCTGTTTCAGCAGTTAGTGCCGGGTTACGTCAATAAGATGGTGGAAGCTGCGACCCTGCAGCAATTGCAGGAATTCCAGGATGCGGCGCATAAACTAAAAGGTGCCGCCGCATCTGTCGGTTTATTGTGGGTGCAGCAACAAGCCAAACAATTAGAACAGCTGGAGCAGCCCAACTGGCCGGCAATAGAGCGGCAACTGATAGAGTTCCACCTGACGATAGATACGCATTTGCAACTGTTGGCTGAGTACCTGGAAGCTTACGAGGGGTAGTTTTGGTCTGTTCTGTGGTTATTGCTAAAAGCACAATAGAAACGGCGACCTGAGTCGCCGTTTTTCATCCGTTAAACAAGCGGATTATTTTTCCAGCTTGCCAACGAAGCGATAGCCTTCGCCGTGGATAGTGCTGATCAGCTCCGGGCTGTCGATATCCGATTCAAAGTGTTTACGGATACGACGGATAGTCACGTCTACAGTCCGGTCGTTTGGACGTAAATCACGGCCGGTCATGTGGCGGATTAACTGTTCGCGGGTGAAAATTTTACCCGGTGTATCCAGCATCAGACGCAGAGCGCGGTATTCGCCTTTAGGCAGACGACGTGATACGCCTTTTGGTGATGTCAGGTTGCGGCTGTTTTCATCCAGCGTCCAGCCATTGAATTTCACCACACTCTTGTGTTCCTCAACCACTGGCTGAGCTACAGTGCGGTTTAACAGGTTGCGGGCGCGAATAGTCAGTTCACGTGGGTTAAATGGTTTGGTCAGGTAGTCGTCGGCGCCAATTTCCAGACCCAGGATGCGATCAACTTCGCTGTCGCGGCCGGTTAAGAAAATTAAACCGATGTTTTCTTTCTGGCGTAATTCACGCGCCAGAATTAAGCCATTCTTCCCTGGCAGATTAATGTCCATAACAATCAGATTGACGGTATTGTCTGTCAGTTGCTGATGCATTTCTTCACCATTGACGGCTTCAAGTACATCGTAGCCTTCGCCTTCGAACAACTGGACCAGATTTAAACGGGTTACTTCCTCGTCTTCAACGATCAAAATCACCGGCGTCTGCATGGAGATAAACCTTATGTTAACTATGTTGGATTTTCGCGCGTGTCGAGATTGGTCAAATGACAACCAGTTGCCATTTTTTTTGCAATTATAGCTTTGGGTCCATTTGTTAACAAGTGATTTTGTTAACAATTAGATTTTTCTTAATTACTTGACCGATTATGAGTATTTGTTCAGTTAAAACAAATGCTTAGATGTGTTCTAGCGTTGAGGCGGTGCTGGCTTTGACAATAACCGGGAAGTCGAACAGGATGTCGACCCCTTCACCTAAAGCACTTTCCAGGCTGATTTTGCCGTTCAGTGCCTGGGTCACCAGGTTATACACCAGATGCATACCCAGGCCGCTGCCGCCTTCACCGCGTTTGGTGGTGACGAAGGGATCAAAAATGCGTTTTTTGATATTTTCCGGCACGCCTGAACCATTGTCTTTGTAGTGGATCTGACACCGATTTTGCTCTACTTTAACGCTGATGCTGATAGTGCCGTGGTCGGTATGTTCAAAGGCGTGGATCAGGCTATTCATGATTAGGTTAATCAGAATTTGGTTGATTGGGCCTGGTTTACTGTCGATTTCGAGGTGTGGGTCGCAGTCGATCAACACCTGATGCTGGGTTTTCTTTAAATTTGGCCGCAGCGACAACAACACTTCATTCATCAGTTGCAGCATGTTGAATTGACGGCGGTTTTCATTAGATTGATCAACAGCAACCTGTTTAAAACTGCGGATCAGGCTGGCGGCGCGTTCCAGATTCCGGTAGATAATGCCGAGATTTTCTTTGCTTTCGCTTAAAAATTTCGCCAGCTGATTCGATGTCAGTTTTTTCTCGTCAAAAGCTTTTTGAATGTCGGTGAGTTTATCCTGCATCAGCGTTGACGCCGTGACCCCTAGGCCAATTGGCGTATTAACTTCGTGGGCAACACCCGCCACCATCTGGCCCAGACTGGCCATTTTTTCGGTCTCGACAATCTGATTCTGGTATTGATGCAGCGTTTCCAGTGTATTCAGCAAATCCTGGTTAGAACTTTTCAGCGCCAGGGTGCGTTCGTTTATTTTGGCTTCAAGCCCTTGGTTTAATTGCCGAATTTCCTGCTCAGCCTGCTGCAGCTTGTTAATTTGCTGCTCGATGCGTTCGAGCATGTTATTCACCGCGCGACCGAGCATTTGCAGCTCTTCAATGTCGGTTTGCGGCATCCGCACTGAGTAGTTTTTTTCCTTGGTTACTTTTTGCACAGTTGTAAGCAATGTTTCAATCGGCGCGGTAAAACGACGTTGCAGCAAACGGCTGATAAAATAAGCACAGAGCAGGGCGATGACAGCGATCAGCAAATCAAACAGAATGCGGCTTTGCACATACTTACTCAGTTCTTCCATACTGGCGCGAATGTAGATATAGCCTAGTTTTTTACCTTCAAATTCAACAACTTTGCTTATTTCTACAATGTCGCCTTCAAATTGCGGCTGCTGTAGCTGACCAACTTTAGTGAATTGCGTTGGGTGGGGGCCAACATCACGTTTGTTATAACTGGAAAAAAAACTGAGCTCGCCGGTTTCAGCTGTTAATTTGTAGATATGAATGTTGTGCAAAATATCAACAGCAGCGAAGGATTTTAACCGGTTCTCTTCTATTTCCGGATCATCATACAAGATGCCGGCAACAGAGTTAAAAGCGATGATATTGGCGTAAGCATGTAACTGATCAATCAGTTTTTTCTTCTGAAAACTGATGTCCTGCAGCGTAGAAATAGTCAGCGATGCCAGCAGAGTGACGCTGCAAATCAGCATCACTACCCAGCTTAAGGCGGCTTTGATTGATGTCGTGCGTAATAAGGAATTCATGTATCCGTTCACAGCCCCTTACAACATTTTTATCGGGCCCGGCGCCAACATCTGATTGATTTGGCGGAGACTTTCACTTCCGGACCAGCTTAGTCTGATGTTATGCACATTCAGTTAATTAAGCAAACGGCCTGACAAAAAACTTTGCCTCAGTTATAGTGTTTCGCGACATGCATTTGCTGACTGGAGCCATTGATGGATCTGTGGGAAAGCTATAAAACCAGCGTGTTTTTGTGTCATCAGCCATTAGGTGACCAAATCAATTTCGCCATTATCAGTGCGCAAAATCCTTTTGGTGATGTGAAACACCACCAATTAAATCTGACGTTGGATTGTCAGTTCGAAACCCGTCTGAATGCTGCTCATCTGCCACATCGCCGCCTGATTGGTGCTTCACCGGACCTGTCGTTTCAGGAACAAAGCTGGGCTGTGTTGTGTGACAAAGCAACTGCAGTCGATTTAGCACGTAAGTTTTCACAGAACGCCATTTATTGGGTGGAAGGCGGTGAGCTGTATCTGGTACCGGCGCTATTTCAAAATCGTGAAGAGTATCTTGGCAGCTATCAAAGCCGGCAGATTTATCTGACGGACTGACTTCTTAGGCGATTAAAAAGGCGCCGCGGCGCCTTTTTAATCCAGAGCAGTTTATCAGCCGCTGAATTTACTCTGATACACCACAAAACCTTGTTGGCGTGCCAATTCTTTCACATTACTAAAAGCTGCCTGCAGCCATTGCGCATAAGGTAAATGCGCATTTGCAACCAGTGTTAGTGTGCCGCCTGCAGTCAGATGCTGTTTACACTGGCTGATAAAAATCTCCGCCACTGACAAGTCGGTTTTCAGACCGGTGTGAAAGGGTGGGTTAGTGACAATATGCTGAAACTTCGGCAGGTCAGAAGTTAAACCATCCTGACAACGCACCTGAGCCTGTAACTTGTTGAGTCGCAGTGTGGCATTAGTTGATGCTACAGCCAGCGCACAGATGTCGGTGGCATAAAGATCAATCGATGGCTGCTGTAGTTTTAGTAACGCGCCTATAATGCCGGCGCCACAGGCGAAATCCAGCACTTTGCCACTTTGCACATGGCCAAGCTGTTGCAGCAACAATGCGGTGCCTGCGTCCAGTTTGCCGTGGTTAAACACGCCGGGCAGCGAGCAGAATTCCAGGTCTTTGCTGGTGCCAGCGAGTTGGGCACTTAATTTAAACCGGCCAAAATCCTGTTTTGGCAGTGGTTTTTCAAAAAGACCGGTTAAGGCAAACCATAAACAGTGTTTGGCGTTATCGAGCTTATGCGCATGTAAGCCAAATTTCGCCGCATGAGCGACCAGGCTTTTAATGCCGCCTTTGTTATCGCCAACCAGATAAATCTGGCTGTCAGCATGCAGCACAGCACTAAGTTCGGCCAGCGTAAACGCCAGCTGTTCTTTGCTTTTGGGGTAAAACAGCACCACAGTATCGAATTTATCCGTGGCTTCAAGCCTGGCAGCAAAATAACAGGCGTTGGCACGGCTAAAGGCTTTGTCGACTGCCGCATCAGTGCAATAAACACTGAAATCGACATTGGCACTGGTCAGCTCCTGCGCCAAATCATCGGCCATAGGTTCAACCAGCAGTACTTTACCTTGTAAATCATTGAGGTTGCGCAGCAGCAGCTGGCTTTGCGGGAATAACATCAGGCTTTACGCTCAAACATTAAATCCCAAACGCCGTGGCCAAGATTAACGCCGCGGTTTTCGAATTTGGTTAAAGGCCGGTGATCTGGTCTTGGCACATATTTTTGATCTGGCGCGAGGTTGCGGTAGCCTTCTGCTGCGCTCATCACTTCCAGCATATGTTCGGCGTAGTTTTCCCAGTCGGTCGCCATATGGAATACACCACCGATTTTGAGCTTCTGCCGCAGCATCTGGACAAATTCCGGCTGCACTATACGGCGTTTGTGGTGGCGTTTTTTATGCCATGGGTCCGGGAAAAATAACTGAATTGTGTCCAAAGATGCATCGGCGATACAGTCGCGCAGCACCTCGACCGCGTCATGTTCGAATAACCGCAGGTTAGTGACACCGGCGGTTTCCGCTTCGCCAAGGCAAGCGCCAACGCCGGGTTTGTGTACTTCGATACCGATAAAATCCTGCTCTGGTGCTGCTTTGGCCATTGCTACCAGTGATTTACCCATACCAAAACCGATTTCCAGTACCACAGGGGCTTTGCGGCCGAAAACCTGTTCTAAATCATAAAGTTCGTTTTGGTATTCGAGGCCAAGCGTTGGCCAGAATAATTCCAGACTACGTTGCTGACCTTTAGTCAGGCGGCCTTCCCGCAGGACAAAACTGCGGATCCGACGCAGATATTTCGGCTCATCAGCCGCTGTTGCTGCATCCGGCAGATCCGGTTGCGCTGAAACTGACTGGTCGGGATTGGCTTGCTGACTCATCGGGAACTCCGCATAAAAAAGGCCGCATATTATGCCGTTTGTGCGCCCTTTGCTCAACCTGCATCTGCTGTCGATGGACATAACGGGCCACCCTGTTGGCAGTTGAGGCCGGGCCGTTTAGACTGCGCGCAGCAGATATTCAGTGAGATTTAGCAGTGAGCAGTAGCCATAACCAGTCAGCCCCTCGCAATCAGCACGCTATCACCGACCAGGTGATCAACTGGCAACAAAGCCATGGCCGCCACCAATTGCCGTGGCAGCAGGATGTGACGCCTTATAAAGTGTTGGTGTCGGAACTGATGCTGCAACAGACGCAGGTCGCAACTGTCATCCCGTATTTTCAGCGTTGGATGCAAAAGTTTCCGACAGTACAGGCCTTGGCTGCAGCGCCGGAAGATGAAGTGATGCGGCTGTGGCAAGGGCTTGGTTATTATGCCCGGGCGCGTAATTTGCAAAAAGCTGCGCGTTTTATCACTGAATTGGGTGAGTTCCCGGCCACGCTGGAAGCGTTGTTACAAGTGCCAGGTGTTGGGCGTTACACTGCCGGCGCCATCATGTCTTTTGCCTATCAGCAGCATGGGCCTATAGTCGATGGCAATGTGCGGCGGCTGTATTGCAGGTTGTTTGCTTTAGATGGAGTGCCGAATACGCCAGCGCTGGAAAAACAGCTATGGGCCAAAGCTGAACAGCTGACACCGCAACATCAAAAGCCGCATGCCGATTGTCGCGCTTTTGCCCAAGGCCTGTTGGATTTAGGTGCGACGGTTTGCAAACCACGCCAGCCGCTTTGTGATCAATGCCCGCTTGCCAGCCATTGCCAGGCGCTGGTGCAGCATCGCATCAGCGATTTCCCCAACGCTAAACCGAAAAAAATTGTGCCGGTCAAAGACGGGCATTTTTTGCTGGTGCGCAAAGCGCAGCAGGTGCTGCTGGTGAAAAGGCCTGGTGCCGGCATCTGGCCAGCGCTTTGGTGTTTACCGCAACCCGCCGAGGCACCACTGGATGCTGAGTTGGTGGGGGAGTTCAGTCATCAGTTCACTCATTACAAGCTGCAGGCCAAAGTCTGGTCGGCTGAAGCGGGCATCGAAGATGCTGAACAAGCCTGGGTCGATGCCGCTAATCTGGCCGATTTTGGTTTGCCGGCGCCGGTGCGGGTTTATCTTGAGACGCTGCTGAAGGCTTAAGAAAAACGCCTGCACTCGAGTTTATGTGCAATACAACAGGTAAAATGCATTACAATAGCGCCACTTGTGCTATTCGGAGATAAGACATGGCCCGCGAAGTGTATTGTATGTTCCTGAAAAAAACTGCTCCAGGTCTGGATTTTCAGCTGTATCCGGGTGAGCTTGGCAAAAAAATCTTCGACAACATCAGCAAAGAAGCTTTCTCGCAATGGCAAAGCAAACAGACAATGCTGATTAACGAGAAAAAACTCAACATGATGAACCTTGAACATCGCAAACTGCTGGAAGAGCAGATGCAGAAGTTTTTGTTTGAAGGTGAAGCTGTTGAGATTGAAGGCTACGTGCCACAAGCTAAGTCTTAAGCCGGGATCAAGTTATGGCCCGTCGCCTGCCGCCGCTGAACGCATTAAAAGCCTTTGAAACTGCTGCCCGGCATTTAAGTTTTACCAAAGCGGCGGAAGAGATGTTTGTCACTCAGGCTGCTATCAGTCATCAGATTAAAGCGCTTGAGGACCACCTCGGCCTCAAGCTGTTTATGCGGAAAAACCGCTCATTGCTACTGACAGAAGAAGGCCAGAGTTATTTCCTCGATATCAAAGAGATTTTCCTGCAGCTGCACGAAGCCACCGAAAAACTGCTGGCGCGTGGCGCTAAAGGTGCGTTAACGGTCAGCTTGCCACCAAGCTTTGCTATTCAGTGGCTGGTGCCGCGGTTAAGTCTATTCAGTGAATTAAACCCGGATATCGACGTACGTATTCGGGCTGTCGATTATGAAGAAGGCTCGCTGACTGACGACGTTGACGTGGCGATTTATTATGGCCGTGGCAGCTGGCGAAATTTGCACGCCGACAAACTGCACACTGAATATCTAGTGCCGGTCTGCTCGCCAATGCTGCTCAACCGCGCCAAACCGCTGAACGAACCGGCTGATTTACGTTTTCACACTTTATTGCATGACGGCACCCGCGACGCCTGGAAAGCCTGGTTTACCAGCCAGGGTTTTAAGCATTTTAACGTCAATCAGGGGCCGATTTTCAGTCACACCGCTATGGTGCTGCAGGCGGCTATTCACGGTCAGGGCGTGGCGCTGGCGCACAACGTGCTGGCCCGGCCCGACATCAATTCCGGCCGGTTAATAGTGCCGTTTAATCATGTGCTGCAAAGTAAAGATGCTTATTATCTGGTGTGCCGCGACAATCAGATTGAACTGGGCAAAATTGCCGCCTTTCGTGACTGGATGAATAAACTGGTGGCGCAGGAGCAAGAAGCTTTTAACGAGCAGCAGTTTAATATTGCTGTTGCTTCGGAACAGGACTAAATGCCGCTGGTCAGCAAACATGATGTAGCGGCGCCTGTGGCGCGATTACTGCTGTTACACGGCGCCGGCGCCCCTGTGCAATCGGTGTTTTTTCAGCAGCTCATTCCTTGGTTAAGCGCACAGGGTATTGTGGTGTTTACGGCCAATTTTGAATTTATGCAGCAAAGCATGTTGGGCAAACGCCAGGTTGCACCTAAAGCGGACAAGCTGCTGGCTGAACTGGAACAGCTGATTACTGATATTCCGGCAGATGATCAGTTGCCACTATGGCTTGGCGGCAAAAGTTTAGGCGGCCGGGTGCTGAGCCTGTATCTCTCGGGTACACAAGTCACGCCAGAAGTTGCAGGTGGTCTGGTGTTTGGTTATCCGCTCTGCCCGCCGGCAAAAGCCAAAGATGCCGCAAAAGCCGCTTTGACTGTGGCGGCGCGGAGCCAGTGTTTGCAGCAGCTGCAACGGCCATTATTGCTTTGTCAGGGCAGTCGCGACCCTTTTGGCAGTGCTGACGCATTGCAACTGGTGGCTGGCCGGGCTGAGATCATTGAATTAACCGGCGCCGACCATGATTATGCGCAGCCAAAACGGGCAGGCTTGCCGGCGGAACAGGCTTTTAGTTTTGCCGCAGCTGCCTGTGGTGAATTTATCCGGCGGTCAGGAATTAAAACTTAGCAGGAGCTTACAGATGCAGGCTTTGTGGAAATGCAGTTTATCTTTGTGCGGGTTATATGGCGCTGCTGTGGTTGGTATGAGTGCGGCAATTTCGCATTATTTCCAGTTCAACATGGTGACGGAAGAATTCAGCCGGCTGGTGTCGAGTACTGCTGTTCTGGCGTTTCAGGCCTTGGCGATATTAGTGCTGTCGTTATATGGCGCGATGGCGAGCAAAAATAACGAGCTTGGTCAGGCGCAGCACTGGTTGCTGGCGCTGCTGTTAGTGGGATTTCATCTGGGCCTCTGGTGTTTTGTCTACACTGTCTGGGCCGGATTATTTGAGTTACCGCTGTATTGGCGCCAGTTAGCGCCGGTCGGTGGTCAGATGCTGATTTTATGCTGGGCTGGCCTGATGCTGTTGCCCTGGCTGCGGAAAAACACATGAAACAATTATTGCTCTACTGTCGCTCAGGTTTTGAAAAAGAATGTGCGGCAGAAATTCAGGATAAAGCCGGCCAGTTTGGTGTGTTTGGTTACTGCAAACTCAAAGCCAATGACGCTTTTATTATTTTTGAAGCTTATGACGGCGCCGCATTAGAGCGCTTTTTCAGCGACTTCCCGTTTTCCAAACTGATTTTTGTCCGCCAGTGGGCTTTAGTCATTGGCGACTGGCTGGAATTACCGGCCGGCGACCGGGTAACGCCTGTACTGGAAACGCTGCAGAGCGTCGAAGAGGGCAGCGAAATCAGCAGCATTGGCGAACTCAGGATTGAATATCCGGATACCAACGATGGTAAAGAGCTGTCGACGTTGGCGCGTAAACTGACAGTGCCGCTGCGCCAAAGCTTGCGTCAAGCTGGTCTGATGCTGAAAAAGGAAAATTTACGTGCGCCTGTGCTGCATATGTTTATGCAAAGCGGGCAAAAAGCGCTGCTCGCTGTGTCTTATCCGGAGAATAACAACTCGCTGGAAAACGGTATCCGCCGGCTGAAGTTCCCGTCTGATGCGCCAAGTCGCAGCACGCTGAAGCTGGAAGAAGCCTTTCTGGAATTTATTCCGCGTGATGAGTGGGACACCCGCTTAGCGCCCGGTATGCGTGCGGTCGATTTAGGCGCTTGCCCGGGCGGCTGGACCTATCAGCTGGTGAAACGCTCGATGATGGTGGTGTCGATTGATAACGGCGCTATGGCGGAGAGCCTGATGATGACCGGTCAGGTCAAACACTACATGGTCGACGGTTTTAAATACAAACCGGAGAAAAAGAACGTGTATTGGCTGGTTTGCGACATGATTGAAAAGCCGCAGCGGGTTGGCCAGCTGATTTGCGACTGGCTGATCAACGGCTGGTGTCAGGAAAGTATTTTTAACCTGAAACTGCCGATGAAAAAACGCTATGAAACAGTGCAGGAAGTGCTGGCAGAAATGCAGCAGCGTTTTGACGAAGCCGGCATCAAAGTAAAATTTCAGGCGCGGCATTTATTCCACGACCGCGAAGAAGTCACAGTGCATTTGTGTAAAGCCTGATTGCTTCCCGGCGAGCCGCTAAAGCGCTGTCAGCAAGTCTGACAGCTGCTTGATCTCAATAGCGCCGGCCGGGCAGGGTTCGGCGTAATGATTTAAGAAAAATGTCGTCACCCCGGCCGCAAGGCCAGCCTGTACGCCGGTTGGGCTGTCTTCCACTATCACACATTCTGCGGGCTCCAGCCCTAACTCCTTGATCACGCGCAGATAAAGCGCCGGATCTGGTTTAAACAAATTGCAGTCATAAGCGCTGAACAGCCGCTCAGGTTCGTTCTTGTCACAGAAGTATTCCAGCAGGCCACAATGCGCCAACGTAAAACGCATTTTGCTTTGCGGGCCATTGCTGACCACAGCCAGCTGCAACTGTTGTTGTTTAAGCTGTTCAAGCACAGCCGCAGCGCCGGCGATTGGCTGCAGCGCTTCGGTAAAAAGCTGCTGCAGGCGCGCGCGGTATTCGGTTTCATAGTTGGCTGGCCGGCTGATGTGATGGGCCAGACAAAGAGCGCTGAAAATATCACCGAGCTTGCCGCCGCGGTAATGCTTTATCAGCTCGTCCAGCGTTAAAGCCACACCGTAGTCGGCAAATTGCTGCTGCAGCGCCAGATTACACAGATATTCGCTGTCAACCAAGGTGCCGTCGTTGTCAAACAGCACAGCGCGGATACGTCTTGCCGGCTCTGGCATGCACGAGCTCATGGCTTGTCAGCCATCTGCAGTTCCAGCACACCGCCGGCCATGATTTCGCTATGCAGCAAATAGGTGCGCTGCAAAGCTTTACCATTGAGCTCGATTTGTCGGATATAAGGCCGCTCTGGGCCGTTGTTCAAGGTTTTGATACAGAAGCTACGTTTGCCGGCCAGCTGCAGGCAGGCTTCGTCAAATAACGGGCTGCCAAGCTGATAAACCGGGTCGGCCTCTAAACCACCGCTTAACTGAAACAAACCGAGTTTCAACAGCACGGCGAGGCTGCCCATCAGGCCTTGATCTTCATCGCCATTGTAACCACGCTCCGGGCTTAAATGGCTGTACACAGTGTCGCTGATCCGGCGTGACCAATACTGCGTTTTTGCCGCATCGTCTGCCGCAGCAAAGATAAAAGCGGTCTGAATACTGGGCTGGTTGCCATAGTTAATTGGTGTGCGGCGATATTCCGGATGGCCTTCCTGTGCATGGGCGGTGCCGGCAGTGAAATCCTGTTTGGCGGCCTGTTCAAACGCCTGTTCCAGCCGGTTAATTAAGGCGGTTTTGCCACCCATAAGTTTGGCCAGCCCGCCAATATCATGTGGCACAAACCAGCTGGCCTGAGCAGCGTTGGATTCGATAAAACCGGCTTCATATTCCAGCGGGTCAAAAGGCGTGCGCCAGCTGCCGTCGACTGCTTTGGGTCTGATATAACCGGTTTTGGCGTCATACAAATTGCGCCAGTTCTGGCTGCGCTTGAGGTATTGCCCGGCTATGTCAGTTTTGCCGGCCTTGATTGCCAGCTGGGCCAGCGCAAAATCCTGATAGGCATATTCCAACGTCTGTCCCGCGCCGCGTCTGTGGCTGCCGTAATTGCTTTCGGCTTCCGGCAGCGGGTAAGGCACATAGCCGCGTTGAAGGTAATAACTGAAGCCGCCGCCTGTGGCGCTATAGTGCTCGTAGCCGGCTTTGGCCATCAGGCCCGCGCTACTGTGGTTTTTCTCTAACATCGGCAGTAGTGCTGTGGCTGAAGTTTGTAATAAACCTTTTTGCGCCAGCGAGACTAAAAACGGCGTCATCGGCACACCTGGCATCACCAAAGTGTCCTGACCACCGGAGGGGCCGCGTGGGATCAGGCCAAAATCCCGGCCGTATTGAATAAGGCTCTCGCCAAGCGCTGTGGCTTTTTCCGGAAAAGCCAGCGGCCATAAAGTCGCGATAGTCCACTGTGCCCCCCAGAATGAATCTGAGTTGTGCATAGCGAATTTTGGCTGGCCTTTTGCGTCCAGCGGCAATTGCCGGATTCTTGGCTCGACGCCGGATAGATCGGCATACTGGCCATTGACGTCGGACACCACACGCCGGCCCTGCAGTGCATGCCATAAATCAGTGTAAAAGCGCCGTTGTTGCGCCTTGCTGCCGCCTTTAACTTGAATGCGTGCTAGCAGCTGGTTCCACTCGTTATAAGCTTGTTCGCTGGTGCTGGCAAAATCCCAGCCTGGCAGTTCAGTAGTGAGATTTAACTTTGCGTTGTCGGCTGAGACATAAGAAAAACCGGCTTTGACCAACACTGTCTGGTCTTTGCTTTGAAAACTCAGGCGCACTCCGGCGTTGTCGCCGCTGATGCCACTGACATTGCTGAACAACATGTCGCCACGCCAGGCATCAAACTGCTGCACTGGTGTGGAAAAAGCCAGATGGAAAAACACTTTGACCGGTTTGACCCGCCGCTCTGTGCCCTGGTTAGTGATAAAGCCGGCGAGGTTTTGTGTGTCGATTTGCCAGACTTCAGCATGGCCAAGTTTGGAAGGGCCCTGCACGCCGCCTAATTGCAGCAGCAGTTGTTGCGGTTTGGCAGTTTGGTATTGATAACGCGAAAAGCCGACACGCGAGGTTGCCGTCAGGTCGACGTCGATGCCGTAGCGTTGCAGTGTCAGCTGGTGAAAGCCAGGCCGGACTTGTTCAGTGTCATGCGAAAATGCCGAAGCGTGATCGGCTTTTTGCTCGGCTAAAGGACGTGCGTCGGAGAGCGGCATCAGCGACAGCCCCGCCAATTGCCATTCGTGAATGTGGTTAAAACCTTTGACTGTCGGCTCGTGATAACGATAACCGCTGCCCCATTCACCGTTGATGGCAGTATCCGGAAACAAACTCACCATGCCAAAAGGCCGCGCCGCGGAGGAGAAATAAAACCAGCGGCTGTTGGCCGTATCCAGAAACGGATACACCAGTGCAGCGGGTTCTTGTGCGAACGATATGGGTTCTGCTTTGTTTGGCGCTTGGTCTTGTGCCAGCGCAGTGAGTGCAGGCACTAACAGCAGGCTACCGAGCAGTTTAGAGAAAACCTGGCGGCGTAAGAGCGGACGGAAATTCAACGGCGTGGCGAGATAGTTCTGGACAGGCATCAACCAGCTCCTTTATTAGGTCTGCGCTGGTTATAACAATTGGCCTGTCCAATTGCAACAGGCCTGACCGGTTGCAAACTGATTTGTCCGGATTTTCTGCTTCAGCCAGGTCACTCGCCAATTAACAGCACATAAGCTTCAGTGACCTGCGCTATGTGCGATTGCATCGCGGCTTTGGCGCCCGCTGCATCGCGCCGGCTTAAACACAAATAGATTTTTTCATGTGCTTCGATATTGGGGCCTGCGACCTGACGGCGGATTTTTTCTGCGAACAGTTGGCTGAGTTCCGAGCTTTCACGCAGCGCCCACAGCCATTCAATCATCGATTGCAAAGCGCTATTGCGGGTAGCGCTGGCGATGAGCTGGTGGAATTTGCCGTCAAAAGTCTCAGCTTCGGCTGATCTTTGTTGCTGCACCAGACTAATCATCTGGTTCAGATAAGCTTTTAATTTCAATAGCTCTTCGTTACTGATGCGCTCTGCGGCCAAAGCTGCGGCATCACCTTCAAGCAATAGGCGGGCTTCCATGATCTCCAGCGGCCCAGGTGCGTTTTCTACCAGGATCGAGCTTTTCAGGTTGGCTTCCTGCAACACATAGACGCCGGAGCCTGGCCTGATATCAACAAGACCAGATACTTCCAGGGCAATCAGCGCTTCCCGCACAGTCTGGCGGCTGACGTCATATTGCTGCGCCAAATCGCGCTCGGCAGGCAGACGCATGCCTGGTTTAAGCTCTCCGGCGTTGATTTGCTGCGCCAGTTTATCGGCGATTTGCAAATAGAGTCTGGAGTTTGGTACCGGCGCCTGGCGACTGCTGGCCAAGGAAAGAAGCGTGTTGTCGTTCATGTGTTTCCATCAAAGTGGTTTGACCAAAAATTTATAGTTGCAAATTGGCCTGTCCGAATGTAAGTTAAATTCAACAGGCTTGACCAATTTAGCCGTGAGGCGAATCAGACGCAACTTTTCAGCGTTCAGTTTGTAAGCGGTCAGACCAGATGACGAGTCGATTCTGCCGAAAAGCAGGTCACAACAGAGGTCAGCCAGTCAAAGCCTGAGAGTAAAAAGCCGCTGCGTTTTTAACAGTGAATGCTAGCGGTTGCAGTTGGGTTTTACAGCATTTAAGCAGTTCCGTGTGCGGAACCTCAGAGGAACCAGATGAAAATCATTGATGCAAAAGTCATTATTACCTGCCCGGACCGTAACTTTGTCACGGTCAAAATTACCACGGATCAGGGGCTGTATGGCATCGGTGATGCGACCTTAAACGGCCGCGAACTGGCGGTAGCCAGTTATCTGCAGGACCATCTGATCCCATGTCTGATTGGCCGTGACGCCAGCCGCATTGAAGACATCTGGCAGTTTTTTTATCGTGGCGCTTACTGGCGCCGTGGTCCGGTTGGTATGACCGCCATCGCCGCTATTGACGTGGCGTTATGGGACATTAAAGCCAAAGCCGCCAATATGCCACTGTATCAGCTGCTCGGTGGCCGCAGCCGCGACGGTGTAATGGTGTATGGTCATGCCAATGGCAATACCATCGCCGAAACTGTCGCTGAAGTTGGCCGTTACATCGACATGGGCTACAAAGCCATTCGCGCTCAGACCGGTGTGCCAGGCCTTGCCAGCACTTATGGTGTGTCCAAAGACAAAATGTATTACGAACCGGCCGACAACGACCTGCCAAGCGAAAACGTTTGGTCCACCAGCAAGTATCTGAATAGCGTGCCTGAGCTGTTTAAAGTGCTGCGCGAAACTTACGGTTATGACCACCATCTGCTGCATGATACTCACCACCGCCTGACGCCGATAGAAGCGGCGCAGCTCGGTAAGTCATTAGAGCCGTACAAATTATTCTGGTTAGAAGATGCAGTCCCGGCCGAACTGCAGGAAGGCTTCCGTTTGTTCCGCCATCACACCACCACGCCGATTGCGGTTGGTGAAGTGTTTGCTTCTATTCATGATTGCCAGCAACTGATTAGCGAGCAGCTGATTGATTATATTCGCACTACTATCGTGCACGGTGGCGGCATTACGCATCTGCGTCGTATCGCGCATCTGGCTGAGCTTTATCATGTCCGCACCGGTTTCCACGGCGCGACGGATTTGAGCCCAATCACTATGGGCGCAGCACTGCATTTTGATACCTGGGTACCAAATTTCGGTATTCAGGAATATATGCGCCACACCCCGGCCACTGACGAAGTGTTCCCGCATGATTATCAGTTCGCTAATGGCTATTTATATGCCGGCGAAAAACCGGGGCACGGCGTTGATATCGACGAAAAACTGGCGGCGAAATACCCGTACAAACGTGCTTACCTGCCGGTCAACCGGTTAGAAGACGGCACCATGTTTAACTGGTAAGCCCAAGCTATTGGCAGGCGTTTAAAACAGCAAAAAGGCAGGAACACAGCTGATGCAGTTACCAACCACCGAATTTTATAGCGCCGGTTTTATCCGGCAGCATTGCAGCGACATCCTCGGGTTTTACGACCCGCGGGTGCTAGATGCGGCCGGTGGCTATTTCCAGAATTATTATGATGACGGCAGCTTGTTTGCGCCGGAGTTTCGCCAGCTGGTCAGCAGCACCCGGATTATTGTTAATTACGCCAGAGCCAGCCGCGAGCTGGCTGGGCGCAATGGCCAGCAAGAACTGGCGGAAAAATACCGTGCTTATGCCTTACATGGCCTGAAGTACCTTGAAACTGCGCATTTTCAGAGCGCAACCCAACAATACGCCTGGACTTTACGCCAGCATCAGCCCGAAATCATGACGCAGCAGGCTTATGGTTATGCCTTTGTATTGCTGGCTTATGCCCATCTGCAGCTGGCGCAAGTAGCGGATGTCAGTGCAAAGCTGAGCCAAACCTGGGATTTGCTGGAACAGCGTTTCTGGCAGCCGGAATATGGTCTTTATGCCGATGAAATCAGTCGTGACGGCGTATTAAGTGATTACCGCGGCCAGAATGCCAATATGCATTTATGTGAGGCGATGCTGGCGGCGTATCAGGCGACACAACAGCCTCGTTTTCTCAAACGCGCGCAGTTGCTGGCTCACAATATCACAGTGCGTCAGGCTGCTTTAAGTGGTGGTCAGGTTTGGGAGCACTACACCCCGCAGTTCCAGCTGGATCTTGAATACAACAAAACCGACCCGAAAAATCTGTACCGGCCCTGGGGTTTTCAGCCTGGCCATCAGACAGAGTGGGCGAAATTATTGTTACAGCTTAACCGTTTAGCACCAGACCCGGCTTTAGTCAGCCGTGCCGCAGCGTTGTTTGACCGCGCTTATGCCTTGGCCTGGGACCATGAAAACGGTGGCTTAGTGTACGGCTACGACCTAAACGGCGTCTGGTGCGACGACGATAAATATTTCTGGGTGCAGGCTGAAACTATGGCCGCAGCAGCTTTGTTGTATCAAACCACCGGCGATGCCGCTTATTTACAGAAATATCAGCAGCTGTGGGCTTATTGCTGGGCACATTTTGTCGACCATCAGCGCGGCGCCTGGTATCGCCTGCTGAACCGGCAAAACCAAAAAGTTTCCAACGAAAAAAGTAGTGCCGGCGCTAAGTGTGATTATCACACTTTGTGCGCTTGTCTGGATGTATTGGCCGCGTTTTGACGTGCGGCCAGGGTATTGACCTGTGTAGCTGAGAGTTTGTAGTCCTTAGTTTGACGAAGTAACGGGTGAAATACCGTCTTGAAATCAGGTCGGTCTGACGCAGTAACTCTGTACACCGCGGCAGTCCGGCTAAAACTGTGGTAAAAAAAATGGCATAACTGACACCGGTGTCACAAGGCTTTCACTGAAAAAGCTGAAACTGGTCTGATCAGAAAATAAAACAAACACATCAGAAACAGGGGTAGATATGTACAAACAACAGAAAACAGCAGTCGCGCTGGCCGTGCTCGCCGCACTTGGCGCAGCCTTCAGTGCCGGCGCCCAGCAAACGAATCCAAATAACAAAGCCGACGAAACTGAAGTGATTGAAGTCAAAGGCTTCCGCGACTCAGTGATCAAAGCCAAAGATTTAAAACGCGAAGCCATGGTGGCGCAGGATTCTATCGTCGCCGAAGACATCGCTGACTTCCCGGACCAGAACTTAGCCGATTCATTACAACGCGTGCCTGGTATTGCCATCACCCGTGAAGGCGGTGAAGGCCGGCAGATTTCGCTGCGCGGCTTAGGCCCGGATTTTACCCGGGTGCAAGTCAATGGCATGGAAGCACTGGGTACTTCGTCCTCGCCAATGGACAGCCGCGGTGCAGTAGGCCGCTCACGCGCCTTTGACTTCAACATTTTTGCCTCTGAACTTTTTAACCAGATTGACGTGAAAAAGTCGTACTCGGCAGATCAGGACGAAGGTGGTATCGGTGGTACTGTTAACTTAAGAACTGCTAAGCCGTTTGACTATGACGGTTTCCAGGGCGCAGTCGGCGGCCAGCTTGGCACTAATACCAATGCAGATGAGACCAACCCACGTTTAGTTGGGATGGTGTCAAACACCTGGGGTAAATTCGGCGCGCTGGCATCTGTGGCGTACAGCCAGAAAAACTCCCGTGAAATGGGTTACAACACTTACCGCTGGCGCCAGGTGCGTGCCACCAATGGTATCGCCAGCACGGTAGACCCAACGCTGGCGGCACAGGCTGCTGCCGGCACCATCTGGTTTGCTCGCGGTAACCGTTATTCGGTGTGGAATAACGACCAGGAGCGTTTGGGTGTCACTACCTCATTGCAGTACCGCCACAGCGACGACTTAAAGTTTGGTCTGGATTATATGTACGGTGCTTTGGAAAACACGCTGGACGAGCATCATATCTCCACTGGCGGCGCTTCCAGTACTGCGCTTGGCCGCATTGAAGAATTGCGCGTGCTGGATAACAATGGCGACAAAGAAGCTGTGTTTGCCCGTTTCAGCAACTCGACCATTCAGACGGAAAACCGCGCTGACTATAACGAGTCAGTGTTTAATCAGGTGTCCGTTACTGCCGACTGGCAAATCAGTGACAACTTAGGCGCCAAATTTATGTTCGGCACCAGCACTTCTGATTATGACCAGCCGCGCGTCGATAAAGTGAACCTGATCCGCACCGGTGGTATTACCACAGATTTCACCAAAGACCGCTATTACGGCGTCAACACTTATGACTTTGACCCGACTGCGCTCTCTGGCTGGGCGGTAAAAGATTTGTATTTCCGCGAAGATTATATCGCCACTGATTTTGACAATATCAAAGCTGATTTCCGCTATGACGTGTCAGATACCAGCAATCTCGATTTTGGTTTTAATCTGAAGAAATTCAAAAACAGCGGTGATAACCGTGAAGATGCCGGTTATGTGCAGTCAAAAGCGACACCGCTGAATAACGGCGTCAAAACCTTAAGTGATGCGGTCAGTTCAGTGTACAGCGTGCATCCGGATATGTCCTGGCGTCAGGCTGATGTCGCTGCGTTGCAGGCGTTTTATGGCATTTCAGACCTGAAACTTGGCACTGACAAAATTATCCAGACCAACTCTTACACCGTGGAAGAGAATACCGATGCGGCCTACACCCAATACAGCTGGGAGAGCATGATCGGCGGCAAAGTGCTGCGCGGTAATGTCGGCGCCCGTTATTACAAAACTGATCTGACGTCTATCGGTGTATCACAGGGCAAACCGGTTGAAATTACTCGGGATTATTCCGGTGTGTTACCCAGTCTGAACCTGGTGTATGAGCTGGAAGACGATTTATTACTGCGTGCCGGCGTTAGTAAAAACCTGACGCGGCCGGCGCTGAGCGCCATTTCGGTCTCAGCGAACGTGGCACAGATGACTGGTTCACCTGGTGAAGTCGGTAAAATCACCGTTGGTAATCCGGATCTGGAACCCTTTGAATCGGTGAACTTTGACCTCGCCATCGAGCAGTACTACGAAGGCGTAGGTTCCTTGTCAGCTGCAGTGTTCAAAAAGGATATCGAAAACTTCATCGTGACCGAAGTCACCACAGTGAAATACAGCGACACCGGTCTGCCAGCGTCTCTGCTGCCAAACGGCGCCACTATGGATTCGCTGTTTGACGTGACATCGCCGCAAAACTCGGACGAATCGACTATCAAAGGGGCGGAGATTGCCTTCCAGCGCGACCTGGATTTCCTGCCGGCGCCGTTTGACAAGTTGGGTATTATTGCCAACTACACCTGGGTAGATGGCACTGCGCTGTACCGCAACGTGCAGGGCACCGGTCAGACACAGGAGAAGAGCTTCCCTGGACTGTCGAAAAACAGCTACAACATGACGCTGTACTATGAAGCTGACAACTGGGGCGGCCGGATCGCCGCAGCAAGCCGCAGCCAATACATCAGCGTGGTGGAAGGCGGTCTGCGTGATGAAGATGAACGTGGTTTCCATAAAACTACTTTTGTAGATTTCTCGGCTTTCTACCAGTTGACGGAAAATCTGAAGTTCACCGTTGAGGCCATCAACCTGACCAACGAACGTGAAGAGCAATACAGTGACTCGAACGACCGTCAGTACAACACCACCACCAGTGGCCGTACTTACAGCGCGGGCTTCAGTTACAAGTTCTGATTTGAAGGCGGCTCTGCCGCCTGAAGTTCGATTTGATGTGAGTTTTTTGGCGGCATGGAAGCTGCCAGACTTTGTGTGCACCGGCGGTATAGTCCTGCGTCCGCCGCCGGTTTTTTTGGAGACACGCCTGTGTTCAGCCTTTTCTTGACCCGTCGTTGTTATCACAAACATTTGTTAGTACTGGCAATTCTGTGCTGGCATAGCTTTGCTGTCGCAGCACAATCAATGACAGATGGCAAAGCACAAGCATCAACCCAATCCGCAGAAGCCGTACAGGCGATTTTTCAGCGCTTAAGCGGCGATACCAAACTACCGCTGCAGTGGACTTTGCAAAGTGATAATCAGCCGCATTGGGTGGAAACCCGCATCGAACACGGCGTGATTAAAGTGCGCGGTAATGCTGCAACAGCATTGGCTTATGGCGCTTATCAGTTGCTGCGCAGCCAGGGTTATTTATCGGTGAGCTGGGAAGGTAACCGGCTGGCGTTGCCGACCACTTTGCCGGACGTTGCTGTTACAAGGCTCGACAGCCTGTTTACCGACCGCGCTTATCTGAACGTGTGCGCTTATGGCTATTCCAGCCCCTGGTGGGATTGGCCGCGCTGGCAACAGGAAATTGACTGGATGGCGCTGCACGGTGTGACTCAGCCGGTCGCGATGGAAGGTCAGGAGTTTATCTGGCAACAGTTGTGGCGCGAACTTGGCCTCAGCGACACTGAACTTTCGCAATATTTTTCCGGCCCAGCTTTTTTGCCCTGGCAGCGCATGGGCAATATTGAAGCCCACGCCGGCCCTTTACCGCAATCTTACATTGAGAAAAAACGCCAGTTACAGCAGCAAATTCTGACCCAGATGCAGGCGCTGCAAATGCAGCCGGTGGTGCCGGCGTTTTCGGGTTATGTGCCGGATGGCTTAAAGCAGTTATTCCCAAAGGCGCGGATCAAAAAAATGAAAGCCTGGTCCGGTTTTGCCCGCGAAACCTACTGGCTGGACCCGGCCGACCCGCTTTTCAGCAAAATTGCCAAAAGATTTATTGAGCTGTATCAGGCCGAATATGGCCCACAGCGTTATTTCCTGCTTGATGCCTTTAACGAAATGCTGCCGCCGGTTTCCACCGCGAACAAAAACGACGAACTTGCAAGCTATGGCGCCGCTTTGTACCAGACTTTGGCGCAAGCGTCGCCGGGCGCTATCTGGGTGATGCAGGGCTGGATGTTTGGCTCTGACGCACATTTCTGGGATCTGCCGGCGATCGAAGCCTTTTTAAGTAAAGTGCCCGCCAACAATATGCTTATTCATGACATCGGCAATGACAGATTTGATGTCTGGCAAAAAGCCAAAGGCTTTTATGGCAAACCCTGGGTCTTTGGGTTTATCCACAACTACGGCGGCAGCAACCCGGTTTATGGCGACTTCGATTTTTACCGCCACAAAACCAATATTGCGCTCAATCATGCCGACAAAGGCCAGTTGCGCGGTTTTGGCGCTTTCCCGGAAGGCATTCATTCCAATAGTCTGGTGTATGACTTTATGTTTGATTTGGCCTGGCAGGGTAAACGCGACAATCAAATCCAGACGGCTACGACCACCGACTGGATAACACAGCAACTGCAGGCGCGCTACGGCGATGTAGACCCAGCCGTCAAAGCGCAGTGGCTGAATATCTACAAAGCGGTATACAGCACGCGGTATTGGGAGCCGCGCTGGTGGGAAGATGCCGCCGGCGGCGCTTTGCTGCAAAAGCGCCCCAAGCTGGACTACCTGCGTTATACCGGCGCGCCGGGTAACTTATTGCTGCTGGACCAGGTGCTGCGTGATTTAACCCAGTTGCCAGCAAGCGCATTAAAAGCCCCTTTGCTGCAATTTGATTTAGTCGATTTGCAGCGCCACAGCGCCACGCAACATATCGATATGCTGCTGCAACATACCATGCTGGCGTACAGCCAGGGCCAGCTGGCGCAGGGCGATAAATTACGGGCGCAAGCCAAAGCGCTGGTTCTCGCCGTCGATGCGTTAATGGGCTATCAGGCGCCCGGCACCCAACGCGAAACTTTGTACTCCTGGGTGGCGGATGCACGCGCTTATGGCGACACAGCTGCAGAAAAAGCTTTGTATGAACACAATGCCAAACTGCAGGTAACGCGCTGGGGCGGCGATAAACTCAAAGACTATGCCTCCAAAGCCTGGTTTGGTTTATACGCCGAATATTATCTGCCGCGCTGGGAGCTGTTTTTTAGTGCACAGCGTGAGGCGTTAGTGGCGAAACAACCTTTTGATGCCAAAGCCACGCAAGCGAAATTAATTGCCTTTGACGACGTCTGGCTGCAACAGCCGCTGGCGGCGCCGCAACAGGCACCGGCGGATTTAAAGGCTGCACTTATGGCCATCCAGCAACAAATTCTGGCCAGCAAAGCGCCACCTTCTAACCTGTAAGCGGACGATGTTGATGCAGAACAACCGACTGATAGCGCTGGACCTGTTTCGTGGCCTGACCATCCTGATGATGATTATGGTCAACAGCCCCAATACCTATGGCACTTTCTCGCATGCCTATTGGGATGGCGTGACTTTTGCCGATTTTGTCTATCCGTTTTTTCTGGTGATTGTTGGGGTGGCAATTGGCCTGGGTTTTGCGCCATTGCCGGCCGGGCAACAGCGCAGTGGCGCGCAAATTCGCCAGCTTTTACCGAAAATCCTGCGCCGCACTGTGCTGTTATTTGCACTCGGGCTGTTCGTCAATCTGCTGTATCTGAAATTCTCCGATGTACGGGTGCTTGGCGTGTTGCAGCGCATTGCGATTGTTTATTGTGTCTGTGCCGTACTGACCTTGTATTGCCAGTGGCGCAGTTTACTCGCCATCGCGCTCAGTATCTTACTGGGCTACTGGCTGCTGATTTTATGGCTGCCGGCACCAGGACTGGTGGCCGGTCAGTTGGAACGCGGTGCCAATCTGGTGAACTGGGTCGATAGCGCTTATTTGCCTGGCATGTTATGGCGCGGCAGCTGGGACCCGGAAGGACTGCTCAGCACTTTACCGGCGATCAGCAGCGGCCTGGCTGGTGTGTTATTGGCTCGCATTATTCAGGCCAGTAAAGGGCTGGATTTGCATGTGTTAGTCAGCCGGCTCTTTGTCGTGGGTGTGCTGTGCTGTTTTGCCGGCTGGTTATGGAGCCTGCAATTTCCGCTGATTAAACAAATCTGGAGCAGCTCTTTCGTACTGCTGACCAGCGGCATGGCGTCGATAGTGCTGGCCACGCTCATTTGGTACTGCGACTGCGCCGGTTATCGCGCTTTGACACAAGTGCCAATGATTTTTGGCTCTAATGCGATTGTGGCTTATGTGCTGCACGTGGCGCTGGAAAAACTGCTGGAAGTGCCGCTTGGTACTTTTGTGGGTAGTGGTGAAGGCAGCCTGTCGGTGCTGGGCCATTATCAGGCCTGGGCGCAGGCGACAGGTCTGAATCAATTCTGCACTGTAGGTCTTTGGATGGTCGTGTTTGTCGGTTTGTGTTTTTTGCCCGTGTATGCGCTGTACCGCGCCAAGATTTTTGTGCGGATTTAACCTGTGTTCGCTGTCAGTGTGTTAGCAGCTTTCGCCCTGGCCGCGGCACCATTGCCGGATTGCCGGCTTAATCAAGCACACTGGCTGGGATCACACAACAGCTTTAAACCTGTGTTGCCGGCGGCTTATTACGACACTCTGGCCACAAGGCTACAGCAGCTGGCGGAACCGCCGGCACGACTACAACTGCAAGATAAATTGCAGACACTGCGCTACGGCCACGCCAGCCTGACCAGCCAACTTAATAGCGGCCTGCGCCTGCTGGAGCTGGATTTTCTTAAAGACGACGCCGGCGGTAGTTTTGCCAGGCCCTTGTTTGGCGCAGAGCTTAAACAGGCGTTGCTACCACAAACTCAGCAAGATTTACCCGCCCAATATTTCCCTGCAACATTGACCCAGCCGGGTTTTAAAGTGCTGCATTTGCCTGACATTGACTTCGCCAGTCATTGTGCGCAGGCCCGCGACTGCATTGCCACGCTGGTGCAGTGGTCGAAAACCAATCCCGGCCACTGGCCAGTGCTGATTGTGATCAACGTGCGCGAGCAGAGGGCAGGCGGCTATTTGCCAGCCGCCATTGCCGCAAGAGTTTCAAAAGTAGAGTCGTGGCAGGCCACAGATTACCAAGCGCTGGAACAGCTGTGGCTGGACGGTCTGGGCCGCGAAAGGTTGCTCACACCCGATGATGTGCGCAAGGCGCCATTGAGCCTCGCTGCCAGTGTCCAACAGCATGGCTGGCCCACTTTAAAACAAGCCGCCGGCCGGTTTTTGTTGTTATTTGACGGCTCGCCGGCGCAGCTGGCGCTTTATCGCAGCGGCCACCCGTCGTTGCAGGGAAGGCTGATGTTTGGCAATTATGCTGCGGATACTGATGAAGCGGCAATTCGGGTGCTGAATGACCCTGCAACTGAGCAGGCGGAAATCGCCAGCGCACTGGCGTTGGGCCTGTTGGTGCGTACAAGAAGCGACGACGGCAATGTGCTGCAGCCAGCCCGCTTTCAGGCTGCGCTTACAAGCGGTGCTCAGTTTATTTCATCAGATTTTTATGCAGGCGCGCCGCAAGGCGAGCCCGAGCTGCAATTTCGCCTGCCAGACGGGCCTTTTACCGCAGTGTCCTGTCAAACCAGAGGAGCCCCCTGATGCTGACCCGTCGTACTTTTCTGCAATCGGCGCTGGCCGCTGCTGCCGCCACGCCTCTTTTGGCAAAGGCAGGGGCAAAAGCCGAATCACAAAGCCGGTTGGCGCAATTTGAACAGTTGTATCTGCAGCTAGCCAAAAATAGCGCAAGGCCAGCTTTACCTGCCGGCAAAAGGGTGCTGGTCAAAAGCTTAGGTGTCGCTGCCGATGGCCGCTCTAAAGTCACAACCGCGTTGCAGCAGGCCATAGATACCTTAGCCGGGAGTGGTGGTGGCACTTTGCAATTTAGTAAAGGCCAGTATCTGAGCGGTGCGCTGCAGCTAAAAAGCGGCGTGACACTGGAATTTGACGAAGGCGCCGTGCTACTCGGCAGTGTCGATATCGCCGATTATTATGATGAACAAGGCCAGCTGCACGCGCTGCTGTGGGCCGACCAGGCCAGCAATATTGCGTTGTGTGGCAAAGGCCGTGTAGACGGGCAAGGCCGGCAGCTTGCTAACAATATCAGTGATTTACATCATTCGGGCCAGCGCGTCGAGCCGGATTTTAACCTGTGGCGCAACCGCTCCAATCATCGGCCACAAGTCATCGCTTTTACCCACTGCGATAACATCCGCATTTATGACCTGACCATCGCTAACAGCGCGGCCTGGGTGCAGCATTATGGCGCCTGCACCGACCTGGTGATTGACCAAATTCGGGTCGACAGTGACTGCTACTGGAATAACGACGGCATCGATATCAACGACTGCCGTAACGTGCGCGTCAGCCACTGTTTTATCAACGCGGCGGACGATGCGATTTGCCTGAAATCGACCAAAGGTTTGTTTAACGAAGATATTGAGATCCGCGACTGCGTGGTGCGTTCATCGGCCAATGGCGTTAAGTTTGGCACTGAGTCGCAGGGTGGTTTTCGCCGCGTCAAAATCAGCAACATCGTGGTGTTTGACACTTACCGCGCCGCAGTGGCGCTGGAAAGCGTCGACGGCGCCTTTTTAGAAGATGTCGAAGTCGACGGTATCGACGCGCAGCATGTTGGCTGCGCGCTGTTTATCCGCCTCGGCCAGCGCAATATGGGCGTAGCGCCTGACAAAGCTGTCGGCACTTTGCGCAATGTGCGTTTTCGTAACCTCAAAGCAGATATCGCCTTTGGCCCGGCCGATTTGGCCTACCAGGTGCGGGGGCCTTTATTAAACGCGCTGCATAACCCCATTCCTGCTTCTATCACCGGCTTGCCGGATGCCAAAGTGCGCGATGTGCTGCTGGAAAATATCGATATCAGCTACCCGGGCCGCGCCAACAGTGGCATGGCGTACCGGCCTTATCATCAGCTGCATCTGGTACCGCAGGAGCGCGCGGCTTATCCGGAATACAGCATGTTTGGCGAACTGCCGGCTTATGCTTTGTTTGTGCGCCATGTTGATGGCTTGCAGGTGAAAAATTTAACAGTCCGCTGCCGCGATACGGATTTTCGCCCGGCGCTGGTGCTGGACGATGTACAAAGGCTGCAGCTGCAGCAGGTGTATGTCGCCGGCAGACAACGACCGCAACTGGTGCTGCAAAAGGTGGATAAGCCGCTGTTGCTGGCACTTCATAGTGATAGCGCGACTGGAGCTATTGAACCGCTGAGTGCTGACAATGGCGGCATCGTGCAGGTAAAACCACTGGCGCCTTATTTTGATACTGCCGCCGGGCCGGATAAAAACAGTACTTTGCAGTTTGCGCCTGGAAATAAAGCATGAAAAACAAGTATTTATTAAAACCGCTTTGCCTGTTCATCGCTTTGTTACTGACTGGCTGTGCACAGCAACAAAGCCAGCAACAGGCGCCAGCTCAGCCAAAACGCTGGCTGGCCGGTGACCACCATATCCATACCCACTACAGCGTGAAGTGGGACAACAGCGTCTTTCCGCCGAGGCCAATTATTGGCGGCGATGCCAAATATTCCATCCCGCTCAACGCCCAGATGGCAAGCCACTATGGCCTCGACTGGATAGTGCTGACCGACCATGGTGGGCCGAATCGCGCGGAGTTGGCGTTAAAACAGGCCTATCCGGAGCTATTAGCATCACGGCGCGCGCTGCCGCAGATTTTACAGTTTCACGGCATGGAATTCGACGTGCCGGGCAATGCACCGGGTGGCCGTCACGCCAGTTTTATCATGCCGTACCGGCCTGATGCGGTGGTAAACGGCAGCAGGCCTAATGAAGCCGAGCAACTGTTTAGTATTGAGCGGATTTACAACGGCCGTCAGGGCGTACCGCCCGGGCCGGAAAAAGCCGAAGACAGTTATATGCTCAAAGCGCTTGAGGCGATGGCCAAGTTGCCAGACCCACCGTTAGTGCTGGCCAATCACCCGGCGCGGCTCGCCAAAGGCTTCCGGCAGTATTTTAAAATTACGCCGAAACAATTACGCGACTGGCAGGACACGGCGCCCGGCGTAATGATCGGTATGACCGGCGCTGAAGGCCATCAGGCGGCAACACTGAACGCCGACGGCAGCCCAAAACTAGGCGGCATCCGCGGCGAATACCCGGAGCACCCGACCTATGGCGGATATGATCAGATGACGGCGCGTTTAGGTGGAGTCTGGGACAGTTTATTAAGCGAAGGCCGCCGGTTTTGGGTCACTGGTGTTTCTGACAGCCACGGCCATTACACCGACGGCTGGGCCGATTTCTGGCCGGGCCAATACGCCAAAACTTATGTGCTCGCCGACAAAAACTACGACGCCATTTTTGCCGCGCTGAAAAGCGGCCAGATCTTTGTCACCACCGGCGATTTAATCGACGAGTTGGATCTCAGTGTGCAAGTGCCGAGCGTTGGTAAGTCTCAAACCGCAAAAGCCGGCGAAAGCCTGAAGGTGAAAGCCGGCAGCGATGTCGCAGTGCAGATCCGCTTTCGCGTACCGGCCGCTTTAAACGGCAATCACGAACGGCCCCAAGTCGCCCGGCTGGATGTTATCGGCGGGCTTGTCACAGGCCCGGCAGCCGACCGTAACAATGATCGTAATAGCGACGAAGCACCACAAACCCGCGTGCTGCAACGCTTTGAGCAAAGCGCATTTGGCAAAGTATCAAGCGACAGCAACGGCGTGGTGTATCAGCTCAGTTATCAGCTTAAAAACCTGCAACACAGCCAATACATCCGTCTGCGCGGCACCAATCAGCGCGGCGAGCTTGAGCCCAATGCCGACACCAAAGGCGAAAACCCCTGGAGCGATTTGTGGTTTTACAGCAATCCGGTGTTTATTGAAGTGGGGCAGTAGGTTGATTCACCAGTTCTATTTCTGGCCTTCGGTTCAGGGTAATTCATGCTTTTACTATACCTCCGCGTTTAGCTAAGCTAAGGATTTTATGGCGATGAATGGTTCAGATGAAGACTTTGTTTGAAGAACCGCTGTGGCCTGAAAAACCGCTTGAAATGCAAAGAGCCGACTCTCGCAGCGGTCTGATGGCATTTAAGGGGGTTAATTCTGACTTACAGTGCAGGACATTTCAGTTTTCAGTCGGGCCGCTGCACAGGCATGGTACGCCGGATGTGGCGGTATCGATTGGTGGATTTCATAGTTGTATTAAACCGCTTGATGTTTTGCGGTTCTATCCGCCAGGTATGTCTCGTTACTTTCTGGTGCAACCATCCGGCCAGATAGCACTCGGGGCTTGTGGCATTGAACAGGCTTCGGAATGTATCAGGTTGCTGCGGGAATTTACCTTGTCTCAGTGGGTTGATACGGCCTTACGCAGCACCTTAGATGCCGCCGCAGCAAGAACAATAACGGCGCAGGAGCATTACTCGGTTGCATCCTGTGAGCAGGACTTTTCTGCCGCGCTCAACAGCGGGCATTGTTCATTAACGGCAAACGTCGGTGATTATGCTGCTGCTTGCAATGATGGTCACCGGGGAGTGGCAAGCAGCACTGGCGATCAGTCTGTAGTGTTTAGTCGTGGCCATCATGCCTTGGCAGCAAATACCGGAAATCGATCGGTGGCGGCTGCACAGGGGCCGCAGTCGCTTGCAGGTAATAGCGGGCACCATGGCATCGCACAGGTGGCTGGTGAGGCTTCCATCGCATCTAATACCGGTTCTCGTGCGCTCGCTCTCTGTTTGGGGCCCCGCTCGATCGCGGTCACGACTGCAGATCATTCACAAGCCTGCGCTGACCTGCAAGGCTCGATTGCTCTGGCTGACGGCCGGGCAGTCAAAGCAAAAGCGGCAGCTGGCGCAGCGATTATTCTGGTACACCGTGGTGCGCATGATGAGTTAATTCATATCCGTTGTGGAGTCGCCGGTAAGGACTTAAAAGCGGACGTCTGGTACGGGCTGGGTGCCGATGGTGAATTCATAGAAATTTTTTAGTGGCAAAGTCGGCATCGTCAATATTGCATTCGCAGCTGCGATGTTTTGGGACTTTATTTCTTCAGCCAAGGGAATAGTTTTATCTTTCAATTGGCGCTTTAAATCGCAAGCCAATCTGCAAAATGAGATGAAAGTCTGGTGGCGCTTTTTACACTTTTGTTCCCATTATCCGGTTGTTGCACCTTGTAAACTTGTCCCGTTTTATTATTACAAATAAAGATATCTGACACTTTATGATAGATGGGGCCTACGCGACGAATACCCAAAACTGGTCTTGGGTTGAATCGGTTAAACCTAATTCTGGTCCGACCGGTTACTTCTCGTCTGAGTATGGTCGAGCATTCTGGAATGATGACAATTCAAACATGGCTGTTGAATCCAGCGATTTAAGTGAATTTGACAGTTGGCCTGGTTCCTTATTAGTTCGCGCGGGTTCTGTAAATGCAAACCCAGTGTCATCACCAAGCATCCTCAGTCTGTTGGGGCTGGGACTTGTTGGTTTAGTCGTAAATCGTCGACGTAAAATCACCCGATAGCCCTGGGACTCAATATGGTGGTAAATCGTAACAAAGGCAGCTGGGTCCATCCTGCTTCTTTGTTGCTGATACAGTTAAAGTCATCATGAACGTGACAAGGCCCGGCAACATCGCCGGGCTTTGGTTTTTCACATCAACCCCTTACTTCATCGTCGGCATTGAGAACTGATTGCCGGTGGCCGGGCCCGTTGGCCAGCGGGCTGTGATGGTTTTCATTCGGGTGTAGAAACGCACGCCGTCCGGGCCGTGCATGTTGAGTGGGCCGAATACGCTGCGTTTCCAGCCGCCGAAGCTGTGGAACGCCATCGGCACCGGGATAGGCACGTTGATGCCGACCATACCGGCTTGTACCTGGGCGGCGAACTCGCGGGCGGCTTCGCCGCTGGCGGTGAAAATCGCCGTACCGTTGCCGTATTCATGCGCATTAATAAGCGATAGGCCTTCGGCAAAAGATGGTACCCGCACCACACAAAGCACCGGGCCAAAAATCTCTTCACGGTAAATCCGCATCTGTGGCGTCACATGGTCAAACAGAGTAGGGCCAACAAAATAACCTTGCGGCTGGCCTTCAACTTCCACATTGCGTCCATCGCACAACAAAGTCGCGCCTTGCTCAACGCCGCTGTCGATATAACCGCGTACGCGGGCGGCGTGCTCTTTGCTCACCAGTGGGCCTAAATGCGGTTCCGGTTGCTCTTTGCTAAAGGGGCCAGTGCCTGGGCCGGTTTTGGTCCGGGCAATTTCAGCGGCCAGTTTGGCGGTCAGTGCATCGGCCACTTCATCGCTGACACAAAGCGCCACCGAAATCGCCATGCAGCGCTCGCCGGCTGAGCCATAAGCCGCGCCCATTAAGGCACTGACCACCTGGTCTAAATCGGCGTCCGGCAGCACCAGCATATGGTTTTTCGCGCCGCCGAGTGCCTGTACGCGTTTGCCGTGGGCAGAACCCGTGGCATAAACATATTCGGCAATAGGCGTAGAGCCAACAAAGCTGATGGCCTGCACCCGCGGGTCGGTCAGCAGCACGTCGACGGCGGTTTTGTCGCCGTTCACCACATTAAACACCCCGGCCGGCAGACCCGCTTCCACCAGCAGTTCAGCCAGACGTAGCGGCAACGACGGGTCGCGCTCGGATGGCTTTAATACAAAGGTATTGCCGCAGGCGATGGCGATCGGGAACATCCACAGCGGCACCATAGCTGGAAAGTTAAACGGCGTGATGCCGGCGCAAACGCCGAGCGGATGCATCAGGCTGAAACTGTCGACGCCACGGCCGACGTTCATCGAATGCTCGCCTTTTAAAAGATGCGGGATGCCACAGGCAAATTCAACGACTTCAATGCCACGGGTCAGCTCGCCAAGCGCGTCGGAATAGACTTTACCGTGCTCCTGGCTAATCAGTTTGGCCAGCTCGTCGCGGTGCTGCTCCAACAGCGCTTTAAAGTTAAACATCACGCGGGCACGGTTGAGCGGCGTGACCTTGCTCCAGCTGGCAAAAGCCTGCTGCGCGCTCTCGATAGCGGCTTCAGTGTCGGCGACAGTCGCCAGTTTGACCTGACGGATCACTTCGCCGCTGGCCGGGTTATACACCGGTGCCACGCGCTCGCTGTTGCCTGCTGCTGGTTTGCCGTTGATAAAATGCAGAAGAGTTTGCATAAAAACGCCTTAATAAGGTTGCTGTTGTTGTTGGCTCTGATAACGGGCGAAGGCTTGCTGCACTTCGTCGCGGCTGGACACGGCCGGAATGGCGACGTCCCACCAGCTGCCGTTGTCGGTGCTAATCGCCGGGTCGGTTTTAATTTCAATCAGATAACTACGGTCAGCGGCGCGGGCGCGGCTGATGGCCTGCTCCAGTTCTGCCACATTGGCGACTTTTTCGCTGAGCGCGCCTAAAGCGCGGGCATGTAGCGCAAAGTCGATATCCGGCGCGCTGCCTTCGCAGTCGCGCCATAAGTTGTTAAAGGGCGCGCCACCACAGCCTTGCTGCAGCCGGTTGATGCAGCCAAAACCACGGTTATCCAGCAGCACCACAATAATCTTTTGCCCAAGCATCACGCTGCTGGCCAATTCAGAGTTCAGCATCAAATAAGAGCCGTCGCCGACCACGACAAAGACTTCGCGCGCAGGCGCCGCCAGTTTGACGCCAAGGCCACCGGCAATTTCGTAGCCCATGCAGGAAAAGCCGTATTCAAGGTGATAACTGCCCGGGCCTTCGGCGCGCCATAGTTTATGCAGCTCGCCGGGCAGACCACCGGCAGCGCAAACCACCACATCGTTTGGCTGCGACTGGCGTTTGATAGCGCCCAGCACTTGTGCGTCAGACGGCAAGCCTGTCACAGGTGGCTGAGTCAATTCTTCGTACTGTTGTTGCCACTGCTGATTGAGCGTTTTGGCATGGCTCAGCCAGTTGGCTTCGACGGGCGAAGACTGCGGCCAGTTGCCGGCCTGCAGCGCGTCATCGAGTTGTTTCAGCACTGTGCGGGCGTCGCCGACCAACGGCACCGCCTGATGTTTATGCGCATCAAAAGCGGCTACGTTGATTTGCAATAAAGGTTTACCGGCAAAACCACTGCGCGACTGCGTAGTGAAATCCTGCAGCCGGCTGCCGACGGCGATAATTAAATCTGCTTCCTGCGAAAGTCTATTCGCCGCAGCTGAACCGGTCACGCCAATGCCGCCAACGGCGCACGGATGTTGCCAGTGCAGGCTGCCTTTGCCAGCCTGGGTTTCTGCTACTGGTATGCCATAACGGGCGGCGAAGTCACTAAGCTGCGCCGCGCATTGGCTGTACAGCACGCCGCCACCGGCGATCAGCAGCGGTTTTTTCGCCTGAGATAACAGCTTCAGTGCATCAAAAATTTCAGCGGCATCAGCAGGCTGACGGCGTGGCCGGTGCGTAACTGGGGCGAAGAAACTTTCCGGGTAATCAAAGGCTTCGGCTTGCACGTCCTGCGGCAATGCCAGTGTCACCGGGCCGCAGTTGATTGGGTCAAGCAGCGTTTGCATCGCCACCGGCAGCGAATGAATGAGCTGCTCTGGCCTGTTGATGCGGTCGAAATAGCGGCTGACCGGGATAAAACAGTCGCTGGCAGCGGTATTCGGATTGCCGAAATCTTCGATTTGCTGCAGCACCGGGTCGGGTTTGCGGTTAGCAAAATGGTCACCCGGCAGTAATAACACCGGTAAACGGTTGGCATGCGCCAGCGCAGCGGCGGTGACCATATTGGTGGCACCAGGGCCAACTGATGTGGTGCAAGCCATCAGCCGGCGGCGGTCATTGGCTTTGGCAAAAGCGATAGCGGCATGGGCCATACCTTGTTCGTTGTGGGCGCGTAGCGTTGGCAGTGTGTCGCGGACCTGATACAAAGCTTCGCCGATGCCGGCGACATTACCGTGGCCAAAAATCGCGAACACGCCGGCAAATAAGGGTTCCACCCGGCCGTCATCCTGCTGGATAAACTGGGCGCTTAAGAACTTCACCAGTGCCTGCGCCATGGTCAGGCGGATAGTGGCTTTGTGGGTATTGTTCATGCCGATGCTCCTGTCGCGCTGTTAGGGTTGGTCTGATGGCGGTTTAGCCAGGCTTGCGTCAGTTGGCGGTAATTGGCGCGGATCTGTGTTTGTAACTGACCATCGTCAATCTCGCCGCTTAACCAGGCTTTGGCCGGCGCGCCGAAAATGGTGCGGCCAATGGCAAAACCACGGCAAATCGGGAAGTTGGCGGTGCTGGCAAAGGCGGCGCACAAATCATCGATGGGCGCGTCGAGACCTAACACAATCACACCGCGGCAATGCGGCGCTTCCTGCTGGATCAGGTCACTGACAGCTTGCCAGCCGGCAGCTGTTTGTGGTGGTAGTTTCCACCAGTCTGGTCGCACGCCGAGCTGATAAATCTGTGCCATGGCGTTGCTAACGGTTAAATCGTCGACTTTTTGCAAAGGGCCCGGCAAATCTTTTGGTGGGATCACTTCCAGTAATAATTCGTGGCCGGACAGGGCACAGGCCTGGTACAGCTCCTGAATTTGCCGCGCCTGTTGCTGCCACAATTCTGGCGCATCGTTTGGATGCATAAACACCAGACATTTCACCGTATGGCTGCGCGGCCAGCTGACCAGCCGCGAACCGATAGAGCGGCCACCTTCGAGTTCCAGCGGGCGTGAACCCGGCACTTCCACCGGCCGGCCAATCCACCAGCGGCCAGCTTGATCCTCAGTAAAAAGCCCGGTCACGTCATTCAGCGCATCCTGACCAAAAGTGTCGTCAATCAACACACCCGGCGCATAACCTTGGGCGGTCAGCTGCAGCGCTGCCACTTCAGCCTGTGCGGCCTGCAAAATCAGCTGTTTGAGCTTTGGCAGGCGTGCCGTGCTGGCGAATGTAGCTTCACACATCTCGACGAATTGTTTGCGATGGTCAAACGCCAGAATACACAGCTCTGGCCACTGCACTGGCTGCCGTGTAGTGACGCGGTGCAGGTAATTGAGTTCAGGGTCGATATCCGGTCTTTTAATGTCGTGCTGGCGGGCAATGTAATAATCCAACTCTTCCGGTGTTGGAATGGCCGGCGCGCAGCCGTGGCGCGACACCACCAAAGCACCGCAGGCGTTGGCATAAGTGCAGGCTTTTTCATAAGATTCGCCGCGCAGCCAGCCGCGCAGGAAACCGGCCATAAAGGCGTCGCCGGCACCTAACACGTTTAATACTTCGACCCGCACCCCGGCGGCAAAAAAGGCGTCGTCGAGGCTATTCGGGATAGCGCCGGCAAAAATGCTGCAGCCGTCGGCGCCGCGTTTAAGCACAATCACTGCATCAGACAGCCGGCGCAGAGTTTTCAGGCAAGCGATGGTGTCGGTGCTGCCACCGGCGATATGCACTTCCTCTTCGGTGCCGACAATCAAATCACACAAAGGCACAATCGACTGCAAATGCGCGCTGACGCTGTCGTTGCTGACAAAACGGTTGTCGCCTTCGCCGGGCCGGGTTAAACCCCACAGGACTGGGCGGTAGTCGATGTCGAGGATCACCTTAGTATTATTGGCGCGGGCATAACCAATAGCGGTGCGGGCGACATGGTCGACATGCGCAGTGGAAAAATGCGTGCCGGTGATAAGCAGCGCTTTACTCGATGCGATATAAGCTTCGTCAAAATCGCTGATATCAACCGCCATATCAGCGCAGTCAGCGCGGTAAAACAGCAGCGGAAATTGCTGTTTGCTTTTAATCGATAAAATCGCCAGTGCTGTCAGCCGGTTTGGATCAGTCACCACATGGCTGACATCACAGCCGGCACTTTGTAATTCCTGGCGGATAAACTGGCCAAATTGCTCGTCGCCAACCCGCGTCAGCATTGAGGCTTTCAGGCCAAGCCGCGCTGCACCAAAAGCGATATTGCAGGACGAGCCGCCGAGTGATTTGGCGAAAGAGCTGATGTCCTGCAGCCGGTCACCAATCTGCTGGCCGTACAAATCGACCGAGGCACGGCCTAAGCAAATCACGTCGAGCTTTTTGTCTGAAACTAGTGCTGTCACCCGCTGACTCCTGCTGTAAAAAACTGTTTTAACTGCATCTGCTACCGGTGGCCGATTCTTGATGCCACGCCGGCAGCGTTGCTAAAATTTTCGTCAGATTAGAATGAAAATTCTATTAGATCAACTATTGGAATAAATATTTTATTGAGTTAGACTCCAGAGCATCACAGTCCGCCGATTGGTTTTTTTCGCAATATGGCCACAGCCCCAAGCACAACAAGCACTCAGCTAACCGCTACTCAGCCAGCCGCTACTCAGGTTGAGCTTGAACAGCAGATCAGCAGCCGTTTCAGTAGCCTGAGCGACCGGCTGCAGGTAATTGGCCGTTATTTACTCGACCAGCCACAAGCGGTCGCGCTTGGCACTGCGGCGTCTATCGCGCAGGCCGCAGGTGTGCACGCCTCTGCGCTGGTGCGTTTTGCCAATGCTTTTGGCTTTACCGGTTTTTCTGAGCTGCAACAGCTGTACAAAACCCAGCTATTACAAAGCCAGCCGGATTATCAGCAGCGTATTGTCGCAGTGCAGCAAGATCATTCAGTGCCCGCCGACAGCGCAGGCCTGAATTACCTGCAGCAAATCAGCAGCGCCAATCAGCAGGCACTGAATCAACTGTGCCAAAGCATTGATGCATCAGCGCTATCTGCCGCCACCAGCCTGCTGGCGAAAGCCAGGCTGATTCATTTACAAGGTGCGCGCCGGGCTTTTCCGGTGGTCAGTTACGCCAGTTATCTGCTGGGTAATACTGGCCTTGCCGTGCATTTATTCGATGGCACCGGTTATATGCAGCAGTCGGCGCTGAATCTGCTTGGTGCCGACGATGTGCTGCTCGCAGTCAGCTTCGCGCCTTATGCCACAGAAACCCAAACTGTGGTGCAGCGAGCCAAAGCAGTTGGCTGTAAAGTGCTGCTGATCACCGACAGCCGCGTCAGCCCGCTGTATCAGCTGGCCGACCATACACTGCTGGTACGCGAAGCCGAGTTACACGCCTTTCGTTCGTTAAGCGCCAGTATGAGCCTGGTGCAGGCTCTGGTGCTGGGGCTGATTCATGATCATCTCGGGCATGAGCAGCAGGACCTGATTTCCAAGACTTCTCAACCGGAGCAACCCAATGTCTGATGCAACGACTTCATTACACCGCAAACCGACAGCTCCGGATGCTGCAGGTTTTATCCAGCGGGTGACGCCGCAAAGTGCCGGCTGGCGATATGTTGGTTTTGAAGCTGCGCTGCTTCAAGCTGGCGCAACGCTGCAAGCCGACAGTGGTGCAGACACCGAGCTGTGTCTGGTGATTTTAAGCGGCATCGTCAGCCTGCATTGTGACAGCCAGCAGTTTCAACAAGTCGGCAAACGTATGTCGGTATTTGACGGCACTGCGCCTTATGCGCTTTATGTGCCGGCGGGCTTGCAAGTGCAAATTTCCGCCGATACTGATGCCGAAATCGCCTTGTGCCGAGCTCCTGTGACTGAGCAGGCATCCGGCCAACAATATCCGCTGCGGCTGATAACACCCGAAGATTGCACCCGCGAAACCCGTGGTCAGGGTACTAATACCCGACTGGTGTGTAATATCCTGCTCGGTAACTTGCCGGCTGAGCGGCTGCTTATTACTGAAGTCATCACGCCGCCGGGCCACTGGTCAAGCTATCCACCGCATAAACATGACGCCGACATGCTGCCGGTCGAAAGCGCGCTGGAAGAAACCTATTACCACAAACTCAATCCGCAGCAAGGCTTTGCTTTCCAGCGGGTTTATACCGATGACCGCAGCCTCGATGAAACCATTTGTGTTGAGCACAACAGCCTGGTGCTGGTGCCGCGCGGTTATCATCCGGTCGGTGCGCCGCACGGTTACGAGCTGTATTACCTGAATGTGATGGCCGGTCCGACGCGGCAGTGGGTGTTTAAAAATGACCCGCAGCACGAATGGATCATCAAAAAATGATCGCCGCAGCCGGTTTGCTACATGCTATTTTGTCAGTGCCGTCCCGGCTCGCGTGCGGAGTCGCGCACGATGAGCTCGCAAGTCAGCAGGTCGGCGTCCGGGCTGGTTGGGCCTTCGTCCGGCAAACCCTGCAGTTTGCGAATCAGTTTATAAGCCGCGCGATAACCAATAGCGGTAATGGGTTGGCGCATCGTTGTCAGGTTCGGCCAGACCTTGGTCGACAAGGCGATGTCGTCGATGCCGACCACAGAAATATCGTCCGGTACTTTCAGGCCCCGGCTGTGCGCGCTGTAGAGCACGCCAACCGCCATTTCGTCATTCGATGCCAGAATTGCAGTGGGGCGTGGCACTTTGTTCAACAGCACTGCTGCCGCATCAACACCGGACTGAAAGGTGTAATAACCCTGCACCAGCAGCTTTTCCGGAAATTCCAGCCCGGCTTCGGCATAGGCCTGGCGAAAGCCGGCTTCGCAGCGCTGACTGGACCCCTGATCCGGGTGACCCAGCACAAAACCAATGTCTTTATGTTTAAGCCTGAGCAAATAGCGCGTCAGTTCATACGCCGCCTGCTGATTATCAAAACCCACGCTGTCGCCAAGCGTCGCGTCCGGTGCACCGATGCGCACATAAGCAACCTTTCGGCGGTTCAGCATGTCGAGCAATTCTTTTTTGTCACTGAGCGGCGGCACCAAAATCAGGCCATCGGCCAGGGTATTATCGATAAAGCCTTCAATTTCGTCGACCAGACCAGGCGAGCGGTAGCTGCAGTCGTACAAAAACAGCCCCATATTGGATTCGCTGCAATATTGCAGCACGCCTTTTTGCAGTTTTTGCAGATAACTGGGGCTGGGGTTGTCGGCCAGCAGCGCAATAAACAGCGAGCGGTTTTTCGCCAGCGCCATGCCAAGCGGGTTGCGTTTAAAGCCAGTGGCCTGAATGACCGCCATCACTTTATCGCGGGTTTGTGCCGACACATTGGCTTCATTGTTAATGACGCGCGACACAGTTTTTTTCGATACACCGGCCTCTCGGGCCACATCGTTAATGGTGACAGCAGACATAACAGCAATAACCTCCGATTAGCTGCCACATAGCAGCGAATACCCTGCGCGCCTGCTGCAACAACTGCAGAAAAAGAAGGGCAAAAATGCGCAGGAAAGAGTCAGGTATAAAGCATATTGACACCGGTGTCAATGTGTCGGCAAGCTATGGTAATTGGCCTGCGGATCACGATTTTTAAAGAGACATTTTGTAAAAGAATCAATGGTTGCGGTCAAAGCGACAGCCATAACGTGTTTAAACAGGAGTCTGAAGTGGAAACTGCACAACAATCGGCCGCGTCGCTGGTGTTGTCCTGCGCCGCCTTGTTAAGTGGCCAGCATCACAGCACCGCATTACAAACTGCACTGATTTATCCTGCGCTGGCAGATTTTGCCCGTGGCCTTAACAAAGAGCTGGCCTTGTCAGCCGCAGCACTGGAGCAGGGTACACAGCCACTGGGAACCTTGTTAAGCCAGGGCTCGGCCCGGTTGCAACCTTTGCTGAGCACAATAGCGGCACGGCTTGAACAGCAGCAGTCGGTTGAGTATCTGTGTTTTGCCAGTGCCTGCTGGCTGCGTTACAGCATGGGCTTTGACGGCAAAGGCGACACGCTGGTTGTCGAAGACGCTTTAGCGCAGCAATTAATGCAAAACCGCTTAGATCGCTGGGATCATATTGACGAGTTAATGGCTGGTTATCTGGCCATCAATGGCTTATTTCCGCAGGCTTTAGCGGTCGAGCCGGCCTTCGCTGACAGGCTGAGTTATTGGCTTTGTGTCATTCTGGCCAACGGCATGGGCACTGCGCTGCAAATTCTGTCGATTGAATGCCGCGACTACAGCGCGCGTGATTTCAGCACTTTCGCATCTGATAAGAGGACTCCGGCATGAATAAAGTCGCCCCCATAAAAGTGACGGTCTGGAACGAATGCCGCCACGAAAAAGAAGACGCCGATGTGCAGGAAGTTTATCCGGAAACCATCGGTGGCTGTATCGTCAATCACCTCAAACCTTATGGCTTTGATTTAACGCTGAGTACCTTGGACGACCCGCAGCAGGGCTGGCCGGATGCGTTGATAGAATCGACCGAAGTCGCCATTTGGTGGGGCCATCGTTATCATGACGAACTCAGCGACGCCCTGATCGACAAACTGCAGGCGCGGGTGCTGGCTGGCATGGGCCTGATTGTGCTGCACAGCGGCCATCACGCCAAACTATTTAAACGCCTGATGGGCACCAGCTGTAATTTGAGCTGGCGCGAAGCGGAAGGCGGCGAGCGCGAACGGGTCTGGTGTTTAAAACCATCCCATCCAATCGCGTATAACATTCCGCCTTATCTGGAACTGCCGCAATCAGAAATGTACGGCGAGCCTTTTGATATCCCGGAGCCGGACGAGCTGATTTTTAACTCTTGGTATCAGGGCGGGGAAGTGCTCAGAAGTGGTTGTACTTTCCAGCGCGGCCGGGGCCGGATTTTTTTCTTTGCGCCGGGCCACGAGACGTTCCCGATTTATCGCAACGAACACATTATCCAGATTTTGGCCAACGCCATCGCCAGGGCACATCAACCGCATCAAAGCGGCTGGAATCTTGGCAACTGGGGCCGGCCTATCCCCCTCGAAGCCGGCGCGCCAAAGCAAACCTACTACAAAAAACCACGCAAGTTGATGCTGGCAGAGAAGGTGGAAAAGGCCGAAAAGGCGAAGAAATAACCCCTTGCTGAGAAAAGTTGTCAGAACAGCAAATCATGCGCGGGTTTGCTGTTTATACTGCAACAGGACCAGGAGGTGTGCCAATGACAGGGAAATATGCCGCGAGGCTGTTATTGTGGTTGTCAACGTTTTTGCCTGTAACAGCGCTTGGCTGTGGCCTTCGCGTCGTTACTGAAGATTTACCGCCTTATCAGGTGGTGTATGAGCAGAGGGTGGTGGCAGGTTCAGCTTATCTGCAGGTGCAGGCCATTCTGCAGGCTGCCGGTTTACCTTGCCGTACTGAAGTTTTGCCCTGGGCCAGGGCTTTTGATTTGGCCCGCACTCAGCCCAATACGCTGGTGTATTCGCTGGCGCGGTTACCCGCCCGCGAGAACTTGTTTATTTGGCTGGCACCGCTGATCAACGCCGATTATCGTTATTATTCGGCCAGCAGCGCGGTGATTGAACAAATTCAGCAAGGCAAATTACCCACCGAATTTACAGCAGTCGCGGTGGCCGGCAGCATGATGGACAGTACGCTGCAGCAGCTTGGTTTTGTGCCAGACCAAAATCTGATTTTGGTCAAAGACGTCAACGCGCAGTGGAAAATCCTGCAACTTAACCGCGCGCAGCTGACGCTGGCATTTGAACCAGATTTTCAGGCACTGAGTGATGCCAAAGTGCGGCAAACGCAGTTTTACGCGTCGCGCCAGATAGTCCGGCAAATTCAGTTGTATCTGGCAGCGCATCCGCAAACTGATCCAATATTGTTGCAACAGCTCAAAGCCGCGGTCGCACAGCAGGCCCAGCAAAGCGTGCCGGTGAATGCGCCGGTGCATTAGGAACAGGTCAGAGTTTAGTGATAATTGAAGGCCTAATATGCTGGATTTATGGGCTGTTGACATAATTTGCTGATACCGTCGTATAACCTCCCGACAATTTAGCAGGGTGATTTTACTATGACCCATAGAACCGGAACTCTGCTATGTTGAGTTGCATCTGTAAATGCAGCATTTCTTAATAACGGAACTCGGATGAAAATATTTTTTGTCGTGCTCGGGTTATGCATATGTTTGCTGCAAGAAGGTCAGATCGTTCAGGCTTACTGCTTTCTGACCGATCAAAGCATACCGATCCGCTATCGCACCTTGTGGGAAATTACAGAATTACGTCAGTTTATATTTTCTTTGTTCTCAGGATTTTTGCCCTATAACGGTGTCATTCTGGTGGCTTTGCTGTGTTGGAAACTTGCCCTCAGGCACAGACAATTTGTCTGTTGGGGCAGTTTGATTGTTGCGGTTATCAGCTATTGTTTTTTCGTATTAAATCTGTGGGTTCCAGTGATTGAAGGTGCCAGAATGTCATCTACTTTTGCTATTGGTAGTCTGTTTACATCAATCTATACGTGCTTTTTAGCTATGGCTGGTGGTTATCTCGGTCATCGGATCTGGAAAATGAGATCTTTAAGTTAAATCTCAGAATGGTGGTGCGGGTCTAAGATCGGATGCAGCAATACACTGCATCCGGTTTATTTGAGCTGAGCGCTTACAAAGCCACCGGCGCGCCATGCTGGCTGGCGGATAACTTAATTGCATCCCACAGCTGCGCCATGCGCAGGCCTTGTAACACGTCGGATGGATTGGCGATTTCGCCGGTGCGGGTTTGCATAAAGACGTTCATCAGATTGTTGGCGGCTTCTTGTTCTTTGCGTACCACATTGCCCTGGGCGTCTTCAATTTCCATCCAGCGGCCCCAGGCGCAGATGCGCACTATGGCGGTTGGAAAATAACATTCAATGCGTGACACACAGCGGATAGCGCGGCCGCTGGCGTGCAGGTTAAACAGCGTGCCGTCACTGAGTTCGCCGGAAACGGAAGTCACCACATCGACCGGGAAGCCGAGGTTTTGCATCATCGCACTGATGCGGGCGAACGGTTTGCTGGTGATGCGCGACACTGTGTTCATCATGTGGGCGCCGGTATCAAACATAAAACCACCGCCAGAAATCGCCGGAATTTGTTTCCAGTGGCCCTGATATTTGTCGGCCCAGTCTTCCCAGATGGCGGCGTTGATACTCACCAGCGGGCCATATTTTTCTGTCGCTATAGCGTCGCGCAACTCAGCAACTAACGGCGACAAACCGCCCTGATAAGCCACCACCAAGGTTTTACCGCTGCGCTGCTGCGCTTCGACCAAAGCCTGCGCTTCCGCCACTGTAGTCACCATTGGCTTTTCCAGCAGCACATCAAGGCCCAGGTTAAGCGCCAGCAGCGCTTGTTCGGCATGAGCGGCGTGTGGCGTGCAGATATACACCGCATCCAGGGTTTTGGCTTCGGTATTCAGCAGTTGTTGCCAGTCGCTATAGCTTTGCGGTGCGGCTTTTTCTGCGCCAGCAGCGATAGTGGCGACATTCGCCATCGCGGCTGGATTTGGGTCCATCACAGCGCGGATTTGCAGGTCGTCCCGGCTGATCCAGGTCTGAATATACTGAGTGGCTTTGGTTCCACAGCCGATGATCGCTAATTGTAAGGCCACAGCAAAACTCCTGAAGGTTAAAAACCTATAAAAAACATAAAGATATACTGATTAAAGCTCAGGTGTGCCGGCCTGTGCATGATGTTGCTACCGCTGGCATTGACACCATTAAATTGCATATTGACACCGGTGTCAATAAGCGTATTATCAAAGTCGACAGGGTTTTCTGCTTAAAAAAACAACGTCTGGCGCTGGCGCTTTGCCAGCAGACCGGAACGAAAAAACCAGGAACGAAAAATGTGCTGTGCAGTTGTGCAAAACAACCGCACGCAAAGTTGCATGCTGACGCTAAAACTGCCGACACCCGCATTGTCGGTGGGGGAGCGGCGCCAGCATACAGCCAGTGACGCAGGGGCTGCTGCCCGCCGCGACAATGGCTGAACAGACCAACATTTTTATGACCGATAACAGAGCAATATAGATGAGACAGACGATAAAATTACTACTGCTACCGGTGGCAGCAGTGGTCGCGATCGGTTGGTGTCATAGCACCAGCCAGGGGCGGGGGGAGCCGCCTGTAGCCGAAAGCACTCAGCCGGTGCTGGTGATCGCCGAACACCGAGCCGCCCGGCTGGACGCGTTACGTGAATTGCAGCCGATGTTGCAGCAACGTCTGGGGGTGCAGCTGCGCATTGTCGAATATCCGGCGCCGCCGCAGGATTATTTCACCAAGCTGGTCACAGAATTACGTGCCGGCAATGCCCCGGACGTTTTCAGTATTCCACGCGATTTGCAGGTCGACGACCTGGCCGCTGCCGGTTATCTGGCTGATTTAACGCAAGATTTACAAGCCTGGCCTGGTTATGCATCCATGCCGGAACTGGTGCGCCAGTTAAGCCGCGCCAGTTTTAATGAAAAAAGTTATGTGGTGCCTTCCATCGTCGCCGTCGAGCAGCTGTATTACCGCCATGATTTATTAACCCAAGCCGGCATTTCTACCGCGCAGCCAAAAGACTGGCAGGAATTGCTGGCGCGTAGCCGCCAAATCAAACAACAGCTCGGCCAGTTTCCGTTGTTAATCCCGGCCGGCCTGACCTGGGGCATGGGGAGTTACACCGAAGGCTTCCGCTATTTATTGGCCAGTTTTTCCGGCTATCAGTTGCTGACAGCCGACAACCGTTATGCACTGCGTGACCCGGCTGTCGCCAAAGCTTTTGATTTTTATCACACGTTAGTCAGTGAACAGCTGATGCCGGTGGCGCCGCTGTTAAACCCGGAGCCCTGGGTTATTCCGAAGTATGAAATGTTCCCGAAAGGCCAGTTGCTGATCACCACTTGCGGCAGCTGGTGCAAAACTTTTGACTGGGGCCCGGGTAGCCGCAATCCGATTGCCAATGTTGACGATGCGGTGCGCACCTGGCGTTTCCCGTCAGCTGATGGTGCAGAGCCTTTTGCCTTAGCTTCAGTGGTTTACGCCTGGGCGGTCAATGCGCAAAGTCGTAAGCCGGAGCTGGCGCGGGCGCTGGCTTTGTTAATGGGTGATAACGATGTGGCGCTTGCGTATGCCAAACGCCTGGGTAATGTGCCGGCGCGGCTTGATGCGGCGCAGCATCCGAAGTTTGCTGAATTAGGCGCCATGACCGCCGACCACGCGTTGTTGCCGCAGGCGCGGGCGCTGCGTAGCACTGTCGGTGCCAATGCGATGATGGCGGGCGTGGCGCGGGCGACTGAAGCTGTGCTGATTGGTAAAGTCGATGGCGCCGGTGCGCAGCAGCTGTTATTGCAATACGTAAGTCACGTGCTGGGTGAAGACACGGTTGGCAAAAACCGGGAAGTGGAAATTAATCACAGCGCGCTGGCGCAGGCTGAAGGCAAAGAACTAACGCAGGAGGCGCAATGAAGCCAAAAACTTTTGAGGCGCGCCGCCAGTTTGGTTACCGCCTGATGATGACGCCGGCCTTAGTGCTGATGGCGGCTTTTATCGTGTTTCCGGCGCTGTATGCCTTTTCACTCAGCCTCACCGACGACGCGTTGCTGGGCTTTGCCGCGCAGGAATCGTCTTTTGTTGGCCTGCGTAACTTCGAGCGCCTCTTTACCGATCCGCTGTTCTGGAACTCATTAAAAGTTACGCTGATTTTTGTCATTGGCTCGGCGGTGATTGGCCAGTTTGTGCTGGGTTTTTTGTCAGCGCTGACGCTGCAGCAACCGGTCAAATACAAAGCGATTTTTAACGCCATCATCTGCCTGCCGAACGCAGTGCCGGAAATGGTCGTCGGCTTTTTATGGATCTCGATGTTTGCCAGCGGAGAATACGGCACTTTGAACCGGCTGGTGGCCTGGTTTGGCGTCGAGCCGCAGCAGTGGCTGTACACCTTTCCGCTGTTGTCGATCATCATCGTCAACACCTGGCGCGGTATCGCTTTTGCGATGATTTTGCTGACTTCAGGCCTGTCGTCTATCCCCAAAGATTTATATGAAGCGGCGCGGGTCGACGGTGCGACCGACCGGCAAATCTTCTGGCGCATCACGCTGCCGATGATGATGCCAACCATTTTCCTCTACATGTTTATCTCGACAGTGACCACTTTTGCCATCTTTGGTCTGGTCTACACCTTAAGCCGTGGCGGGCCGGCCAATAGCACCGAAATTTTAGGGATTTATATTTACAATCAGTCGTTTACTGCCTTCCAGCTCGGCTATGGTGCCGCGGTCGCAGTGGTCAGTCTGGTGGTCTCGATGTTGCTCGGCATCCTGTATGTGCGCGCACTGAAAGTGGAGGTCTGACGTGGTGAGTCTGGTTCGGGAAATGCCGATGGATACTTGTGTAAGCGGGCAACAGGCGCAGCGCCGCGCTTATGTCACGCTGATATTGATTTCATTATTTTGTCTTGCGCCGTTTTTCTGGGTGTTGCTGGCGGCTTTTGACCCTAAAGCCTCGCAGTTTTTAGCACTGCCGGAGAGCCTGACACTGGCGCATTTTCATAATCTGCTGACCAACGAAAGTGGTGTGCGCTGGATCATGAACTCCGTGGTGATTATCGGCAGTGCCACAGTGCTGACGCTGATTTTTGCCGGGCTTGGCGGTTATGCACTGTCGCGCACTCAGGCCTGGTGGAAGCGGCCTTTGCTGTACGCCATTATTCTGGTGCGTATCGTACCGCCGCCGGCGCTGATTGTGCCGGTATATAAAGTGATGCTGACGTTAAACGGCTGGATGCACGGTTTTATCACTGGCCTGACTGATGATGCCGCTTTGCAAACGACTTTGCTCAGGATGTTTTCTTTTGTTGACGGTTATTTGGGTCTGATCTTGATTTACACCGCGCTGCAGCTGCCGCTTGCTATTTGGATCATGAAAACCTTTTTTGATGCCATTCCAAAAGACTACGAAGAAGCGGCGGCGCTGGATGGTGCCAGTCAGTGGCAAACGCTGCGGTATGTGCTGATCCCGCTCGCATTACCAGGCTTTGCGGCTGCCGGTTTATTTGCTTTTATCAATGCCTGGGGCGATTTCCTGATGCCGTTGATGTTTACCTCATCTCCGGAATTACAAACCCTGCCGCTTGGCATGTTCCGCGCCTTTTTGCGCGTCGACGCCATCGACTATGGCTTTTTAACAGCGCTGGCGGTGATTTACACCTTGCCGGCTGTCATCGCATTTGCATTCGCCCGACGTTTCCTGACCCAGACATTTTCTGGCGGCGTCAAAGGCTAACGAAGGGATAAGGACCTGTTATGTCAAAAATTGAATTACGTGGCATCAAAAAAGATTATCAGGGCACTGAAATCGTCAAAGGCATTGATATCACGATAGAAGAGGGCGAGTTTGCTGTGATTGTCGGCCCCTCTGGTTGCGGCAAGTCGACTTTATTGCGGATGATCGCCGGCCTTGAGGATATCAGCAGCGGTGAGTTGGTGATGGGCGGCAAACTGATGAATATGGTGCCGCCGGACCAGCGCGAAATCGCTATGGTGTTTCAGTCTTATGCGCTGTATCCGCACATGACGGTGGCCGACAATATCGGTTTTGCCCTGTCGCTGAAAAAAGTGCCAAAAGAAGAAATCGCCAAGCGCGTGCAAGACGTTGCCAAAATGCTCGAGCTGGAGCATTTGCTGGACCGCAAACCTGCAGCTTTATCCGGTGGTCAGCGACAGCGTGTCGCCATTGGCCGCGCTATCGTCAAACGTCCCAAAGTGATTTTGTTTGACGAGCCATTATCGAATTTGGACGCCAAACTGCGCGTGCAGATGCGCGCTGAGCTGACCAAGTTACACCGCGAATTTGGCTCGACCATTGTGTATGTCACGCACGACCAGGTCGAAGCGATGACCATGGCGCAAAAAATTGTCGTGCTGCACAACGGCCACGTCGCACAAATGGGCGCGCCGCTCGATTTATATCACCAGCCAGACAACACCTTTGTCGCGCAATTTATCGGCGTACCGAAGATGAATCTGGTCAAAGGCCGCCTGCAACATGGCCTGTTTACGCTGCCTTGCGGCGAGCAGGTACAGCTGGATGCCGGTTATGGCAGCAGCAATGAATTGCAGCTGGGCGTGCGGCCGGAACACTTACAGATAGTGCGCGGCGGCAGTGGCTGGGAAGTAGATTTAGTCGAGCGGTTAGGCGTCGAGACTTTTATACACTTACATTGCCAGACCCAGGAACAGCTGGTAGTCCGCCAGGAAGGCGATTGCCAGTATGAAGTGGGCGAAAAAGTAGCGCTGACTTTTGCCCAGGACCGTTGTTTCCTGTTTGAAACCGACGGCAAACGCCGGTTACCAGCCGCTGCGGTGGCGGTTGCCAGTTAGGCTGGCGATTGATCGCTGCGCGGCTTAAAACGCCGCGCCAATGCTGATTTTCTGTTTGGAATCAAACAAATCCAGTGATGTGCGCGGCATTTTCGGCAGTAAAAGCGTCAGCTCGGTTCTGTCATACTGCCAGGACCAGCTGATGCGGATCTGGTCAGTCAGCGCATACCGAAGCCCGGTCTCCATATTGAGTTCCCGCGCAAAATCAAAAATGCTCAGCGGCTGGCTCAGAAGTTCCAGCCAGTTACCCTCGCTATAAACTTCCAGCAAAGTACCTGGCCATTTGTGGCTGAAATCCCAGGCCAGCGAGGCGGTGTTATAACCGAGCGGCGACGCAAAATCCGGCAGCAGCCTGAAAGTTTCGTCTTCACGAAAATACGCCTGTTTGCGCCCGACCAATAACACCAAATCCAGCCGGGTAGGGCCTTGTTGCCACACCGCATAACCGGGGCCGCTGTTGATATCCACGTTTTTATAATCACTGGCCAGATAGTTGTAGCTATTACCGGCATTGACGCGCCAGAACAGCTGCGGGCTATAGAAATAATCCAGCCCCGGATTTAACTCATATTTGTGCGTTTTACGCGCCGCTTCTTTGGTTTCGTAGTCATAGTGCGCATCAAACTGACTGCGCCAGTCACCGACGCGATATTCAAAGCGCTCAGTCAGGCTATAGTTTTTCGCCTGCTCTTTACCAGCCCGGGTCGCCGCACTTAAATCCAGCTGCAAAGACCAGGGTTTTATGGTTTCTGCGGCTGGCGCTGCAGTTTCAGTAGCTTTAGACGTTGCGGCGATTGCGGTCGCCGGTGCAGTGGTTATCTGGGTAGGGGATTCGGTAGCAGAGCCAGTGGCGGCCGTGCGCAGCGGGCTTAACGCCTGCACTTCAGTGCGTTTTATCTTCACAGTCCCGGCATAAGCGGTAAAAAGTACCAGCTCCGTCGCCAAACTGCTTTTCAGCTCCCCACTCAATAAATCCCCATTTTTCAGCCGCACCTGATATTGGTTGCCGCTGGCGGCGAATGCCAAAGCTGGCAGTAAACCCAGTACTGTTAGCACAGTTGTTAGTCCGATAAACCTCATCAGGCGCATCACCGAATCCATTGCGAGATACCGCATCATGACTTGAAGTTGGGGGAGAACTCAATGGGTTTTGCGGTTGGAGCCATATTTGCGCTGAGGGAGGGGAAGGTCGTATGCCGTTATTTTCATAATCTGAAAGCGGTGTCAAACGGCACGGGCACAATATCGACTGGGCGTCACACACTCGCCGTGAATACGTCCTTGTAGGTTCCTCTGCGGCATCCCTGCCGCAGAGCAGCTGCCAACGTTGTCGCCCGACCGTTTTGAATTTTAATTGAATCGTCGCTTTGTGCGAGAAGCTGCGGAAGGCTCAAGTTGCTGTCGAATCACTGCTTTTCACTGAATGCGGACGTTGCCCGAGCAAACTGCATAGAGGGCACTCGAAATTTTCGAGAACCGTTGCTCCCCTGCCTTTCAACTGCCGAACTTGGCAGGCGGCATGCAACTGGAATCATTTGAGAAGCGTGTAAAAATCCGAACCGGATAAGGGTTAGGACTTCACATTATGGTGGAGCTGGGGGGAGGTTCTGTTGTTTAGTGTCGAAAGCCTTTAAATTCAGTATTTGATGGGTTTTTGTGGTGTTTAGGTCTACGAAAAAGGTCTACGAATGGTGTTCGGGCCCAGTTTTCTTCCACTCATGGATTTAGACCTGTTCCGTTAAATGATAAATTGAGGAAAAGTTCAATTCAGTCTGATTAAAGGATCTCCAATGGAGCTATTCGAGACGGTACTTGTGTACGTTTATCTGGGGGTTTTGCTGACACTTGGAGCATTTCTGAAGTGGCTTGGCAAAGAAGGGCTGACTCAATATTTCACTTCGAAACTAAAATTAGACTTCGATACGCGCCTGACAAAAATTCAAAGTGAATTTCGACAAGCCGAGACACGTTTGATTGCTGATTTAAATCAGAAAACGCAAGAGATAGCTTCGTTACGCGACGGAACTTTGAGTAACTCGAGACTTCGAAGTCATGCAGAGTACGAAAGAAGAGTTTTATCTTTAGACGGAATTTGGAAAGCGTTTATCGAACACAAAAAATTCGCCTATGCAGCAAACTTCAGTTCAATGATCGATTTTGACTCTGAGTCCGCAAAGATAAAAGGTAATCCTGATCTAGCTGCGGCGTTTCACGAGATGACAAAGGCGCTCACTCTCGAAGAGTTCAACAAGATTTCAAGTGGTGAGGAGTTTAGGCCTCATGTTTCAGATGCTGTTTGGCACTTGTTTTCAGCTTACCGTACAGTGTTGCATGGATCGATTGTTGTTATATCTGTCGTTCGAATTGGGAAATCGCCACGGCCGTTTTCTGAAGACTCGACTCTCGATTCAATCCTCAAACATGCTTTCCCAGAGCTCGAGAAGCTTGGCAAAAGAATAGACTTTGAAAATGTACATCTGATTCTGGCTCCGTTGGAGTCTAAAATCCTAATAACGATTAAAAAGGAGTTGAGAGGAGAGGACTTTTCGAGCTCCGAAATTCTGGAGGCCGCGAAAATCAAAGATGCAATTTCATCAATGTATGAAACAAACGGGGCAAGACTTTAAGGTACACCGTGGTGTCACCTGGACACCCCCCTCTAATCCGGAAGAAATGGATTGGTATTGGGTTCAGTTCTCAATAAATAGATCACATCCAGACCCCAATGTCCGTCGAAGAAAGCAGCATGACATGCGGAGTTCACGAAAAACCAAACGTCCGCAATTAAGGCAATGCAGACATTCGTTTTTTATGAGCCTTCGTTTGATGTGACCAAAACTCTTCCAAAGCTACTGACCTTCAACCCAATCCGCAAACCGGCTGATGGTTACTGAATGGTGGGTGCTTTAACCTTTTTTTGGCTGGCGACTGGCCTGTCACCGCGCTTTGCTCGTATACCTGCAGCATGGCATTACAACAAACCGCTGAATATGACTACCGCCAAAAGCAGTAAAGTTCCCACCAGCCGGCTGGCGCGATTTGGTAGCCTGGCCAGTTTAGCCGGCAAAGTAGCCGGCGGCATGTTGGCCGAAGGTGCTAGGCAGCTGGCACAAGGCCAAAAACCGGCGTTACAGCAAGTTTTGCTGACGCCAGCCAATGCCAAACGTGTCACACAGCAGCTGGCACACATGCGTGGCGCTGCGATGAAACTTGGCCAACTGCTGTCGATGGATGCCGGCGACCTGTTGCCACCAGCGCTCAGTGGCATATTGGCGCAGCTCAGAGCACATGGCAGCCCGATGCTGCCGGCCCAATTGGCCGCTGTGCTGCAGCAAGAATGGGGCGCGGACTGGCAACGGCAATTTAGTCACTTTAGTTTTGCACCGCTGGCGGCGGCTTCGATTGGCCAGGTGCATGCCGCAAATCATGACAATGGCTCGGCGCTCGCCGTGAAAATCCAGTATCCGGACATCAGCACCAGTATCGACAGCGACGTGGACAATGTAGCGACCTTATTACGCATCAGCGGGTTGTTGCCGCAAGGGTTGGCTATCGAGCCGTTGCTGGCCGAAGCGAAACAACAGTTGCATCAGGAAGCGGATTACCTGCAGGAAGCCCGCTACTTGCAGCGCTATCAGCAGCTGCTCGCTGCCGATCAACGCTTTTTACTGCCAGCGTTATACCCTGAGCTGTCCACTCGTCATATTCTGACCATGGGCTTTGTCGACGGCGTCGCGCTGGAAGAGTTAAGCCAGCAGCCGCAGGCGCTGCGTGATGCCGTGATGAGTGGTTTGTTTGAGCTGTTATTTCTGGAAATTTTTTCTTTCAGGCTGGTGCAAACCGACCCGAACTTTGCCAACTACCGCTATAACCTGGCGACTAATCAGCTGGTGCTGTTGGATTTTGGCGCCTGTCGCGATTACAGCCAAACAGCCAGTGACGGCTATCGGCAGCTGTTCCGTGGCTTACTACAACAAGACCAATCCATCCAGTTACAGGCGCTGCAGCAGATTGGTTATTTCAGTACCGACATAGTGCCCGCCCAGCAACAAGCCGTGCTGGATTTGGTCAGCTTAGCCGCGGAGCCACTGCAACAAGCAGTGTATGATTTTGCTGCTTCTGATTTAGCGCCGCGCATGCGCGATGCCGGATTGCAGCTATCGACGCGCTTACGCTACTGGCATACACCACCGGTCGATGCGTTGTTTTTACATCGCAAAATGGCAGGTTTATTTCTGCTGGCCAAACAGCTGCAGGCCAAAGTTGCGGTACGGGCCTTGCTGGAGCCATTTTTATAAGTTTGGAGGCCTATGCGCTACCTGATTGCTCTGATTTTTATGACTTTTGTCGCATTGGTTCAGGCTGAGACGGCTGCACCCCTGCAAACTACGCAACTGCTTGGAACCTGGCAAGTCGACCTCAGGCCTACGCCCGATGCCAAACCCTATTTTCAGCAATTTGTGGTAACAAAGGTGAATCCTGATAACAGCTTCGAAGGCACTTTTTACGGCGCGCCCATTTCACAGGCACGAATCAATAAAGACTGGGGGGCGATCCGAATCGCTTTTGTCACGGCAGATCAGTCCGGTCCTTACAACCACTCGGCCGTGTTACAGGGAGCAACGCTGCAAGGCTTGACGAACTCGACCGGACGAAACTTTTTATCTTTCTGGAGCGCTGTAAAACAGTAACTGTCGGCGCTCTTTTACCAATCCAATCACCCTGCGCAGAGTCTGAGATTTGCTTCAGATTCTGGCGCTATTGCCGTTCCAGCAATGTTCCCGTTAAAACTAAGCCTTAAACCCAACAAAAAAGCGCCTAACGGCGCTTTTTTTCAAATCTAATCCAACAACTCCAATCACTTCACAGTGTTGTAGTCTTTGCCAAAAATCTTGCCGAAGAAAGATTCTTTGTTCCAGGTTGGGCGTGCTGGGGCGTTGGCGATTTCGGTGCCGATGGCGTAGTTGATGTCGGCGAATAAGGCGCCGTAGTCGTAACGGATGGCGCCGAAGTCTTTGGTGAGGCCGGCCACGTCATCTGTTGGTTTGTGGTAGTGCTTGGCGAAGAATTTGCCCCACACTTCACCGCCTTTTTGTTTCGGGTCACGTGAGGTGAAACCTGTCATCAGGAATACTGAAGGCACACCTTGTTTCACCAGCGTGTAGTGGTCTGAGCGGGTGAAAATCGCCTGGTCTGGCATTGGGTCTGCCGCCAGTTTCACGTCATACAAACCGGCGGCTTTAGCCACGACCGGGCCTAAGCTTGAGTGGTTGGCACCAAAGGCGACGATGTCGGCAAATGGGTATAACAGCACTGGCATGTCGAGGTTGACGTTAGCCACCAGCTTGTCAGCCGGGCGGGTTGGGTTGTGCGCGAAATAGTCGGCGCCCAGCAGGCCTTTTTCTTCACCGGTAACCGCCACAAATAAAATCGAGCGTTTTGGTTTGACTGGTGCGTTCACGAATAACCGGGCAGTTTCCAGCAGAATTGCAACACCTGCAGCGTTATCCATCAGGCCATTGTTGATGCGGTCTTTGCTGCGCATATCCACACCAACACCTATGTGGTCTGAATGCGCAGTCACGACTACGTATTCGTTTTTCAGCACCGGATCAGAACCTTCCAGCACTGCGGCCACGTTCGGACTGCTGATTTGCTGATGTTCAGACTGGCGGCTGAAATTTACTTCGCCTGGCAGGGCAAAACCTTTTGGCGCTTGTTTCTTTTCCAGCTGAGCATAGATGTCTTTAAGCGACACCGGCGCTTTGGCAAACAGCGCTTCGGCTGGTTTCATATCCAAAGATGCGGAAATTTTCAGCTGCGGATAATCGCCTTCAGCGACGCCGTCAGCATGCAACCAGCGGATGCGAGGCATGTGCAGGTACATCGCGCCTTGCGCGAACGGGCGCAGTTTTTCATCTTTTGGTGTGTTGATGGTGATCATCCCCACAGCGCCTTTTTCCGCTGCAGTGCGGGCTTTTAACGAGGCGATATGGGCGGCTTCTTCACTTGGCAGCGATTCCGGGCGGCCTGGTAGAATGACCACCACTTTGCCTTTGACGTCTAAACCAGCGTAGTCGTCGATGCCAAATTCTTTTGACACCAGACCATAACCAACAAACACCAGGCCGGCACTTAAGTCGACTTTACCTTCATGGCTACTCGGGCCTGTCATAAATTGTTTTGGGAAAGCGAAATCAGTCGCTTTGCCGTCCACCGTCAGGCTCAGTTTCGGGCTTGATTGCACCAGCTTGCTTTGTTTCATCGGTACCGGCTGTAAATAGCCTTCGGTTCCGGCTGGTTGTAAACCTAATTGTTTGAAATTACTGGCGATATACTGGCTGGCAATCAGGTGGCCGGTGCTGCCGGTATCTCGGCCGGCGAGGGCGTCGTCGGCTAAAAACAACATATGCGCCTGAACGCGGTCGGCAATCGCCCGCTGGTTATTTTCCTGATTGGCGACCGGAGGAATTGCCGCAGCAGCGGATTGCGGCTGGCTGGTTTGCTGGCATGCGCCAAGCGCCAGTGCTGACCCGAGAGTCAGCCAGTGGATTGTTTTCATTTGTGTTCCTGTCAGAGCGTGACAGAGGCGATGCCTTGTCACTTTGTTTTTGTTGCGGACCCGAAAATACCGGATAAACCCGAGGCTAACATAAAAGCAAACATCCGCCCAAGTGGGCGGATGCGGTGAAATGTTGCGAAATGTTGCTGCTGCGACGAACAGCGTGGAATCAACGCCGGTTGGCGCTGAGTCAGGCCGGCAAGTTGTGTCGGCTTAGTCGGCCAGAGCACCCGGCATCTCTTCTTCGGCTGGTGGCTCAATCCGTTTGGCCAGCACTTTGTCGATGCGCTTGCCGTCCATATCAACAATTTCCAGCAGCCAGTCGTCCAGTTCTACTTTGTCCGCGGTTTGCGGAATTTTGCCCAGCAGCATCATGATAAGGCCGTTTAAGGTCTGATAGCGTTTGCTGTCTTCTTCCGGCAACTTGCTGATACCTAAGCAATCTTTTAAGTCGATGACCGGCAATAAGCCATCCAGCAAATAAGAGCCGTCGTCACGCTGCACCACCATCATGTCTTGTTCGGCAGAATCGGCCTGATTAAATTCACCGGTCAGCGCGTCCATTAAGTCCTGCAACGTCACTAAGCCTTTGAGGTCGCCGTATTCGTCGACGACAAACACCATCTGGCTGCCAGAGCTGCGGAAGTGTTCCAGCAATTCCATACCGGTTAAGCTGTCTGGCACAAAATTACAGGGCTGCGCCAGTTGCTGCAGGTCGTTTAAGGTGCCTGCCACTGACTGCGCCAGTAATTGCTTGGCGGAAATAATGCCAATTAATTCATCGGCGTGGCCTTTGCAAATCGGGAAGCGCGAATGCGGCGACTGCATCACGCGTTGCATGTTTTCTGCAAGCGGTAATTCGATATCAAGAAACACGATGTCTGAACGCGGCACCATAAGGGATGAAATGCTGCGCTCGTCGAGGCGAAACACGTTTTTCACCATGGTATGTTCGGTATGTTCAATCACACCACTGCTCGAGCCTTCCTGCAGCAGGGCCTGAATGTCCTCGTGCGTGACATTGGATTCCTGGCTGTGGGCAAAACCGAACAGCCGCATCATCGCGTGGGTAGAGCCGGACAACAACCAGACAAAAGGCTTGGTCAGCATCGCGAGCAGCAGCATTGGCTTGGCCATAATGCAGGCGATGGTTTCAGCGCTGATTTGGCCGATGCGCTTGGGCACCAGTTCGCCGATCACGATAGACACATAAGTCACGACCACAACCACTAACACAGTGGAGAAAATCGAGCTGAAGGCTTCTGACAGGCCATAACTTTGCAGCCACATCGAGAATGGGCCGGCGAGTACGGCTTCACCGAAGATACCGTTTAAGATACCAATAGAGGTGATACCAATCTGCACTGTCGATAAAAATTGCGTAGGGTCTTCAGCCAGTTTCAGCGCGATGGCGGCAGAGGAGCGGCCGTTATGGGCCAGAGCTGTCAGACGTGATTTGCGTGCTGTGACTATGGCTATTTCCGACATGGCAAATAAGCCGTTTAACAAAATCAGACTAACAAGTATGAGGATTTCCATATTAACCATAAGGTGACTGAGGAAAGCCGAGTATATCAAAAACTTTTGTCAGGTATAGGGGGCTATTCAGCGGGATGTCAGTTTTGGCGGTTGAACAGGCCCTTGTCTGCGCTAAAAATCAGCGAAAATCCCAGAGTTGCTCTGGCGTCAGCACCAGTGGCAGCGGCACATCCCAGGGTTCAGTGGGTACAGTTTCCACTTGTTGACACTGATGCGCGAGGCCGACTAATAAAGGCTTTTGGCTGGTTTTGGGCAGCGCTGAGAGCGTGCGGTCATAAAAACCGCCACCCATGCCAAGGCGCTGGCCTTGTGCGTCAAAGGCCACCAGCGGCATAAAAATCACATCAAGCTGCACCGGTAACATGATGGCGGTGACGTCGGGTTTAGGCTCACGGATGCCGAATTGATTCAAATGCATCGGAGTTTGCGCGTTGTACCGCTGGAACAATAAATAACCGGGGGTAAAAGGATGCAGCACCGGCAGATACAGGGTTTTGCCTTGTTGCTGCAAATACAGCAGCAGGGGAGCTGTGTCCAGTTCGCCGTCGTTACTCATGTACAGCGCAATATGTTGGGCGTGTTGTAACTCGGGTAACAGCTGCGCTTGTTGCACCAGGGCTTTGGCTGCCTGGTTCTGAGCTTCAGCGTTTAGTTGTTGCCGGGCTTGACGCACTTGCTGGCGAATTTGTTTGCGCAGAGCCTGTTTGGCCGCGTCGGGCTGAAAGTTATCAGATGAAGCAGGGGATATCGCGGGATTTGGTAGCAGCAACTTCAGCATACTCCGAAAGTGTTCTCCGAATTGCCGTGACCGGCGTAAGCCCTTGAACCAGAGGTTCAAGGCGGGAAACCAATCAGCACCGCAGGCTTCCCGGTACGAGCCGGGCTTGCACAATAGCGCTGGAGAAGAAACCCTGATGTAAAGAATTATCGGCTCAGGGACATCAGCCAGTCACAAACAACTCAGAGAACGTTGCCAGTATATCACCGGAATCCAGCGAAATAAGCCTTATTCGTCGCTCTTTTTCGCTTCCAGTAACTCATTGCACAAATTTAGCGCAATCATCAGTAACACATCTTCAGCACCGTGTACGCCCGGCTGGTAACGGGTGTTGCTGACGCGGCTTTCCAGTTCAGTCAGCGCCGCCTGCAGTTTTTCTTCCTGACCGGCCGGGCAGGAAATTTTCATGTGGCGGCCTAACACCGCGATAGTCAGCTGTTTTGGTTTATTTGGATTTGCGGCTGGTTTTTGTGCTTTTGGATACATGTTGTCTGCTTTTCTGATGACTACAGCGGCCTTGGCCACTGTCTGGTTAATCGGTTCAGGGCGGTGCGCGCTTGGCGCTCAGAAAGCCCGGTGTTAGCATAGGGGCACTCACAGATGCCAGATGATGCTGTTATGCCTAAACATCCTTTAATGAATTTCGACCTCTGGACCAGCGCTTTAGACCAAAATGCGCTGATGGCGTCGGCAGCCGAGCTGCACGGCCTGATCGCCGGCATGTTAAGTGCCGGTGTCCCGGCGGATGCGAATCAGATTCTACCAGTTTTACACGACTTCTTAAACGACGGGCAAGCGGTCAATGCAGCTTTAAAAAGCCAGATCAGTGAACTCATCGGTGAAACGGCGCGCCAGCTGGCCGACGAAGAGCTGGGTTTTAGTCCGTTGCTGCCAAGCGACGACGATGCGCTGCCGGAGCGGCTCGAAGCTTTAGTGGAATGGGCGCAGGCATTTTTAGTCGGTTTTGCCATTCAGCAAACTGATTTATCGATTGTCGCCGAAGAAGTGCGCGACGCGGTTGAACAGTTAACCGAAGTCACCCGTATTGATATCTACACGCCGGATGACAGCAGCGAAGCAGAAAACGAAGAGTCGTATTTCCTGGTGCTGGAGCATGTGCGGGTGATGGTGCTGACCTGCTTCTGTGAAGTTGGCCAAAAGTTTGCGGCGGCGGAAGTTGCCAGTCAGACGCTGCACTAAACCACTGATAACACCGAAGCAAAACTCCTGATAAGAGGCCCTGATGACGCCGCAACCACAAATTCCGCTGGTGCCTGTTGCTGTGTATGCCAAACGCCGCGCCGCGTTGCTGGCAAGTTTAACCCCAGGCTCTGTGCTGGTGCACTGCGCCGCACCGGAAGTTATTCGTAGCCGCGACACCGATTATCCTTACCGTCAGGACAGCGACCTGCTGTATCTGACCGGTTTTCCCGAGCCGGAAGCCTGGCTGATTTTAAGCAAAGACAACGACGGCAGTTGCCGCGAACTGCTGTTATGCCGGCCAAAAGACGAGCTGGCGGAAATCTGGCAGGGCCGGCGTTTTGGCCCGACAGCGGCCGCTTTGCAATTTGGTTTACCCGTTTTGTGTAATGACGTACTGGAGCAGGAGCTGCTGCAGGCGCTCAACGGCAAACAGACGCTGGTGTTTGCGCAGGGCGCTTACGCGCAGCTTGACGCGAAGATTTTCCAGACGCTGCAAACCTTACGCACTTATCCCAAACGCGGGTACAGCGCACCGGTGCATATTCAGGATTTGCGCCCGCTCACTGCTGAACTGCGCTTATTTAAAGACGAACACGAAATCACCTTGATGCGCGAAGCTGGCCGCATCAGCGCTGGTGCGCATATCCGCGCCATGCAAATCGCCGCGCCCGGTGTGTTTGAATATCAGCTCGAAGCCGAAATTCGCCATTATTGCGCCATGCACGGCGCCCGGCAGCAGGCGTACAACACTATTGTTGGCGGCGGTGAAAACGGCTGTATTTTGCATTACACCGACAATAGCGATGCATTAAAAGACGGTGATTTAGTGCTGATTGACGCCGGCTGCGAGCTGTCTGGCTATGCCGCCGACATTACGCGCACATTCCCGGTCAATGGCAAATTCAGTGCCGATCAGGCCGCTTTATATCAGGTGGTGTTAGACGCCCAATATGCCGCCTGCGCTGCGGTCAAACCTGGTAACAGCACCCGAGATACCATCGCCGCCGCTATTGCCGAACTGACCCGCGGTTTACGTGATTTAGGCATCTTAAACGGCGACCTGCCGACCTTAATCGCCGAACAAGCCTGTAAAAAGTATTTTATTCATGGCCTTGGCCATTGGCTTGGCCTCGATGTACATGATGTTGGCGCTTATAAAGTCGCAGACATTGAGCGGCCGTTTGAGCCCGGCATGGTGCTGACCATTGAACCTGGTTTGTATATTCCGTTCGGTTCAGACTGTGACCCGCGTTGGTGGGGCATGGCGGTGCGAATTGAAGATGATTTGTTGGTGATCAAAGACGGCCATCTGAATCTGACTGACACTGTGCCTAAAACCATTGCTGAAATTGAAGCATTGATGGCCGGCCGGTCGTTTTAACCGCAGCGACTAAAAGCAATGCAGCCAAAGCACAGGAGCAGGTGTGAGTTCAGCCCAAAGCACGGCACCCAATAACCATAACGACCACAACTTTGATCTGGTGATCGCCGGCGGCGGTATGACCGGCGCTATGCTGGCGCTGCAAATCAGCCGGCAGTTACCGACGCTGCGGATTGCGATTATTGAGCAACAGCCAGAACAACAGAACGCCGGTCAACAAAACGCAGAACCAGCCGCTCAACATACCAGCAGCTTTGATAGCCGCAGCATTGCCTTGTCCGCCGGCAGCGTGGCTTTGCTGGCAGCGTGGGGCATCTGGCCTGATTTAAAACCGCACGCCTGTGCCATTGAGCATATTCAGGTGTCGGACCGTGGCCATTTTGGCAAAAGCCGGTTAACGGCAAGCGAATTTGGCCGCAGCGCTTTAGGTTATGTCATTGAAATTGAATGGATTGGCCGGCTGCTGTATCAGCAGTTGCAACAAGTTCCTTCGTCTCAGCTAGTCTGGTTCAGGCCAGACCAAATCAGCGCTATTCGCACAGAACGTGACTGCCAACATCTGCAATTACACAGTGGTGCCGAGCTTCGCTGTCGTTTGTTAGTGCTGTGCGAAGGTGGCGACTCGCCGAGCCGCGCGCTGGCTGGCGTTGAGAGCGTGCAGCATGATTATCAGCAAAGCGCCTTGATTGCCAATATCGCGGTCGCTACGCCGCACCAGGGCAAAGCTTTTGAGCGTTTTACCAGCGATGGCCCGTTGGCACTGTTGCCACTGACGCAGCAGCGTTATTCGCTGGTCTGGACTTGTCAGCCTGAGCAGGCGGCGATGCTGAAGGCACTGCCCGAAGCTGATTTTATCGCCGCGCTGCAACAGGCATTTGGTTATAGCGCCGGGGTTTTTAGCGGCGTCGGCAACCGGGTGGTTTATCCACTCAAATTAAAAACTGCTGCCAAAGCGGCCGACCACCGTCTGGTGCTGTGTGGGAACAGTCTGCATAACTTACATCCTATTGCCGGCCAGGGCTTTAATCTGGCGCTGCGAGATTTAGACGCGCTGTTGCAATTGCTGGCGCAGCAGGCTCATCAGCAAGACGCAGGCGCATATTCGCTGACTTCGCAATACCAGCGGCTGCGCCAGACCGATATGGCCGCTGTGGTTGGATTTACTGACTCACTGGTGCGGTTATTTTCCAACGACAGTAAATTACTGGCGCTTGGACGTTCACTTGGGCTCACCGCTTTGAACCACTGTACGCCGCTTAAACAGGCCTTCACTGCCCAAAGTACTGGGCTTGCGCCCTTATCAGCGCAGCGGGCGCAGATAAAAGACAATCTGCAGACGCAACTTCAGCCCTTCGAACCTAAGTACGGGCCAACAGAGCAATCATCATGTTAGATACCGATATTCTGATCACCGGCGCCGGCAGTGCTGGCCTGACGTTGGCGTTATTGCTGGCGAAAAACAGCCCGGATTTAGCCATTACTGTGCTGGAACAAGGTCCGGCACCTGTTGCAGGACCTGTGCAGCTCAACCGCGTCAGCGCGCTGAATCTGGCATCACAACGGGTGCTCGACAGCCTCGGCGTCTGGCAATTGTTGACTGCTAAACCGGCTTATCAGCAGATGCAGGTGTGGGAAGCCGACAGCTTTGCCCGCATAGAATTTGCCACCAGCGATTTAGGCCCACTCGATGCGGCTGTTATGAGCGGCGATGCGGCCCTTGGCTGGATAGTCGACAACGAAGAACTGCGCGGCGCTTTATATCAACGTGCTTTGGCTTACCCGAATATTCAGTGGAAATTTGACGCGCGCATCCAGCAAATCAGCGCCAGTGAGCGGCAGAATTTGCTGACGCTGGCTGACGGCAGCGCTTGTATCAGCAAGTTGCTGGTCGGTGCTGACGGCGCCAATTCGATGGTGCGTGAGCAGTTAAAAATGCCTTTGGCGTTCTGGGATTATGACCATCATGGCTTAGTTGCTGTGGTACGCACCAGCGAGTCGCATCAGGCCACTGCGCGCCAGGTGTTTTTACCGACCGGTCCGCTGGCGTTGTTGCCTTTGGCTGACCCTCACTTAGTTTCAATCGTCTGGAGTGTGGCGCCGGAGCGCGCGGCGGAGCTTATTGCTTTGCCACCTGAGCAATTTAATCAGGCGCTGACGGCGGCCAGTCAGTCGGTGCTGGGTGTGCTTGCCGTGCAAAGTGAACGACGCAGTTATCCATTTAAAATGCGTTATGCCAGCCAATGGCTGAAGCATAATGCGGTGTTGGTTGCAGACGCGGCACATACCATTCATCCGCTCGCCGGGCAGGGCATGAACCTTGGTCTGATGGATGTTTGTGCATTAGCAGAACTAATAGTACAAAATATCAGCACTGGTCGAACCTGCAATGAGCGGCGCATGCTGCGGCAGTACGAACGCTGGCGAAAAGCTGAGGCACAACAGATGATTGCGCTGATGGAAGCCTTTAAACGCGGCTTTATGTTGCAGCATCCGCTGGCCAAGCTGGTACGAGCTGTTGGTATGGCAGCCACCAATCAACTGGCGCCGGTGAAGCGTCAGCTGCTGGCAGCGGCGCTGGGCAACCAGGGCGATTTGCCAGCAGTGGCGCGGCCTGGCGTCATCTCTTTGTAATCTGGTTCGGCTAGCGCGGTCATAGCGCCTGTTTTCGGATTATAAAATCTAATCGAAAAGGGGCTATTTGACACGAAACCCATCGGTTATAATCCGGGCCATCTTTTGGTGGCCAGTCGGTTATAACGGCATCCGCCCGACTGACTGTGTCACTTTCTGCCCTTACAGGTTTTATACCCAGCACGCCGGCTATGCACCGGCTCCAGAGGAAAGTACTGATGGCTCAACAAACTGTGTTATACGCAAAACATCTTGAAGCTGGCGCAAAAGTGGTCGACTTCCACGGCTGGGACATGCCGCTGCACTACGGTTCACAGATTGAAGAGCACCACGCTGTGCGCCAGGACGCCGGCATGTTTGACGTGTCACACATGACTATCGTTGACCTCAAAGGCACCCGCACCCGCGAATTCCTGCGTTTCTTATTGGCCAATGACGTGGCCAAACTGACAGTCCCTGGCAAAGCCTTATACAGCGGCATGCTGAATGAAGCCGGCGGCGTCATCGACGACCTGATCGTTTATTTCCTGACTGAAGATTTCTTCCGCTTAGTGGTGAACTCCGCCACCCGCGAAAAAGACTTAGCCTGGATCAACGCACAAGCCAAAGCCTTTGACGTCAGCGTCACTGAGCGTCCTGAATTTGCGATGATCGCCGTACAAGGCCCGAATGCCAAAGCCAAAGTCGCTACAATCCTGACTGCTGAACAACAAGCTGCTGTCGCTGGCATGAAACCATTCTTTGGCGTTCAAGCCGGTGATTTGTTTATCGCGACCACGGGCTACACCGGTGAAGACGGCTACGAAATTTCTGTTCCAGAAGCCCAGGCGGCTGATTTCTGGCAACAACTGTTAGATGCAGGTGTAAAACCGGCCGGTTTAGGTGCACGCGATACCTTACGTTTAGAAGCCGGCATGAACCTGTATGGCCAGGATATGGATGAAACCGTATCGCCATTAGCTGCCAACATGGGCTGGACTATCGCCTGGGAACCGGCAGATCGCAACTTCATTGGCCGCGCGGCGCTTGAGCAACAAAAAGCTGCCGGTACTGCCAAACTGGTGGGCCTGGTGATGGAACAAAAAGGCGTGTTACGTCATGGTCAGCGCGTGGTGGTAGAAGGTGGCGAAGGTGAAATCACTTCTGGTACTTTCTCACCAACCTTAGGTTATTCTATTGCGATGGCGCGGGTCCCGGCATCGACCGGCGACACGGCTGAAGTAGATATCCGTGGTAAATTAGTACCGGTTAAAGTAGTGAAGCCGTCTTTTGTCCGCATGGGCAAAAAAGTCGTCTAAACTGGCTTTTGCAGAATTTTTACACAAATACCCAATAAAAAACGTCGAGTTAGGTCCGAGGAATTAATAAATGAGCAATATCCCTACCGAATTAAAGTATGCATCTTCTCACGAGTGGCTGCGCAGTGAAGGCAACGGTGTGTACACCGTAGGTATTACTGAGCACGCTCAGGACCTGCTGGGTGACATGGTGTTTGTTGAGCTGCCGGAAGTAGGCGACTCTGTAGCCCAGGGCGACGACGTTGCAGTGGCTGAATCTGTGAAAGCGGCTTCTGACATCTACGCACCAATCGCCGGTGAAATCGTTGAAGTCAACACAGCACTGACCGATTCACCAGAGCTGGTCAACAGCGCACCATACACTGACGGCTGGATGTTTAAAATCAAAGCGTCTGACGAGAGCGAAGTAGCCGGCCTGTTAGATGCCGCTGGTTACAAAAACGCCATCGACGAAGAATAAGCAAGGCTAAGAGCCAGCGACCCAAAGCCCCGTTTTACGGGGCTTTGATTTAGCGGCCCGGCCTTTATCTGTACCCAATTTCGATTTTCAGTTCACAACCAGGAATCTCAGGCATGACCACTTCAGTCAAAACCCTGTCGCAACTTGCGAATCATCAAGAATTTATCGCCCGCCACATCGGCCCGGACGCTGAACAGACCCAGGCTATGCTGGCCGAACTCGGTGTCAGCAGCGTCGAAGAGCTGATCGCGCAGACAGTGCCGGCCGGCATTCGTCTGACCACGCCTTTAGCGACAGGCGAAGCTGTTAACGAAGTGGAAGCCCTGGCTTATTTAAAAGCGGTTGCCAGCAAAAACAAAATCTTCAAATCATACATCGGTATGGGTTACCACCCAACGCACACACCAAACGTGATTCTGCGTAACGTGCTGGAAAACCCGGGCTGGTACACGGCGTACACGCCATACCAGCCTGAAATTGCGCAGGGCCGTTTAGAAGCGCTGCTGAATTTCCAACAAGTGTCATTAGATTTAACCGGTATGGACCTGGCCTCAGCATCACTGCTGGACGAAGCCACAGCTGCTGCTGAAGCGATGGCACTGGCCAAACGCGTCACCAAAAACAAATCTAACACTTATTTCATCGCCGATGACGTGCACCCGCAAACGATCGACGTAGTGCGCACCCGTGCCGAGATGTTTGGTTTTGACATTATCGTCGGCAAAGCGGCAGATGCCGTGAACCACGACGTATTCGGCGCTTTAATCCAATATCCGTCAACGACTGGTGAAGTGCGCAACGATGCGCAGTTAATCGCTGATTTAAAAGCGAAAAAAGCCGTAGTTGCCGTCGCGACTGACCCAATGGCACTGTTGCTGTTAAAAGCACCAGGCGAATTGGGCGCAGACGTGGTGTTAGGTTCTGCCCAGCGTTTTGGTGTGCCAATGGCTTTTGGTGGCCCACACTCTGCATTCTTCGCTACCCGCGACGATTACAAACGTTCAATGCCAGGCCGCATCATCGGTGTGTCGAAAGACCGCCGTGGCAATCAGGCGCTGCGTATGGCAATGCAGACCCGTGAACAACATATCCGCCGTGAAAAAGCCAACTCCAACATCTGTACTGCTCAGGTGTTACTGGCCAATATGGCGTCGTTCTACTGCGTGTACCACGGCCCGCAAGGCCTTAAAAACATCGCTGAACGCATTCACCGCTCTGCCGACGTATTCGCTGCCGGCTTAACGGCCAAAGGCGTAGCGCTCAAGCACACCACCTGGTTCGACACTGTGACGTTCAGCCTGGCCAACCGTGCTGAAGTCATCGCCCGTGCTGAAGCCGCTGGCGTGAACTTCCGGACTGATCTGACTGATTCTTTAGGCGTCAGCTTCAGCGAAGCCACCACAGCTGCAGATATCGCTGAGCTGTTTGATATCGTGTTCGGCCAAGGCCACGGCCTCGACGTAGCAGCGCTGGACGCCGCTATTGTTGCCAAAGGTTCCAACTCAATTCCGGCTGATTTAGTACGTACTTCCAAGTACTTAACGCACCCGGTCTTTAACCAGTATCACAGCGAAACTGAGATGCTGCGTTATATCAAAAAGCTGGAAAACAAAGACTTGGCACTGAACCACTCGATGATTTCTTTAGGTTCGTGCACGATGAAGTTAAACGCCACCGCTGAGATGATCCCGGTGACCTGGCCAGAATTTGGCGCGCTGCACCCGTTCGTGCCAAAAAATCAGGCTGAAGGTTATTACCAGATGATTGGCGAACTGGCTGACTGGCTGGTCAACATCACCGGTTACGACCAAATGTCGATGCAGCCGAACTCAGGCGCACAAGGCGAATACGCCGGTATGATTGCCATTCGCAAATACCACGAAAGCCGTGGCGAAGGCCACCGCAACATCTGTTTAATTCCGGTCTCTGCCCACGGCACCAACCCGGCAACTGCGGCAATGGCGAGCTTCGAAGTGGTGCTGGTTGACTGCGACAAGTCAGGCAATATCGACATGGCGGATTTAAAAGCCAAAGCTGAAGCTGTGTCTGACCGTTTAGCGGCCATCATGGTGACATACCCGTCGACGCACGGTGTATTTGAAGAATCGATCCGTGAGCTGTGTGACATCATCCACGCCCATGGCGGCCAGGTCTACATGGACGGCGCCAACATGAACGCGCAGGTCGGTGTGACAGCGCCAGGCTTTATCGGTGCTGACGTATCGCACTTAAACCTGCACAAAACCTTCTGTATTCCACACGGCGGTGGCGGCCCGGGCATGGGTCCAATCGGTGTGAAGAAACAGCTGGCTCCGTTCCTGCCAAACCACGCAGTGGTGAAAATCGAAGACACCGGCGCCAACAACGGTGCAGTATCGGCTGCGCCATTTGGCAGCGCCGGCATTCTGCCAATCAGCTGGATGTACATCAAAATGATGGGCGGCGAGGGCTTACGTCAGGCTACGGAAATGGCCATTCTGAACGCCAACTACATGGCCGCCAAACTCGACCCGATGTTTCCGGTGCTGTACAAAGGCACCAACGGCCGCGTTGCGCACGAATGTATTATCGACATGCGTCCACTCAAAGATGCCACAGGCGTCACCGAAATGGATATCGCCAAACGTCTGATGGACTACGGCTTCCACGCACCAACGATGTCATTCCCGGTGGCTGGCACGCTGATGATTGAACCGACTGAGTCAGAATCCAAAGTGGAACTGGACAAGTTCATCGAAGCCATGACCTCTATCCGCGCAGAAATTGCCAAAGTAGAAGCCGGCGAGTGGACAGCAGACAACAGCCCGCTGCACTTCGCGCCGCACACCATGGCCGACATTTTCGACGCCAACTGGGACCGCGCCTACGACCGTCAATACGCCGCGTTCCCAACGCAGTACGTTGCCGACAACAAGTTCTGGCCAACAGTAACGCGCATCGACGACGTCTACGGCGACCGCAACCTGATGTGTGCATGTCCGAGCCCGGAAGATTACCGGTAATTAAAATTTTTGTTGATCACGACAATTCTAGTTGGTAACCGATCCAATCTAGTTGGAAACCGACAAATGTAGTTGGAAACTCGTGTGAAACATCGATGAATAGAGGCGAACTTAGGTTCGCCTCTTTTTTTAAGTCTGAATCAGGCCCGGTCGTTCAGCAAAAAACTCATCGCAAACTCAATGGTTGAGTCAAAGTGATCTGGGTCGTTGTCGTACTCATGCTGTGCATAAGCCGTACATGCCTGAATCCAGAATTCTTCTTTTAAGCCATCCGGAAAATCAAAGCCCTCTGCCTTACGAACCCACTCGATAAGGGCTTCAGAGCTGTGCTCCAAGGTCGAAAAGCTCAGTCTCAGGTAATACAGAGCGACATCGTCACTTAATAC
>SSFI01000082.1 GCA_008015325.1 Rheinheimera sp.
TGCATAACGTGGTTCGTTTAAGCGCAGGTCTGTCGATACGACAGCTGGTAAATTCAGCGCCACCGTTTGCAGGCCGCCATCGATTTCGCGGGTGACATTGACTTTGCCATCAGCTACGACCACTTTAGATGCGAAAGTACCCTGACCCATGCCAGTTAAAGCCGCCAGCATTTGCGCTGTCTGATTGTTATCGGAATCAATGGCTTGTTTGCCGAGGATCACCAGCTGTGGTTGCTCATTCGCCACAACTTTGGCCAGCAGCTTCGCTACTTGCAGCGATTCGAGGCTTTGTTCAGTTTCCAGCAGAATGGCGCGATCAGCGCCTAACGCCAACGCGGTACGCAATTGTTCCTGCGCCAGACCAGGTCCAATCGACACCACCACAACTTCGGTTGCAACACCGGCTTCTTTTAACCGCACCGCTTCTTCTACTGCGATTTCACAGAAAGGGTTCAGCGCCATTTTGACATTGGCGAGGTCCACGCCGCTCTGGTCGGCTTTCACCCGCACTTTTACGTTGTAATCAATCACCCGTTTGACCGGCACCAGAATTTTCATCAATGCACACCCCTGCTGTTTTCGGGTCAAGTTTACGTAAAGGTAAACTTCAGACCATTTCAATGCCGGACAATCTAACCAGTATTGACGTTAACGTCAACCTGAAATACCCTTGCCGGCAACGCTTTTAAAAAAACCAGACAAGAATAGCAGTTAACAGTGCAAAAACTGTTGATGCAGCGCAAATCACAGCAGCGAGGTGGCAAATGGAACGGGAATCGATGGAGTTTGATGTTGTCGTAGTCGGTGCCGGTCCGGCGGGCTTGTCAGCGGCGATCAAACTGATGCAACAGGCAAAAAACGCTGGTTCTGAACTCAGCGTCTGTGTGGTAGAAAAAGGCTCCGAAGTCGGCGCTCACATTTTATCCGGTGCAGTGTTTGAACCACGCGCCCTGGATGAACTCATTCCCGACTGGCAGGAAAAGGCCGCACCATTAACCACAGCGGTCAGCCAGGACGATATTTACCTGCTGCAAAGCGCCGAAAACGCCCGGTCTATCCCGCATTTTGCCGTACCTAAAACCATGCACAACACCGGCAACTACATCGTTTCAATGGGTAACGTCTGTCGCTGGCTGGCCAGCCAGGCCGAAGCGCTTGGCGTAGAGATTTTTCCGGGTTTCAGCGCAGCCAGTCTGATCATTGAAAATAATGTGGTCAAAGGCATCATCACAGGCGATATGGGACTGGATAGACATGGCGAACAAAAAAGCAGCTTTGTCGCCGGTATGGAACTGCGCGCCAAATACACTTTGTTTGCCGAAGGCTGCCGCGGTCATTTGGGCAAAGAGCTGATCAAACATTACCAGCTCGATAAAGATTGCTCACCACAGCACTATGCGATTGGTTTTAAAGAGATTTGGGATATAGACCCGAATAAACACCAGTCAGGCCTGGTGGTGCATACCGCCGGTTGGCCATTAGAGCAAGGCACATCCGGCGGTGGTTACCTGTACCACGCCGAGAATAACCAGATAGTGGTTGGTCTTATCATCGACCTCAATTACAGCAACCCGCACTTAAGCCCGTTTGATGAATTCCAGCGTTATAAACACCACCCGGTGATTGCGCAGTATCTCAAAGGCGGCAAACGTGTTTGCTATGGTGCCCGGGCTATTGCCAAAGGCGGTCTCAACAGCTTGCCGAAAATGACCTTTCCGGGTGGGATGTTATTGGGCTGCGATGCCGGCACGCTGAATTTTGCCAAAATTAAAGGCAATCACACCGCGATGAAATCAGGCATGTTGGCCGCTGAAACTGTGTTTGAAGCACTCAGCCGCAGTGATGCTGGCGGCGAAGACTTACAAAGCTTTAAAGGCCGGTTTGAGCAAAGCTGGTTGTTTGACGAGCTGTACCGTTCGCGCAATTTTGGCCCGGCCATGCATAAATTCGGCTCCATTCTCGGCGGCGCCTTTAACATGGTCGACCAGAACTGGTTTGGCGGCAAACTGCCGTTTACGCTGAAGGACAACAGTGTCGACCATGCCTGCCTGAAACCTGCTTCGGCCTGCGCCAAAATTGCTTATCCAAAACCGGACCAGACCTTGAGTTTTGATAAGTTATCGTCAGTGATTTTGTCCAATACCAATCACGAAGAAGAACAGCCTTGTCATTTACAGCTGATTGACAACACTATTCCAATCAAAGTGAATCTGGCGATTTACGATGAACCGGCGCAACGGTATTGCCCGGCTGGTGTCTATGAAATTGTCGGTCAGGAGTCAGGTGAACCGCGCTTACAGATTAATGCGCAAAACTGCATTCACTGTAAAACCTGTGATATTAAAGATCCGTCGCAGAATATCCGTTGGGTGACGCCGGAAGGCAGCGGCGGTCCGAACTATCCGAACATGTAATAACAAACAGGCAGCTCAGGCTGCCTTTTTGTTGCGTTTCACAGACATACCGTCTGTTCCATCGCAGTTTGGCCATGGAAAGCGTCACTTAACGCAGCTGCTGTTGAATTTCAGCATGAACTCAGTATGATCGGCGTTTTTCTCCGTCAGGACTTGTTTATGGCCTTCTCCACCTTTTTTTTGTTGGCAGCTGCTGCAGCGACTGCCCCGCATGACAACATGAATGCTACTTTGTGGTATCAGACCTCCGCAGAATTTCGTGCCAACAGTCTGCAAACTTATAAAATGGCCAGCCTGACAATCAAAGAAGCACTGACTGACAGAAACTGGACCGCACTGCCGACCCAAACCAGCGATTTCCAACAGCTGCCACCAGCCATCATCGTCGATATTGACGAAACTATTCTGGATAACTCCCCTGCCGCAGCACAAGCCATTCTGGAGCAAGACTCTGGTTTTAACAGCAAGCGTTGGGATAACTGGGTTGAAGCCGCGAAAGCTAAAGCCGTACCGGGCGCAGTAGACTTCCTCAATCTGGCCGGCAAAAACGGCGTGACAGTGCTTTACATCAGTAACCGTGAATGTGCGCCAAGGGCCAATCGCAAAGACGTATGCCCGCAAAAAGCTGATACGTTGAAAAACCTGCAAGCCACTGGTATTACGCAAGTTGACGCGAGCCAGTTGTGGTTAAAATCCGAACAGCAAGACTGGACTTCAGAAAAAGAAAGCCGCCGGTTAAAAGCCGCACAACAATATCGCGTCATCATGCTGGTTGGCGACGATTTTGGTGATTTCCTGCCACAGGTGAAAAGCAAGATCACCCCGGCTAAGCGCTTTGAACTGGTCGACCGATACCAGCAATATTGGGGCTCACGCTGGTTTATGCTGACCAATCCAACCTATGGCTCCTGGGAAACGATTCTGCAGAAGCCGAAACAGCAATATTTGCAAGGGTTTTAACCAAACAACTTCCGGTGTCTGCACCCAGCCTACGTGCGGGAGCCTGGGTCAGTCCTGAGATTTGTTGCTGATAAAGGAATAGATCCGGTATAAACTCGAAGCTTAAACGTAACAGAAGCAGAAGTGATGACCAGATCGCACTTGCTTGACTGCTGGTTTGGCGCCCCAAAATCGTCGTGGACCAACTGTATTCAGGCAAGACCGGTTGTTAGGTGGAGTGCATAACATGAATGACCCCATGGTGCTCGATTTAGAATGGCTGCAGGGCGATAAGCACCATGCAGTCCGCCTGACGCTGGACGATACTCCTATATCTATTGGCCGTGACCCGGTCAATCTGCTGGTACTGCATGACCCCAGCGTATCACGCCAGCATGCAGAGATCCGTCTGACGCCACAAGGTCCGGTCCTGCGCGATAAAAGTTCACGATTCGGCACTCAGCTCGACCAGCTGTTGTTGCAACCTTCACAACCAGTCCCGCTGCCGTCGCAATGTGAACTATGCTTTGGCCGCCAGACAGTCATGCTCAGATATGAAGCAGAACAGCATCACGAGCAGGATTTTGCTGTCTGGGCGTTACATGATTTACAACAACGCATTGACGACATGCAGCAGCATAGTCTGGGCGCTTTATTACAGCTCAGCCAGCAGGCGCAAGCATTGCCGGAGCTGCAACAATATCTGCGTGGACAATTCCTGCAGTTGCAGCAGGCCGCTCAACAGTGGTCTGCGCAAAACAGTCTGTTACAGCGCCTCAATACATTGGTGAACCAGACCCAGGGCTATCAGGTTTTGCTAGAGCACGCAGTGCCGATGATTGCCGAAGTGTTGGGTGCACGGCGCGGTTTTGTCTTAATGCCAGACAAACGCCGTCAACAGTTTCAACGCCACGCCTGCTGGAACTATACGCCAGCGCGCGCAGACGGCCAGCCAGAGCCGGCAGAAACACTGGCGCAGGATTGTTTCGAGCGCCAGGAACTCAGGCTACTCACCACGCCGCTGCCGGACCATTTCGGCCAGTCACCCGCCGAACCTGCAGTCACAGGTGAGCTGGCGATGCCGCTGCAGGCAGACGGCGAGACTTTGGCAGTGCTGTATCTGGACAGCACCAGGCCTGAAGGTTTTAACCAGCTACAGGAAACCTTCTGCAAAACGCTGCAGGCACAGCTCGGCCTCGCACTGAAAAATGCCATCACTATCAGCCGCGCACTGTGTGACGACCTGACCGGTTTATGCAGCCGCAGTATGATTGAAGAGCAGATCACCTTATCGATGGAACAGGCGAAAAGGTACGGTCAACCCTGTAGCCTGATTTTTATCGATTTAGATAATTTTAAGCAGATCAACGATCAATATGGCCATTTCGCCGGTGATGAAGTGCTGCGCGCTGTCGCAGCCTTGCTAAAAACGTTGGCGCGTAAAGCCGATCGGGTCGGTCGGCTGGGTGGCGAAGAGTTTCTGGTGTTAGTCAATAATACAGAAGCTGATAGCGCATTGATTTACGCCGAGCGCATTCGCGCTGACATTGCTGCGTTGCAGCCGCAGGTCGCAGGTATGACGCTGAATATCACCGCCAGTATCGGCGTCGCCGGATTCCATCACGCCCTGCATAATCTGGCGTACCGCTTTGTCGACTGTGCCGACCAAGCAATGTATCAGGCCAAACACAGCGGTAAGAACCGGGTTTGTGCGCACAAACCGACCAAATTACAATTGCTTGATACCGGCAGCGAAATAGTCAAATCCGGCAACCGGAGCTCGCAGGCGTGATTTGTCCGCAGTGTGAGATGTCCAACCCAATGACAGCCGGCCATTGCGACTATTGCCAGTCCGATCTGCAATCACAGCTTGAGACACAAATGCCGGGCGACAGCGGGGTTTCTGCAGCTGCACTACCGGCGCCTGCCGGATTCGGGCACTACCAGTTACTGCGTCAGGCCGGGCAAGGTGGTATGGGCATCGTTTATCAGGCTTATGATGTGACTCTGCAACGCCCGGTGGCGCTCAAAGTATGACAGTTGCAGCGCCAGGGGCAATCCGCCGGGCAGCAGTTGCTGGAAGAAGCCCGCCTGGCATCATCATTACAGCATCCGAATATCGTCACCGTCTATGATATTTCCCGTAGCGAACAACAGAGCTACATCGTGACGGAATGGCTGGAAGGTCAGACGCTGGATCAATACCAGAAACGGTCGTTGAGTTTACCGGACAAATTGCATTTGCTGGCGCAGATTGCTGCCGGTCTGGCAAGCGCCCATCAGGCCGGTGTGATACATCGCGACTTAAAACCAAGCAATCTGATGGTGTGCCTGCCGGCAAAACAAGTCAAAATTCTGGATTTCGGCATGGCAAGCCGGCAACGACGTTTACAGCAGCAAGCCGACCTTCAGGGCGCGGCCTTGCCGCCGGTGTTATCCAGCCAATTAGATACCCAGTGGTCAGCACACACGACCGCACACCAAATCAAAGGCACTTTGCCATATATGGCGCCGGAACTCCTGCAAAGCGACGACGACGCCACTATCCACAGCGATGTGTTTGCCTTTGGCGTCGTGATGTATGAGCTTTGTTATGGCGTGCATCCGTTTCTGCGCGACACTGCTGAGGAGACGATGCAGGCCATTGTGCAACAAGACCGGCGAATGCAATACCCGCAGCCAAACCTGCCGACAGCCTTGAAAAAGCTGATTGAACAATGTCTTTCGCGCTACCCGGCCCAACGCCCTACAGACCTGCATCACGTGGCTGCAACACTCACCAGATTGCAACAGGATTTGTTACAGCGAGTCCGTTTCGGTCACTGGTACCCTCTGGTGCGTTGGCAATTCTGGGCAGGTCTGGCACCGGTTATTTTGCTGGTAAGCCTGTGGCTTGGCCAACAGTCAGTAGATAAGGAAAAACTATTGAGTCAGGGCAAAACCCTGGCCCTGATGCCGCTGCAAAATATCGGTGCAGATCCTTCAGTACAGCAA
>SSFI01000020.1 GCA_008015325.1 Rheinheimera sp.
ACTCTAGACATGTCAATGTATCTCCAAAATTACTTCAGCTCGAGCTATCGTCATCCTTCTGGCCAAGAAGAATGCCCCGGATTTCTGAAAGGGCGCAATTTATACACGATAAGCCGGCAAAACTCAAGCGATTCCGCCTGAAGTTTAAACGAGGATCGTGTTGATCCTTTCAGATCTTAAAGCCAGCCGCGTTCTGCGAAGGATATTACCTCCGCGTCGCCGACCACAAAGTGATCCAATAACTTGATGTCGACCAAAGCCATAGCTTGGGTCAGGCGCTCCGTTATTGCTCTGTCAGCACGACTCGGCTCAGCAACTCCGGATGGATGATTGTGAGCCAAAATAACGGCGGCGGCATTATGCGCTAAAGCGGCTTGAACTACAATACGCGGATAGACCGGAGACGCATCAATCGTGCCATAAAACAACGGTTCGGCTTTAATCAGCCGGTGCTGGCTGTCCAGATACAAAGTCATAAAAACTTCGCGCGTTTCCAGACCAATGCTGTACTGCAGATAATGTTTCACCATACCTGGGTCAGAAAACACCGTATCGCGCTGCATATGCTGATATAAACAGCGCTTGCAAAGCTCCAGCACCGCCTGCGTTTTTACATAGCGATGTACGCCCAACCCTTTGTGCCGGCAGAATTGCCCGCGTGGCGCGGCGAAAAACGCCCGCACGCCGCCAAAATCTTGCAGCAGCTGGCGCGACATCGCCACCGCATCAAGGCCGGCGCAGCCATGCCCCAGAAAAATCGCCAGCAATTCCCCGTCGGACAGAGCGCCGGCACCATAACTTAATAGTTTCTCGCGTGGTTGTTCGGCCGCAGGCCAATGCTTGATGGTCATGATCACTCGTCCTTGAGTTCGTGGTATCTTATCGGCCAGTTTCTGGCTGATGGTTTTCTTATGCACAACATTCTTGCTGGCAAAAAGATCCTGCTTGGGATCAGCGGTGGCATCGCTGCTTACAAATCTGCCGATTTGGTTCGTCGCCTGAAAGACCGTGGCGCCGAAGTCCGGGTGATTTTGACGCCGGCCGCTGCCGAATTTATTACCCCACTGACCTTACAGGCGTTATCCGGCCATCCGGTGGGCCAGTCATTGTTGGACCCGGCGGCCGAAGCTGCCATGGGCCATATCGAGCTGGCGAAATGGGCCGACTTCATTTTGGTGGCACCAGCTTCGGCCGATGTCATCGCCCGTATCACCCATGGCCTTGCCAATGATTTGCTGACCACCTGCATTCTGGCGAGCAGCGCGCCGCTGGCCATCGCGCCAGCGATGAATCAGCAGATGTATAAAAACATAGCGACTCAAGCCAATTTATCAACTTTAATTTCACGAAATATTCACATATTTGGACCTAATGCCGGCGAGCAAGCTTGTGGTGATGTCGGCCCGGGCCGGATGTTAGAACCGCTACAGCTGGTTGATGCGGTCATTAGCGTGCTGGCAACACCGGCGCCGCAACTGTTAAAAGGCGTGAAAGTGACTATTACCGCAGGCCCGACGCGTGAAGCCATAGACCCGGTGCGTTATATCAGTAACCACAGCTCCGGCAAGATGGGTTATGCCCTCGCCGCCGCAGCCGCCGCCATGGGGGCAGATGTAACGCTGATTAGCGGCCCGGTGCAGCTGACAACACCTGCCGGCGTCAACCGCATTGATGTCACCACCGCTGAACAGATGTATATCAGCAGCCTGCATCAAGCACAGCAAACCGACATTTTTATCGGTTGTGCAGCCGTGGCGGATTTTCGCGTGGCGACATTAGCGTCACAGAAAATCAAAAAAACCGCTGACAATGACGGCCTGACGCTGCAGTTAGTGAATAACCCGGACATTATTGCCAGCGTTGCAGCGCTCACCACACAACGACCTTTTACCGTTGGTTTTGCTGCCGAGACCGAAAAAGTCGCCGACTATGCCCGGCAAAAACTGCAGAAGAAAAACCTCGATCTGATATGCGCTAACGATGTGTCTGACCCGTCGCTTGGCTTTAACAGCGAGCAAAACGCCATCACGGTGTACAGCAAAACGAGCGAATTCCCACTGGGGCAGCGCAGCAAAACCGAGCTGGCTCAAGCCTTAATTTCCCTGATTTATGAGCAATACCACCATGAAAAAAAGCATTGAACTGAAAATTCTCGACCGCCGCATTGGCACTGAATACCCGCTGCCGGAATACGCTACGCCGGGTTCTGCTGGTCTGGATTTGCGCGCCTTGTTAGATGCGCCACTGACTTTATTACCGGGCCAGACTGAACTGATCCCAACCGGTCTTGCCATTCATATCGGTGATGCCAATTTATGCGCGACCATTCTGCCGCGCTCCGGCATGGGCCACAAAAACGGCATCGTGCTGGGCAATTTAGTCGGCCTCATCGATTCGGATTATCAGGGCCAGTTGATGATTTCCACCTGGAACCGCGGTCAAAACGCCTTCACTATTCAGCCGGGTGACCGCATCGCCCAGCTGGTATTTATGCCGGTAGTACAGGCGGAGTTTGAACTGGTTGAAGAATTCGATACCTCAGAGCGCGGCGAAGGCGGCTTTGGCCACTCAGGCCGGTCATAACAGCTGATGTCGACCCCCAGAAGCAGCAACCGCAAAGCGGAAATTCTGGACGCGCTGGCCGTGATGCTGGAAAAAAGCCCCGGTCAGCGTATTACTACCGCCGCACTTGCGACGCAGGTGGGTGTCACCGAAGCGGCGTTATATCGTCATTTCCCCAGTAAAGCGCGGATGTTTGAAGGCCTGCTCGATTTGATGGAACAAGAGCTGCAGCACGAATTTCGCGTTATTTTCCAAACCCACAAACAAGCCGAAACACGCATTCAGCTGATGCTGGAAGCCTTGCTGCAATTTGCCGGCCGCAGGCCTGGTTTATGCCGGCTGCTGACCAGCGAAGCTTTACAGGGCGAGCAGGAACGGCTGCGCGAACGCGTCACTTTGTTACTCGACAGCTTGGAAAAGCAGTTGAAACAATGTCTGCGCGAGCGCAAACTCGGCACCGGCAAACGCCATGGCGACGAAGCGGCAGTGGCCAATTTACTGCTGGCGTTTATTGAAGGCCGGCTGCACCAGTATGTGCGCAGCGGCTTTAAAGAAGCACCGCACCTGAGTTTCGCCAGTCAGTGGCCAGCATTAAAAGCGGCCCTGTTCGCACAGGATTAACCGGGTGCGCGCGAGCATGATCCGCCTGTCAGCGCCATGGTCCTCAGGTGCAGTATTGCAACATAGCAAAACGCTGCGGCTTTGCGGTCAGACAACCGCCGACGTGCCACTGACCGTGCTGCTAGAACATGATCAGGTCCGTATCACCTTCAGTGGCCACAGCAATGCTACCGGCACTTTTGGCATCCCCCTCAACGCGCAGCCACCATCCGGCCCCTGGACGCTGCGCATTTTTACTGACGATAGCCAATTACTGCAGCTCGACGACCTCTGGTTTGGCGAACTGCTGCTTTTTGCCGGTCAGTCCAATGTGGGCTGGCCATTAGCGCGTTATCCTGAGCAACTCTCAGTCGCCATGACAGACATGCAAAATCAGCAACGGCTGCGCTGCTACCAAAGTGACCACGCTGATTTTCAGTTGCCGGGCCAATGGCTGGCGCTGAGCTTGGAGCAGTGTGCGCGCTGGCCGGCACTGCTATATCATTTCAGTCAGTGTTATCAACCGGCAGAAGCCGACGTGATGCTGGGGCTGGTGGATCTCAGCTGGCCCGGCTCTGCTATCGACGCCTGGACTCAACACGCTGGAGACTCAATTACCACCCAAGCCTGGCAACCCGGCGCTTTATTTACAGCAAAGCTCAAGCCCTGGTTACAGCAACCTTTCACCGCGCTGATTTGGTATCAGGGTGAACAGGATGCGATGGGCAAAGCGGCCGCCCGCTATGGCGACCAGCTACAACACTGGCTGCAGAGTTGCCGCCTGGTTGCCGGTTGGGCATTTCCTCTGCTGTTAGTGCAAATCGCGGGGTTTGGCCAGGCCGGTTTGCCAGCACCGCAGCATGGTTTTGTGCTGGTTCGGCTGGCGCAGCAGCAAGTTGCCGCCGCAAACCCGCATTGCTCTCTGGTCAGTGCCGCCGATTTAGGCGCGGCGGATGATATTCACCCGCCTTTTAAAGCTGAACTGGCGCGCCGGCTGGCACTTTGTATTCGCGATCAGAATAACGGATTACTGCTGGCGCAGCTGCTGTCGTCCGAAGTTGTTGCACAGCAGCGCAAGCTGGTACTGCAATTACCCGCTGCCGACTGGCAGTGCAGACCCGAGTCAGATCACAGCGAAAAAGATGCGCTCATCGCAGGTTTTTACCTGGATGACGGCAATAATGGCTGGATAGCAGTGCCGGCAAGATTCAGTGCAGATCGCCAACAGCTAGAGCTTTCACTGCCAGAACCAATAACTCAGCAAGCAAAACAGCTGGTTTATGGCCTGACGCCGATGCCAACACTTACGCTCTATACCGCAGAAGGTTTGCCGCTGTTACCGCAGCGCTGGCAACTGAAAACTTATTGAAAATTGGCGGAAGCCTGACGCTGTGTGGCTTCCCACTCTTGCCGTTTTGTGGCCAGATGCTGCCAAATCTGCTGACACAGCACAGCGCTTGCCTGGCAATAATCTTTGGCGAACACCAGATATAGTGGCATCTGCAATAACGGGTGTTCCAGCTGACGCACTTTGCCAAACTGCGCATGCCGGGCAAACTGCTGCGCCGTGTCACCGGGCGGCACTACATAACCGTCCACACGATGATTGAGCAGCAAATCAATCCCTTGCGTGATATCTAAATCCAACGGCGACAAGGCTTTCAGCTCACGCAGACGCTGCTCTGCCAGATAACCTTTAAAAGTGATTAGCCCATACTGCAGGCCGTGGAATTGCTGGCCGTCCCAGCGCACTGCGCTATCTTGCAGCACATAGATAAAATAAGGCACGTCAAATAACGCCAGCTTGTCGTTTTGTTGCCCGGCGCGCGGTGGAAAGGCATACCACTCAGCCCGTTCTTCGGTCCAGCCAATCGACAATAAACCATTGATGCGGCCGGCGCGCACTTCATTCAGGCAGCGCTGCCAGGGTAATTCCAGAAAGGTTGCCTGCGGCAATAATTGCAACACCCAGCCGGCAATACGTGCAGTGTGGGCGCCAGAGATCCGCTGTCCGTCGACCAGCACAGGTGGTTGTGTGCTTTTATCGCCCGGCGCGTCATAACAGAAGGTTTCTGCTGCCTGTAACGGCCCGGCACAGCAGACCCAAAGCATCAAAAACAAAAAACAGCTACGCATGATTCAAACCGCGATGGCTCAGCAAAAATTTACCATAGCACAAGTTGTTAGCCGCAGTGCATTGAAGGCTGTTCACAGCGCCTCGTCAGCTCAGGCTCAGACCAGCAGTTGCCAGATAGCCGCGCCCCACACCAGTGCGACAATAGTCAGGCTTAAAGTCACAGCCGCTGAGCCCATGTCTTTAGCGCGGCCAGATAGTTCATGGCGCTCAAGGCTGACGCGGTCAGTCAGCGCTTCGATGGCGGAATTGAGCAGTTCAACGATGAGTACCAGCAGCAACACACCGACCAGTAAAGCCCAGTGCCCAACTGATTCGGCCAGCACAAACGACAGCGGCAACATCAGCATCGCCAGCACCGCTTCCTGGCGGAACGCTGCTTCAAAACGCCAGGCTGCGACAAAACCTTTACGCGAACATTCAGTGGCTTTGAGAATACGGCCAAAACCGCTGCCATTTGGTTTGTTGATCAACACAGACTCCGCTAACTACGCCAAGGCCAGCATAGCTGGCCTGTTTGGATGAAAAGTTGGGCTCTTTATCGCAGCTTAAACTTAACAATTCCTGAAGACAACCCGGCGCCTTAAACGCCAAACTCCGCACGATACGCCTTCACGGCATCCAGATGCACTGCCAGTTCCGGTTTACCTTCGAGGTACTGGATAAGGTCTTTCAGACCAATGATCGACACCACTTTAGTACCAAAATCACGTTCTACTTCCTGAATGGCTGACAGTTCGCCTTTGCCGCGTTCCTGCCGGTCCAGCGCAATCAGCACGCCAGCCAGCTCTGCGCCCTGCGCCTGAATGATCTCCATCGATTCGCGAATCGCTGTGCCTGCGGTGATCACGTCATCCACCAGCATAATACGGCCTTTGAGTGGCGAGCCGACCAGAGAACCGCCTTCACCATGCGTTTTGGCTTCTTTGCGGTTAAAGCAATATGGCACGTCGCGGTTGTGATGTTCTGCCAGCGCCACGGCGGTGGTGGTAGCAATTGGAATGCCTTTATAAGCCGGGCCAAATAACACGTCGAAATCAATACCGGCATCCATCAGCGCAGCAGCATAAAAACGCCCAAGTTTGGCCAAATCACCACCGGTATTAAACAAACCGGCGTTAAAGAAATACGGGCTGGTGCGGCCGGATTTCAGCGTAAATGAACCAAATTTCAGCACCTGACGCGACAGGGCAAATTCAATAAATTCTTGTTGAAAAGCTTTCATCGGAAGACCTTAAAGACAGATTTGTTATGCCAATACACGTTTTTGTTCGTCGACGATTTCGCGAATTGCGTCTTTCGCCAGCGCCAGCATCGCCTGCATGTCTTCAAAGCTGAACGGCTCAGCTTCTGCAGTGCCCTGAATTTCAATCAGTTTACCGGTTTCGGTCATCACCACGTTCATGTCAGTGTCAGCGGCAGAATCTTCGACATATTCCAAATCGGCGATAGGTTCGCCTTTATAGACGCCAACTGACACGGCAGCGACCATATATTTCAACGGGTTGGTTTTAATCAAGCCTTTGGCGCGCATGAAGTTCAGCGCGTCACACAAAGCCACACAAGCGCCGGTGATGGCTGCAGTGCGGGTACCGCCGTCGGCCTGGATCACGTCACAGTCAAAAGTGATGGTATTTTCGCCGAGCAGTTTTAAATCGACCGCAGCGCGCAGGGCGCGACCGATTAAACGCTGGATTTCCATAGTGCGACCGGCTTGTTTGCCTTTAGCGGCTTCGCGGTCGTTACGGGTGTGGGTGGCGCGCGGCAGCATGCCGTATTCAGCGGTGATCCAGCCCTTGCCCTGGCCTTTCATAAAACGCGGCACGCCTTCTTCCACCGACGCCGTACACAACACTTTGGTGTTGCCAAATTCAACCAATACCGAGCCTTCGGCGTGGGCAGTGAATTGACGGGTGAAACTGATAGGACGGATCTGACTGGCTGTTCTGCCGCTTGGACGCATGGGAAACCTCTATGGCCATTGATTTGGCGAAAAATGATGCCGGCATTATAGGGCTTTCACCGCCATACCGCCATCTCTGCCACAGCCGGTGTTTTTCGTGCAGACAGCGGATTGGCCTTCTGCGCGGCTTTGTGGGTATACTCGGTTTTTAGATGTTTTTTTGATGTACACAAGGATAATCGCATGATCCACAGCATGACCGCTTTTGCCCGTCACGAAATTAAAGCGACCTGGGGCAACGCCGTATGGGAGATCCGCTCCGTTAACCAAAGATATCTCGAGAGTTATTTTCGGTTACCTGAGCAATTCCGGGGTTTGGAAAGCCTGTTGCGCGACAAACTGCGCCAGAGCCTGCAACGCGGCAAAGTGGAAGTGAACCTGCGCTACAACGCAGCGCAACAAAGCGGCGATTTAAAGATTAATGAAGCCTTCGCCGGCCAGCTGATGAAAGCCGCCAGCACTTTGGCAGCCCAAAGCCCGCAAGCCCAGCTGAATATCGCCGACATCCTGCGCTGGCCCGGCGTGATGGAAACACAAGAAGAAGACATGGACTCCGTGCAGGCCGAATTATTGGCCGGCTTTGACATCGCGATGAAAGACTTCCTCGCCGGCCGCGGCCGCGAAGGCGTGGCGATTGAACAGCTGATTCGCGACCGTTTAGACCAAATCTCCACGCACGTTGCCAACTTACGCGTGCACCTGCCACAAGCGCTGCAATGGCAACGCGACAAAATGCTGACCCGCTTACAGGAAATCAAAGCCGAGCTGGACCAAAACCGCCTCGAGCAGGAAATGGCCTTCCTGGCACAAAAATCCGACGTCGCTGAAGAGCTCGACCGCCTCGACGCTCACATCAAAGAAACCCGCCATCACCTAAAACAAGGCGGCGCCATCGGCCGACGCCTCGACTTTATGATGCAGGAATTTAACCGCGAATCGAATACGTTATCGTCAAAGGCGATTTCGACTGAGATCACCAATACAGCGGTGGAATTGAAGGTGTTGATTGAGCAGATGCGGGAACAGATCCAGAATATCGAATAAAGTCCACCAACGTCCAAAATCATACATAACACACTGTTTTTAATATATATTAATGAAGAGTGTCGTCTATCATCGTCCATGAACACCCACCAATACCCACCACTTTACGGTGGGTAAAATGGTGGGTATGCTAGTTACCACAAAAAAGTAGTGGTGGGTAAATGTCGTAAAACACCCAAGCTACTGATTTCTCTCCAATAAAAGAGGTGGGTAACTTATGGGTAAGCTAACAGCGAAGCAACTAACAAGCCTGTTAACCCAAGAGCCGGCAAAACACTCCGACGGCGATGGGTTGTACTTTGTGGTCCCGAGATCTGGCCAGGCCTATTGGATGCTGCGCTACACCAGCATGGGTAAACGCCGTGAAATGACACTGGGCAATTACCCGGATTTATCCCTGAAAGATGCACGCCTCGCAGCAGCAACCAATGCCAAACTCAGCCGGGATGGTCTAGATCCGCTCATCGCCAAGCAACAAACCAAACTCACCAATCTGGTTGTCGTGGATGATTTGTTTGCCGATTGGCAAATAGGAAATGAGAAGCGTTTAAAACACCCAGGTATCCCAGCGCGCGTTTATCGCAATGATATCTCACCAGAAATTGGCAACCTACCAATTGCAGAAGTAACACCGCGCCATATTCAGTTTTTACTGCGTAAGATCACGGCATCGGGTCGCCCTACTATCGCCAACGATGCATTGCTGTATTTAAAGCAGATTTTTAATCACGGAATCAAACTCGACCTGACCAGCCACAACCCCGCCGCACCGTTCTCTGTGAACGATGCTGGCGGAGTTGAGGCAAGTAAAGACAGAGCGTTAAGCCTGGATGAAGTTAAACACGCATTTAAAGTGTTTCGCGAAAACCCAGACAGCTTTACCCGGGATAACTACCTCGCCTGCGCTTTACTGGTCTGCCTGGGCGTGCGCAAATCAGAACTGACAGAAGCTAAATGGGCAGAATTCAATTTAGACAAAGCCGTTTGGTCACTACCAAAAGAGCGCAGCAAAACCGGCGTTGGCATGGAGATCCCACTACCGCCGTTAGTCATTGAATGGCTAAACGAGCTGAAAGTGCGGGCATTCGATTCAGAGTATGTATTCCCAAACCGGCGCAGCAGCAAAAACGGCCACATGGGCGCCGATACGCTCAACCGAGCCATCTCCAAACTGTTCGGCCAGGAACCAGGCAAGAAAATACAACCGCCCAACAAAATGGGCGACATGCCACACTTCACCGTGCATGACCTACGCCGCACCTGCCGGACACTACTGGCCGAGATCGGCATACCGGGCCATGTCGCCGAGCGGTGCCTGAATCACAAGTTAAAGGGTGTCGAGGGAATTTATAACAAGCATGATTATTTTGAGGAACGGAAGGAAGCTTTAAGCAAGCTGGCGGATTATATTCAAAAAGCAATTTCCTCAAACTAAATGATTTATTTGGGGTACATTTAATTCTTAGAAAAATTTGTACCCCAATTATTTCAACACCAAAAGTCAGTCAACAAAATTTGCTATACATTCTTCCAAGGTAGCATGGTGCAGCTGCAAAATCTTACTAATGCCACCATCATCGTCTTTCTGATAACCACCGGCAATATTCCATGCAACAGGTAATCCCATCCTACTGCAGGATTCGAATACTATTCTGTCTCTTTCCCTAAGTTGCTCCGTGGTTAGAAAACCACCCAGAGGGTCATCTACATGAGGGTCTGCACTGGCTTGATATAAGACAACGTCGCATTGCTTCATTGAGTCAATCACCGAAGGTAATAGTGAAAGATAAATATCAGCGTTTTCCGGAACCGGATTTACAGCATATCCAAGGCTATGATGCACAATGAAGTTATCCAGTCCCAGTTTTTCAATAATTTCCTTAGTTCCATCGCCTTCATGTACATCTAAATCCAGAATTGCGACACGATTCGCTAGCCCCTCTCGTTTCATTACTAAAGCGGCGATGACAAGGCCGTTGAATGTACAATAACCAAAAGCATCGGCATAACCCGCATGATGAAATCCTGCAACCGGCGCAATCGCAACCTTACCGTTACTAATAGCTTCTCTCGTCGCGTCAATCATTGCCCCGACCGTATAACGGCATGTTTCTGCAACGATAGGCTCCCTGGTACCAAATCCATTCAGCTCTCGACCTGCAAAAACGCCATCCACGTAAGATTCAGCATGTGCAAGCTTAAGAATTTCATTCGAAGCTGGCGACACGGCGCGTAATGCTATCGGCATACGATCTTTAAGCCAAGAATCAATCACAGCCTTTGGTTTAGCTGCACTTGGCGAGAAACTTTTGACATCACAAATCATTTGTTGATCGTAAAATACAGGCAATAATTTCATCTCTACATCCATAGCAAAAAATAATGCGACAAAGAATCAACATAAATACACTGAATTAGTAAAATGAATAAAATGCCTGTTCAGGTGGAAATCCAGCCATGATCATCCCGATAATCTCATCGCGATGCTTTGAAATGTTTGTAGGTAATTTTTCTTTGTTAAGTTTGTAGTATGCGCTCATCTGCTGTAATGCAGCTGGTCGTTTTACGCTCAATTTCTTTTGCGCAATTGAAACATCCACACAAAGCTGTAAAGAATCAAAATCGAATATGATGTCACTCCAATCAAAAGAGAGAACATCCTGCAGAATTTGGGGGTCTTGGGGGCCTAAAGAACCTGGCTTATCCGTCAGCGATGACACAACCAGAGCGGTTATATCCGGTAGACCATTTTCAAGGGTATAGACACGGATCACATCTAATCTGCGTCCGGTAGATACCGGAATTGCATTAGCTAAGTACTTGTCTTGCGGATAAATTTGCCTTGCTGAATGAATCAAATCCGCATAAGTAGTCGTTTTTTTAGCCACGCCACAGCCTAATAAAACGTCTGCATATATTTTGGCTAAATATACATCAAGTTTAGTAATGTTCTTGTATTGACTCTGTGAGTGTTTCATTGCAGCCCCTAAAATGCTGATTAACGAATATTGATTAAAAACAGATAACTCAGAAATTAATTTATCCAATGAATATCAACGCCGAAAATCATTTGGAGTTAATAACATTGTCAACGCATTTCCACGAGCTACAACTCGCCCTGTTAGTATTTCAATCGTGACATTCGAACTGGCATAATAACGACCTATGATACCGCCTGACATGCTACGGATGATCTGGTCGCCATTTGGCATTTTGTCGATCGCCGCATAGAGGGTCCAATTTGAATCATACAGATATTCGGTGTTCATACGAGCTCCACACTGTTGGCTTGATATTTCAAGCATACCTGATGATGGAGCCAGTATTTGGCACATGAATTTACACTTTATGAATACCGGTTTTGTGCATTTTTTAACTTCTCAGCAATCAACTTTCTAAGTTCTGTTGGTGCCTCAACTTCAACATCATCACCATTGCCAAGAATAAAGCGGTGTAATTCAAAACAATCTTTTACTGTTGCAGTTAGTCTGCATTCACTGTCTGACAACAACTCGATTTTCTGGTCAGTGGATAGTTTTGTATCCTGCAAGGTTCGTCCTTTACCGTTATAAAAACGAAGCTGCAGAACTATTTCTGCGGAATCCTCGTTAGCAAACAAATCTAACTGACGCTCCTGGCAAAAACGCTGGAAGTGGTTTTCATCTTTTGGCATACCCTCGGCTGCAAACGTACTCCGAGTGGTAATTCTGGGGTTCTTGATGCGGTGCATCGCGTAGGTGATAGGCAACTCTCTTTGGCTATTATAAGCGTTGGCGACCAGGTAACAGTTTTCGCCTTTTAGTAAAATCCCCCAAGGGAACACCTCAATACGCTTTGCCTTGCCTGTGCTTGTCAGATAGTCAAATTCGATAAATTTTTCTGCATCGACAGCATGATAAACCTCGGCGATCACGTCGTTATCGATTTGGGCCCGGTAACAAACTCCGCTTCTGCCAACATAAATCTTTCTTTGCCATTGGTTAGAAATGAGCCCCTGCTGGCGTGAGGTTTTATTCTGAAGCCGAGATGCACTTTCTTGCGCTTCAGGCGACAAATGCATTTTGAGTGACGGGTTCACACCAAATAATGCTTGTAAAAGCGAACCGTAATCGTTGGCTGGCTGACGGTAATAGGTCCTCGGCACCTGCTCATACCTGACAAGTACTTGTGCGGGTTGTAATTCAGCTAACTCATCCAACACGCGTTGGATACGCCGTTGTGCCTGTTTTTTCACCTGCTGGTCAGAGACATTTTCGTTCTTTGTATATCGCTTAAGCTGCTCGATACCGATTTCATCTGCTAATTGGCCTGCGCTTTTAGCCACTTCTTTATTGGTTTTTAATAACTGCAGCAATAACTGTTCAAGTTTTCTTTTGTTTAATTCCATCGACATTATCTCCACCGTTAGCTTTTGCGCGCTAAAAAATCTTAGGCTCTATTAATGCAACACAAGCTCGAGGGAGTCGCCGGTTTTGTGAGCTTGTTCATCTAACAAATATTGAATGACTGTATCCATATCAATTGCTGCGCTGGTTAACAACTTCAATTTCCGTCTTGCTAAGACAAAATCTGCCGGTGTCAGACGCTGCAGATCTAAAGCAAAATCTGACTGAGCATGCTCTATTCCGAACTCAGAAACAAGTGCTGATAATTGTGATGCACATTGCTCTTCCGAGAGATAGTTCAGCTTAATTTTGAAGTCAAACCGCCGCAGAGCTGCCTTGTCCAAAAGTTCGATAAAGTTGGTCGTGCAGACGAACAAACCGGAAAACTCGTCCAACTGTGACAAAAATTCGTTCACCATTGTCTTATGCCAATGCTTCTCTGCACCATCACGGGACAACAGAAATGTGTCCACCTCATCAAACAGCAATACAGCATTTTGCTGACGAGCTTGCCTGAACGATTTGGCAATTGCCTTTTCAGTTTCTCCGACATAAGAACCCAGCAGATCACTGGCCTGAATCTTCAATAACGGCATGTTTAGCAGTGATGCAATTAACGCCGCAAAACTAGACTTACCTGTGCCTGGTGGCCCATACAAACAGATTTTCACATCTGTGGTCTGACGCAGACCTTTTAGCAGTTCATCCAAGTGATGGTCTGCGTTATAACTATCGATGCTAATTGCGGTTTTCAAAGGCAACGGTCTCAATTCGTTGCCATCCATAGCAATCAGCAACGGATTTAACATCATTTCAAATAGTTGCGTATTCTCACCTGCATTATCAGTGGTGAGCCCACAACTATTGCTTCGCAGACGTTCGAGAATAGCGGGTGTCACGCGCTGATCCAGACACAATCTTTCCAGCCATCCTTCCGCCAGCTGAACCCCGTTAAAAATCCGTTTGGCCATAGTCAGGCGCATGCTTGTTGGCGGTACATCCAGCATCAAGATTTGAGTAAAGCGACGTAACATCGCCGGATCAATATTGGCCACGCTATTACACAGCCAGAAACACGGTACGCTATTGGATTCTAAAATCTTATGAAGCGCCTGTTTTTGTTGATCTACATTACCCAGCTGAACCCCAAGAGCACTGGGGATCACATCATCAGCTTCATCAAAGATGATCACCGTTTCTGGGTTATTTGCATAAATTCGCTGGCAAATCTGATACGAATGTAATCGGTCTTTTGACCCCAGATTTTCCTCGTTTCTGATTGCGCTGATTTCCTGCACATTGGCTCCATTCATCGCGCTTACTAAGCGAGCAAACTCAGTCTTGCCCGTACCCGGAGGACCAAAAATCAGAAAATTACATCCAACCTGTCTGCTCTTAATTGCTCGTTTCAGCAAGTTGTCAACCAACCTGAACTCAGGGTCTATGTGTTGAAAATCGACGGGGGTTAGATTCGAAGCCATAGCTGGCTGGCTGAATATCGCCAGCATAGAAGCCATTTCGCAACGATCACTGAAAAGGTTATCGAAAATGCCGGGGTGGGAAAATTGTTCAGCTAAATTCGGACCGCGAACTTTTTTTACCAGGTTACAGCTTTTTAATGCACTGTCCCCAGCAAACAAATTCTCGAGCGCATCTGGGTGAACATCAATGCAGCACCCTACTTGCGTGTAAATCTCTGCTGAGCGGCCCAAGTAAAAAGGAGCATGGACATGTTCAAACATAAAACTGCAATAGTTTGAAACCAATGCAAATCTAAACATTTTTTGCTCGATCGGCTTTAAAGAGAGCAGAGCACAAAACTCTGAAAAGTTGCGTTCAAATACTGACGCAGATATGCTCTGCCGCATTCTTTGCTCAGCTTCATGTAGAAGTTCAGAAAGGATAAGCGGTTTATCCTCAGCGATAAGCTGGTCGACAGCATCCGTATCAAAGCCATAAGACTCGAGAGCCCTGCTGTTGCGCATCCGGGGAAAGCGAAGGAATAACTTAAAAATCCAGCAAGCACTGGTAACGGCTTCATCCGTAATTTCGGGATTCAGCTGATACCCACAGACAGAGGTCGTTGAACGCAAAATTAATTGATCTAGCATAATCAGCTCCGCAACCGTTATTAGCACTTAAGCTAACAGATGGCAGAGCCAGATTTTGACACCAAAAACCAATGAGAAGGTGTCTCAAGTTCAGTGTGTCGCTACAAGCCAAATTTAATGACGATTTGACGGTATCAGTGAAGAGGTCAGTTCTTCACACACCTCTTCAGCGAGGGCAAACAAGACCATTTCCAATTGATAGATTGGAACGTTACCAAGCTCTTTTGCACAAAGTTCTAGAAGTTTCAAATAAGTAGGGTAATTTTGATCAGCAGAATGAACTAGCCAACCTTCCGCCTTTAATGCTTTTAGAGTAAATGGTTTCTGATAAACAAAGCCGACTCTTTTACCAGCATGTCCTACGACAAGGTTACGCCCACTGACATACCTGAATGCAATACCTCGAATAGCTGCCTTCAGCTGTATTGCATTCAAACAAGCCGCCACTCTCGCATCATAGATGGCGTAACGATCAGGGGCCGCAATTGCGAATATTTTTGAATAACTCGCAATTCCTTGCAACGGAGTTGCCGGCACAAGCTTATTTGCTTCATGAACATAGTGTTCAATAGTGTCAGGTTTGTTGGCCCGTACTCCGCCCCATTTTGCTACAACAAAATTTGCCAATTCAAGTCGCTGAGAATGGTCGGCTCGGGCCCATCGCTCTGCAAGATGATGCTTTAGGCGAACATTAGCATCATAACCAGATAACTGGACGTCGGAAAAACCATCATACTGGGGGATACGCCAGTTATAGAACTCGCTTAATTTAGGCAATGATTCTCTAAAAAAACTCACAAACACAGGAACTACTTCATCAATACCCATAACGAATCCTTTAAAAAAGACTGAACAATATAATCATTGACAAAATGTAACGTATTATTAATTACTTAGCGTTACGTCATGCTGCCATCTTAGATGACTATATAATCAGGTTCCACATCAAACTCATTGCACGCAGTGTCAGTTAAGTGGGCTACTCCCCCGTCATTTTTTGACGCTTAAATATGCTATAACTAAAACTCGTCCACAAAACGGAACCAAGTGCATGCGAGTTCTCAATTCAAAACTGACCTTTTCTCCCAGCGATTTAACCTGTTTTCATGAAAGCCCATACGCCAGTTGGATGGAACGTTTATATTTCAGCCACCGAGAACTGGCACCACAGCCGGATCCGGACGATAGCTTTAACTCACTCCTGCAAACTTTAGGCGACCGTCACGAACGTGCACAACTTCGTCGTTTTATCGACGATGGTTTAACAGTGTCGGACATCCTGTCTATATGCGACAAAACTGATTTTGCTCTGGCACATCAAACCACTTTGGAACAAATGCGATTGGGTGTCGACGTCATATTTCAGGCAGCGTTACAGTCTGGTTCTTTCGCCGGATTTGCCGATTTTCTTATCAAAGTACCAGGTAAAAGCCTGCTTGGGGATTATCACTACGAAGTCTGGGACACCAAACTCGCGTCCGAAGTGAAAGTTAAGTTTGTCCTGCAGCTGTGTTGTTATGCAGAAATGTTGCAACAGTTGCAAAATCAGACATAATAAAGGCATTTATGGAGTATGTAATAAAGTGTGCTGAACATCAGTTTAAATGCAGATTTAGAAATATTCACATATCAAGTCCGGTAAAAATGAAGGTACAGTTTTTAGAGATGTTCAGCGAGATTATGGGCGGATACAATATAGAAAAAGAG
>SSFI01000101.1 GCA_008015325.1 Rheinheimera sp.
AAAGCTTGCTAAGTTAAAGACAGACAAACAGTTTTTGCCTGGTGGCAATAGCGCTGTGGAACCACCTGAATCCATTCCGAACTCAGAAGTGAAACGCAGCTGCGACGATGGTAGTGTGGCAGTTGCCATGCGAGAGTAGTACACCGCCAGGCTCCCAATACACAAAACCCCGCTCACAGAGCGGGGTTTTTGTATTTATGCCCTGACGGTTTACTGCGCATAGAGTAGTACAGCGACACCGGGAATTAATGACGCCAACAGTTTGGCGTCATTCCGGTGGAGCACACCCGAAGCTCTGCGAGGGTGCAGACTCCCACGAAGCCGCGGTGTTGAATTACAGTGCAACAAACAGTTTGGCGCTTCTGGCTGTCACACAGCTGATGAGCACACCCGAAGCTCTGCGAGGGGGCAGACTCTCAAGAAACCGCAATAGTGAGTTCAATAGAACCCTCAAAGGAACGGGATTTAAGAACGTAACCAATGTTGCGTTCTTCCGGCTGAACACACCCGACGCTCCGAGAGGGGGCAGACTCCCAAGAAGCCGCAATAGTGAGTTCAATAGAACCCTCAAACGAACGGGATTTAAGAACGTAACCAATGTTGTGTTCATCCGATTGAACACTTAGAGCTCCAGGAAGGGGCTGATTCGAACGAAAACACCCGCACCCATCATTTAATCTGAGTAACGTCAGCATTTAACAACAGGATATTCAAAGTTATGTTTTAGCTAACCCATTGGTGGTGAGTTGATACAAAAAAACTTGCTGCGATGCCTGATGGGATGCGTGCTGGTACTGCAGAGGAAAATCATAAAGTTGTTGCTTTGGCAATTCTTGCATTAAACACTTCTGGCTGAGATTATCCGCGCATTTTTTCAGCGCTGAAACCAATATTGATGCAGCAGCAAACCCCTCCAGACTGGTTTCACTGCGTTGTGCTGGTGCAGTAGAGGTTGCGTCATGAAAGGCTTTTACCAGTGTCGATGACAGATCATTCGGATCTGGCACTACCATGGATGCATAGATCTGAAACGGCGGCTGTAGCCGCTGCTGCAATTGCTGGATACCGCTAAAAGATACGGCGGAATAGACCGGGTTAAATTGACGACTTTTGCCAAGCCGGATGGCCTCAGCCAGTGGTAAGTAGGTTCCGACAGTCAGCACTACATCAGGCTTTACCTCTTGCAGTTGTGTGACAGCTGACTGCATATCTGTGCTGTTACGCTGAAAACGCACGATTCCCACCGGCTCGAGCCGGCGTTTTGACAGTTCAGCTTTAAACCACTGTTCGACACTGGCACCAAATTCATCGGCCTGAATTAATAGCGCAATGCGCTGATACTGCCGCTTGTCTACCAGATATCGGATTTGAGCAGCTGCTTCTTCGCGATAACTGGCCCTAAAATTAAAAATAAAAGTATCATTTTGCTGGCGTAGTATGTCTGCGCCCGAAAATGGTGTCAGGAAAGGCAGCTGATGTTTGCGTAACAGCGGCAAAACCGCACTGGAAGTAGGTGTTCCGACATAGCCAAATAGCGCAAACACCTGCTGGTTTAATAAGAAATTTCGGGTGTTTTCTACGGTTCGCAGCGGTTCATAGCCATCGTCGGCGGTTAATAACTGAATTGGCCTGCCGCCGATGCCGCCTTGAGCATTTTGTGCAGTGAATACCAGGTTGGCGCCATCTCTGAATTGTTGTCCGAGCACTGCTGCAGGGCCGCTGAACGGTGCTGACATGCCGAGTTTTATTGGCGTTTGTGCCTGCAGCTCTGTTGGCAGACATAACGCAATACATACAGTAAGTGCAGCAAAACCAGCAAATCTGAACTGCATACCGCAGTAACTCCAATAGGATAATCAACCTACTATAGCTTAGCCTTGTACGGTTTTAGTGGATTTGATGCAAATCAGCTAAACAGGCGGTATGTTTTAGTTGAAGGGACAACAACCGCAGTTCAGCAGCATTTAATCGCAGGTCTTGTCGTTGCCAGCATAATGCAACCCAAAGCTTCGCTTCAGCGGCGGGCAAAGTTTGAAAATGTATGTTTAGCCAACGCTTTAATGTCACCACAGCCTGTGAAAAGTCGCGTTGCCCCTGCATAAATAACCGCAACAGCAGCTGATCATAATCACTCCAGACGTCGGGGGCGGGGTTGGCCCACTGTTGCAGCAAAAGAGGGTCCAGTTTTGACCAGCTGGTGTCAGCCTGTTGACACAGATTCAGCCCAAACCATTGTTGTAACCTGATGATCTCTGAATGATCATCAAGGCGGACCGGTTTTAACATCAACACCGAATATTCATTACTGCGCTGCTCTGGGACAGCACTGAGTTTAACAGCGACATAACCAGCACTTTGCCAAAAACGCGTCAGCGCTGCCGTTGCGCCAAAACTTGTTGTCAACAGGTCAACTGCGGTTGTGTCAGCTTCAGTATTGATAAAATCCAGCAGGGCACGACCAAGTCCCTGGCATTGCAATTCCGGCCTGACCATCAGACGCTGCACCCGCCAGATGCGCTGTGTGCCGGCATCAGACCACAGGCAATGATAGATCAGGCTTTGCGCGGCCAAATGGCCCTGTACCCGGCGTTTGCCCTGATAAATGTCTGGCAGCAACTGCGTGGGCAGCAGTCCCTCTTGGCTGATGATAGCGACTGCAGCAATGATATCGCCTTGTTGTAAGGTAAACACCAACAGGCTGGGGTCATCTAATAACGCCCATAAATCCCGCACCGAGGTTTGATAATGTGCCAGACATGCCAGGCTGAACACTTGCTGCAGTAATGCTGGTTGCTCAGCCAGCGACATCGCACTGTACCGGCGTGGCTGTAAGGCTGATGCGCTGAAACTGACAGTTGGCGTATCGGGCTCGTCCAGCAAAAAACTGTTAAAAATCAGCCGCTCTAATGGGTCCTGCTGACCGTAACGAATAGGTTGCTGCAAAACCAGTTTGCGCCAGCCCGGTCGGTGTTGTTGCAGATATTGCTGAAAACGCAGCTGGAATCCACGGCCTGTGCCTTCGTAGCCATGTTCGGTCGTCGCGAATACCACCCGGCTGTAGCTTTTAGTCAGTGCTTGCAGCTGCGGCGCCGGGATCGCGGCAGCTTCGTCAATCAGCAACAGATCTGCGGCTGGTTGTTCTGCGAGCAGACGGTCGAGCGGCCAGAACTCTAGCAAGGATGGCGTGTCTGCGCCGAGCAGACGTTGGCAGGTCTCTAAAGCAACTTGTGCTGCTGTCGGCTGCGGTGCGGTAATGATGATCCTGGATTTGCCAGCCTGTTGCAGCTGTGCAGCGGCAAGGCCAAGCGCTGCTGATTTGCCTCTGCCCCGGTGTGCGCTCAGCACCAGTGGCCGGTGCCGGTGCCCGCTGACCACATGGTGAATAGCCGCGACGGCTAGTTTTTGGCAGTGGCTGGCATAAGGCGCAGGATATTCTGTTACGACCGGCAGTGCGGCCGGCGCATCCAGTCGGTTATCCAGACCGTTGCGGGTCCAATGCACCAGCGCTTGCTGTTGCCATTGCAAAGCAAGCCAATGCTGAAACCGGCCGACATGCTGCATGGCATCCGTCGGATAAGACAATAATCGGCGAGACGCCGGGTTCGGTTGCTGGCCGAATTTATCGCTATCTGCCGTCAACAACAGCCAGATCCCGCCGGCGGTTAAACAGCCCATACTGGCCGCGACTAAATCCCAGTCCATGCCGCTGCATGCCTGAATAATCAGCACATCACATTCCTGTCCCAGCAGCTGCTGCCGGGCCTGGCCAGCGATTTGCCTGACCTGCAGTTGTTCGTTAAATGTTGGCCAGGGCTCCCCTAACCAAAAAATGCGGTCTGTGCTTTGGAGCTGGCTTTGCAGCCATTGCCAGCACTCCTGTAAAAAGGCGTTGTCGCCTTGGGCCCAGACTGGCAGCCGCCAGCGCTGTGTCCGACACAGCGCCCAGGCCTGTAACAACTCAGAGCGGGGTGAGGCGGGCATACGACGTGACCAGCCACTTGCTGCCGAGTTGGTCGAAATTAATCTGAATGCGCGACTGGTTGCCGGTGCCTTCGTAATTCAGCACTGTGCCTTCGCCGAACTTTTCGTGATGGACGCGCTGACCCAGTTTAAAACCGGTATTTTCAAAAGCGCTATGGCTGGCTGCACTGCCAAAGCGGTTAAATTGCGTTGGCCGGCTGACGGTGGTAGTCAGGCGAATTTCTTCGACATATTCGGCCGGAATTTCCCGTAAAAACCGCGATGGCTTGTTGTACTGTTCCTGACCGTACAAACGCCGGCTTTCGGCGTGGCACAGATAGAGTTTTTGCATGGCGCGTGTCATACCGACATAACAAAGCCGGCGCTCTTCTTCCAGCCGCGTCGGGTCGTCGCCACTTTGCTGGCTCGGGAACATGCCTTCTTCCAGACCACAAACAAATACCAGCGGGAACTCCAGCCCTTTGGCCGTGTGTAGCGTCATCAGCTGCACGGCATCTGAATGCTCTTCAGCCTGATATTCACCGGCTTCCAGTGCCGCCTGCGATAAAAACGCCGACAACGGGCTCATTTCTTCATTGTTACTGAAGTTGAGGTTGGCACAGGCGTTAACCAGCTCGTTTAAGTTTTCGATACGGGTCTGGGCTTTTTCGCCTTTTTCCGCCTGATACATGGCATACAGGCCCGACTGATGGATCACATGGTCGGCCTGTTCATCCAGTGACAAGTCGCGGATGTCGTCATCCAGCCGGTTAATCAATTCCATAAAGGCGGAAATTGCATTGGCGGCGCGGCCACTGAGTTCTTTTTGATGCAACATCTGCTGCAGGCTTTGCCACAGTGTTTGTGAGCTGGCGCGGGCAAATTCACGCACTTTGTCCATGCTGGAATCACCAATACCGCGGGTCGGCGTATTGATGATGCGCTCCAGCGCTGCGTCGTCCTGGCGGTTGTTGATCAGCCGCAGATACGACAAAGCGTCCTTAATTTCCTGACGTTCATAAAAGCGCAACCCGCCGTAAATCCGGTAATGGATGCCGTCCTGAATCAGCGCTTCTTCCAGCACCCGCGACTGCGCGTTGTTGCGATACAGTACCGCTGCTTCAGTCAGTTTGCCGCCCTGGCGGCGCCATTCGCGAATACGGCTGACAATAAAGCGCGCTTCGTCCAGCTCGTTAAAAGCGCTGTATAACGAAATCGGCTCACCGTCGTCGCCGTCGGTCCATAAATCTTTGCCGAGCCGGCCCTGATTGTTGCTGATCACCGCATTGGCAGCTTTCAGGATAATGCCGGTCGAGCGGTAATTCTGTTCCAGCCGGATTGTTTGCGGATTTGGGAAATCTTTGAGGAATTGCTGAATATTTTCCACTTTGGCTCCGCGCCAGCCGTAAATTGACTGGTCGTCGTCGCCGACGATCATCACACGGGCATGGTTGCCGGCCAGCAGGCGTAACCATTGGTATTGAATGGCGTTGGTGTCCTGAAACTCGTCGACCAGAATATGGCGGAAACGTTGCTGATAATGACTGCGCACCTGCTCGTTATTTTTCAGCAGTTCGAAACTGCGCAGCAGGATTTCAGCGAAATCAACCAGACCAGCGCGGTCGCACATTTCCTGATAAGCGCCGTAGATTTTAATCAGCGTCTGCAGATTAAAATCGCCGCCATGCGCCATAGTGCCGGGGCGTTCGCCTTCGTCTTTGCGGCCGTTGATAAACCACTGTACTTGCTTCGGCGCCCAGTGTTTTTCATCCAGATTCAGTGCTTTTAATACCCGCCGCACCAAGCGGTACTGGTCGTCCGAATCGATGATCTGAAAACCCTGCGGTAAATTGGCTTCCTGATAATGCGCGCGCAATAAACGATGCGACAGACCGTGAAAAGTCCCCATCCACAGATTATTCAGGCTGACACCAACGGTTTGTTCGATGCGTGAGCGCATTTCCTGCGCGGCTTTATTGGTGAACGTCACGGCCAGCAGCGAATATGGCGCGACCCGTTCGACTTGCATCAGCCAGGCCATCCGGTGCACCAGCACCCGGGTTTTGCCCGAACCGGCACCGGCCAGCACCAGCATGTGCTGGGGTTGCGCGGCAACCGCCTCACGTTGTTTATCGTTTAAACCATCCAGTAACAGCGAAACGTCCATCAACTCAAACCTATGGATAAATTTACAGGCATTATATACCCAAGCAACCGTGAGATGCGAGTTTCCGGGCCGCCTTGTACAGACCGCACGCCCGGTTTAACCGCGTTGTAATAACAATAATTGCGCTAAATCACTGAGTTCCAAATGTGGCAACACCAGCGGTGGTTTCGCCGCCTGCGGCTCTGGGCTATTGGCCGGATTCAGCCAGGCCGTCTGACAACCGGCATTAAGTGCGCCCAGCACATCGGAGCGGACATGGTCGCCAATATGCAGGATTTGCCTGAGTTCAAGCCCAAGCTGCTGCGCCGCGCTTTGGAACAAGTCGGGATAGGGTTTCATCCGCCCGTCCGGGCCGGCGCGTAAAGCAAACTGAAAATAAGGCGCAATGCCCATGCGCTGAATATCGGCATTGCCGTTGGTGATGGCGACCAGCGGAAACCGGCTGGCGAGAGTTGCCAGCAGTTGTTTCACTTCAGCACTGATGCTGATATTGGTGCGCTCCTGCAAAAAAGCGCCAAGCGCCAACTCCGCCACTTCAGCGGCTTCGCAGGTAGAGAGCCCCTGGGCTACCAGGCCTTGTTCCACAGCAAGTAATCGCCAGCGACTGACATCGTGGCGGATCTCCGCATCCTGCGCCGCTAACAACTTGCGCTGTTGCCACCAGTATTGCGGGTCATTGTGCGGTAAATCCGGCTTCAGCTCGGCTAACCGCTGCTGCATTGCCAGTTCGGCCGCGGCTATCACCTGGCTGTTGGCGTATAAAGTGTCGTCCAGGTCAAACGACAACGCCTGGATCGGCGAGAGATTTTTATACAGACGCATGGAAAAATCCGTCAGTTCGGGTTAAAGCTTATTATGCATGGCTCTGTTAGCCTTGTCTGGCTCTGTAACGGTGGTTGTGGTGAAACACTTGTCTGAGCCACAAGACAACGCAGCGATGCATCGCTTATGCTGACTGGCATTTTAACCCGCAATTTGTTTTACCGGCCTTTTCCCGGTCCGGTTTGGGAGTCAAAGTGAACCTGATATGTCATGGAGGTCTTGTTGGGTTCGGGATCATTGCGCTGCTGGGCAGTGTGAATGCCACTGCGGCCGAGCCTTTATTGGATCTGTCGTGCCAGCGGACTGTAGTCAGTCGTTCCGCCACCAACATGCCGCCTTATTCGTTTCTGGACGATAAGCAGCAGCTCACCGGCTATCGTATAGAGTTTATGCAGCAATTGTTTGGCCGATTAGGTTGCAAGCTGGAGATCCTGACGGATTCACCGTGGAAACGTGCATTAATGCTGCTGGAAAGTGGCGAGATTGACGTGCTGATGAATGCATCAAAATCGGCCGATCGGGAAGCTTACGCCTGGTTTTCTAAACCTTATGAAGATGAAAAAGTCGCGGTATTTGTCGCGGCAGCGCAGCGCGACCAGCTAAAAATTAAACAGCTGGCCGACATATCCAAACAGGGCTACAGCGTCGGGATTATCCGCGGCAATTTTTATGGTTCGCAAGTGAGCGCTTTGCTGGAGCAGCAGTCTTTTCGCAAATTCGTCGTAGAAGCTATTGATAAACCGTCGCTTTATCAGTTTGCTTTGCGTGGTCGGGTGCAGCTCTATCTGGATTATTTCCCCAATGGCCTGCTGGCGCTGCGCGATGAAAAGCTGGAACAGCAAATAGTGCGTTATCCGATGCCTCCCATCACTATTGGCCAGGTGCATTTTATGCTGAGTAAAAAAAGTGTCAGCGCTGAATTTGTCCGGCGGCTGGATCTGGCGCTGACCGACATGCAGCGCGACGGCTCATTGCGAAAATTGCAGCATAAATATGGCTTGATGCCGGAATAACTCAGCGTGGCGATTTCTTCGCGCGCGGATGCGCCGCGTCATAGACCTTGGCCAGATGCTGAAAATCCAGATGGGTATAGACCTGGGTCGTGCTGAGATTGGCGTGGCCCAGCAGTTCCTGTACTGCACGCAAATCACCGCTGGATTCCAACAGATGACTGGCAAAAGAATGGCGCAGCATATGCGGGTGTACATGTTGCGACAACCCCTGACGCCGCGCCCATAATTCGACACGTTGCCGTACATGCCGCGCGGAAATACGGCGTTTATGCTTGCTCAGAAACAGCGCATCCACATCATCACCAATAAAAGCCGGCCGGCGCTGCAGCCAGCGTTGCAGCGCTTTTTGCGCCAGCGAGCCAATTGGCAGCACCCGGATTTTATTGCCTTTACCGCGCACGCGGATTTGCGGTTCACTCCAGTTGATGTCGGCCAAATTGGCACTGACCAGCTCGTCGAGGCGCAGGCCGGATGAATAAAACAGCTCTAAGATGGCTGCATCGCGCACTGCTAAATCATCATCCGGTTCGTCGATATCGAGCAGCCGGGCCATTTCATCGACATCAAGATTTTTCGGCAGCGGCTTAGCGATTTTCGGTACTTTGAGGTACAAAGTCGGGTTGTCGGTTCTGTCGCCTTGTTGCTGCAGATAACGATAAAAACTACGCAGCGCCGCCAGCCGTAACGCCAGGCTTTTTGGCTTCAGGCTTTGCCGGCAGCTGAGGATATGTTGTTGTAATTGCCGCTCGGTCAGCTGTAACCAGTCCGGATTGGTCTGACTCAGCCAGACGGCCTGCAACTGTTGCTGATAAGTGGTCAGGGTTTGTGTGCTGTAAGCGCGTTCGAATTGCAGATAAGCCAGAAACTTCAGCAGCAGCGGGTCAGGTGCCAAGGCAGCGGCTTGCTGCTCCGGCTCAGCACCGTTTAGCGGCTCAGACTGCCGGACGCTAGCGGCCTTGCTGGCCATAACGTGGCAACACTAAGGCCAGCACTTTGGCGATGTGATCGATAAACAGCGTATCCATACTCGGCTGGAAGTGATCGTCGAGCTGTGAACCAAAGGCCAGCAAGGCCAATGGCTGGTCGGCGTGGCTGATCAGCAAGAGCGCCACAGAATGAATACTGGGCGGGAACAAAGTCGCCATTTCATCGCGGTTCAGCTGGCCAAAATAATAGTGCCGGCCTTGTAAGCGGTGTTCCAGTACCAGTTGCAGCGCAGTGAAATGATCGCCCATGACTTCGTGATTAAATTCAATCAGATTGCAGGCGTGCACCTGCGGCATTTTGTTGGCAAAAGCACTGAGCGCGAGGCGAATGTCGGTATTTTGCCGCGCCGCCAATAAATCGAGGTGCAACTGGTTCAGGGCAAAGAAAATATGTTCGTTTTGCCGGGCGATGGTCATCAGCCGGGTGATGTCTTCTTCCAGACCACGCACCCGCTCGCGTTGTAATTCCATTTGGCGTTCGACCAAAGACACCGCGCCGCGCTGAGCATGCGGCAAACGCAGCCGCGACAGCAGTTCCGGGTGATGCTGGAAAAACGCCGGATGTTCCAGCAGGTACTGATACACCAGCTGGTCATGCAAATAAGCCTGATTCAGTTCTTTTACGTCTGTGACGTCTGTCATAACACCATTTGTCCGTCAAACACATGTTCAGCCGGTCCGGTCATTTTGACCGGCTGGCCCGGGCCGTTCCAACGAATTTGCAGACTTCCGCCCGGTAAGTCAACCCGGACCTGCGCTTGTAAGGTTTTTTGCATCTGACCGATGACGGCGGCGGCACAGGCGCCGGTGCCGCAGGCCAGCGTTTCGCCGGCGCCGCGTTCCCACACCCGCAGTTTGATATGGCCAGGATTGACCACCTGCATAAAGCCGATATTGGCGCGTTCCGGGAAGCGCTCATGATTTTCAAAAATCGGCCCCCACAGCGTCACCGGCGCGGTTTGAATATCGTCGACAGTGATCACCGCATGCGGGTTGCCCATCGACACCACACCACACAAAGCGGTGGCGCTGTCTGTGCCGTCGTCGCCATGCAGAATGTAATTGAGCTCCTGTTTTTGCGCTTTAAACGGCACTTTGGCCGGCTCAAATTGCGGGACACCCATATTGACGGTGACCTGGCCGTCCTGCTCAACATACAACACAATTTTGCCGGATTTGGTGCTGACGGCAATTTTGTATTTATTGGTCAGGCCTTTATTGCGGACAAATTTGGCAAAACAACGGGCGCCGTTGCCGCATTGTTCAACTTCAGAACCATCCGCGTTAAAAATGCGGTAATGGAAATCCAGGTCCGGGTCATACGGCGGTTCCACCATCAGCAACTGATCAAAACCCACGCCGAAGTTGCGGTCAGCCAGCTGTTTAATTTGTTCTTTGGTCAGGAAAACGTTCTGGCTGACGGCATCCACCACCATAAAATCGTTGCCCAGACCATGCATTTTTGAGAACTGTAATAACATGCCGTTTGGTACCGCCTTGTATCAGGTTGGCAGCAGCTGCTCGCCGCGCCATAAATCTGCCCACTGTTCGCGCTGACGCACCAGATGGACCTGATCGCCGTCGACCAGGATTTCAGCGGCACGCGGCCGGCTGTTGTAATTCGAACTCATGGTAAAGCCATAAGCGCCAGCTGAGCGCACCACCAGATAATCGCCCGGTGCTATCGCCAGCTCGCGGTCTTTACCGAGGAAATCGCCGGTTTCGCAAACCGGGCCTACTACGTCATAAGTCTGGGCTTGCAGGTTTGGTTTCAACTGTACCGGAATAATGTTCATCCAGGCACTGTAAAGCGCCGGCCGGATCAGGTCATTCATCGCCGCGTCGACGATGGCAAAATTCTTTTCCTGGCCCGGTTTTAAAAATTCGACTTTGGTCAGCAGCACGCCGGCGTTGGCCCTAATGGCGCGGCCCGGTTCAAATACCAGCGTTAAATCCGGATAGGCCTCGAGGCGTTTTAACACTTCGGCGGCGTATTCGCTTGGGTGTGGCGGGGTTTCGTCGAGATAAGTGACGCCAAGACCACCACCGATATCCAGATGCGACAGTTTGATGCCTGCCGCTGCGAGCGTATCAACCAGCGCTAGTAGTTTATCCAGCGCATCCAAAAACGGCTGGGTTTCGGTCAGCTGTGAACCGATATGGCAATCGACGCCACAGATTTTCAGGTGACTGAGGCTGGCGGCATACTGGTACATCTGCGGTGCGCGTAAGATGTCGATACCGAATTTGTTGGCTTTGAGGCCAGTAGAAATATAAGGATGGGTTTTTGCATCGATGTCCGGATTGACCCGGATGGAGATTGGCGCCACTTTACCCAGACGTGCCGCCACGCTTTGAATGCGGTCGAGTTCTGGTTCAGATTCAACGTTAAAACATTTGATGCCGGTGTTAAGCGCAAACTCAATTTCGGCTTCAGTTTTGCCGACGCCGGAAAACACCACTTTGGCCGGGTCGCCGCCGGCCTGCAACACGCGGCGTAATTCACCTTCTGATACGATGTCAAAACCACTGCCGAGCCGCGCCAAGATATTCAGCAGCGCAATATTGCTGTTGGCTTTGACGGCATAACATACCAGATGGGCCCGGTTGCCGGCTGCATCCGCAAAAGCGCGGTAATGCCGTTCAATGGTAGCGCGGGAATACACATAAGTGGGCGTGCCAAAGCTAGCGGCGATGTCGGCTAATGGTACTTGTTCGGCCAGCAACTGCTGGTTCTGATACTGAAAATAATCCACCTGAAATTACCCTTGCTGATCGGATTGAACGGGTTGAGACGTAGCAGGCTTGGCCGGCGCAGGTTCTGTCGCGGGCGGTGGATCTTTGGGTAAGGTGAGCGGGCCTTTCTGGCCACAACCGGCCAGCAGCAACAGCGATAAACCCAGAATTCCAACCGATAAAGACGCAGCGTGCATGATTTTTATTTCTTTGAAGCTTGAGCGCTCTATAATCGCATCCTTAACAGCAAAAGCAAACAGGTGAAGCGGATGAATGACGTAGAATATGATGAGTTAACCGATGCCGTCTTGCTGGCAGTGGAAGAAGCCTTTGAGCAGCTGGACCTGGATATCGATACGGAAAATCATGGTGGCTTAGTCAACGTGATTTTCCCGGATCGCAGTAAAATTGTGATTAATAAACAATCACCTTTGCATCAGCTGTGGGTCGCAACCAAATTTAATGGTCACCATTTTGAATGGCGTGATGGCCAGTGGATTGATAACAGAACCGGTATCGAGTTCTGGCAATTATTAGCAGAAGCGGGCAGCAAGCAGGCTGGTACCGCCATCAGTTTCGGATAATCTGCAGATGAATAATCTCTCTTACGTCGATGTCGCAGCGCCGGGCCCGGTTAAAGCTGCAGTGATTTGGTTACATGGTCTGGGCGATTCTGGCCATGGTTTTGCGCCGATAGTGCCGGAGTTGCGTCTGCCGGCCGGTCACGGCATCCGCTTTTTGTTTCCGCATGCGCCGGAGCGGCCAGTCACTATCAACAACGGTTTTGTTATGCGTGCCTGGTATGACTTAAAAACCATGGATTTACAAAATCGCGCCGACGAAGAAGGCGTGCGCCAGTCGGCGGCCCAGGTGCAGACGCTGATTGAAAAAGTCATCGCCTCCGGCGTGCCGGCAGAAAAAATTCTGCTGGCGGGGTTTTCGCAGGGCGGTGTGATTGCGCTGCATTTATTGCCGCGTCTGCCATATAAAATCGCCGGCGTGATGGCGCTTTCCACTTATATGGGCATGCCGGAGAAGCTCAAAGCGGAAATGACTGGTCACAATAAATCCACGCCGGTGCTGGTAGCGCATGGCACTATGGACGATGTGGTGCCTTTGAGTGCTGGTAAGGCAGCTTTTGACGCATTAAAATATGCTGGCTTTCAGGTCAGTTGGCTGGATTACCGCATGGCGCATAGTGTCTGTGCGCAGGAAGTGGCGGATTTAAGCCGCTTTATCCAGCAGCGGTTGCTGCAACCTGCTGAGTCTTTGTAACTAAACGCGCCAACAGGAATTAATAGTGTCCGAAGCTGCATCCAGACTGACAGTCAAAGTGAAATTACATCCGGCGGCCTTGCCTCCGGAGACTGATACGCTTGTTGTGCAGCCGGCACCCTGGTCAAAAACCCGCATTACATTGGCGTCTTTGATGTTAGTCGGCGCAGGTGTTGCCGGTTATCAGTTTTTGCTGCGTCCGGTGGCGCCGGCAAATCCGGCAGTCGCCGCAGAACCTGAGCAGGCAGCGCAATCAATAGTACAATCCAAAACAGCTGCATCTGAGCAGCCCGTGGCTGAAGCCGCCGTCATTGCCACATCGCCGTCGAACCCTGTTGAACCACAACGCACAATTGCGACTACAGCGGTGGAATCTGTTGTTCAGCCTGCAGAGCCTGTGTCTGCCGTGTCAGAGCCAGAGTTGGTCAGCCAGTCAAAACCGGCAGCAGATCAGCAACTCTCTGCGCCAGTGTTACAAGCCACTGAGACGCCCGCAGAAAGCATCTCCGCAGCAGAGAAGATGGTATTGCCGCAAGGCTTTAGCCGTATTGTGCTGACCGATCAGATGAATAACCTGCAACCGGGTAAAGCGGTGGGGCAGCAGATTGCGTTTCCGCAGATAAAACGGCTGTATCTGTTTACCGAATTAAAAGACTACGCCGGCCAAATCCTGCGCCATCGCTGGTATTTCCGTGACACTCTGCACACTGAAGCGGTGCTGACTATCGAAGATTCCCCGTGGCGGACCTACAGCGAAAACTGGCTGCTGGACGATCAACGCGGCCCCTGGCGAGTGGAGATTGTTGATCAGACGCAAAAAGTGATCTTTCAGTACAGTTTCACTTATCAATAACGGCTATAATAGCGCCACTTTTTTTGCCGTGCGGCCAGTGCACACCGGCCGGCGGTTCCAGCTCTGATATTCACAGGTTTTCTGATGACTCAACGCGTACGTATCGCTACACGCAAAAGTGCTCTGGCGCTGTGGCAAGCTGAATATGTCAAAGCCCGGTTGGAGTTTTTCCACCCAGGCTTAGTGGTAGAACTGGTGCCGATGTCGACTCAGGGCGACAAAATTCTCGATACCCCACTGGCAAAAATCGGCGGCAAGGGCCTGTTTGTCAAAGAACTCGAAACCGCCATGCTGGAAGACCGCGCTGATATCGCCGTTCACAGCATGAAAGACGTACCGGTGGAGTTCCCTGACGGCCTGATGTTATCGACCATTTGCGAGCGCGAAGATCCGCGGGATGCTTTTGTTTCTAATCAATATTCCAGCCTGGACCAGCTGCCGCAGGGCGCTGTGGTCGGCACCTCCAGTTTGCGCCGGCAATGCCAAATCAAGGCGTTACGGCCTGATCTGCAAATCCGTGATTTACGCGGCAACGTCAATACCCGGTTAGCGAAACTCGATGCCGGTGAGTATGACGCCATCATTCTGGCTGCGGCTGGCCTGATCCGTTTAGGTTTTCAGGCGCGGATCGCTGCTTATCTGCCCGTCAGCCAAAGCCTGCCAGCTAATGGTCAGGGCGCTGTTGGCATTGAATGCCGCAGCGATGACGCCACAGTGCGCGCCTTGTTAGCACCGCTGGAACATACCGCGACCCGTCAGGCTGTATTGGCGGAACGGGCGATGAACCGCGCATTACAGGGTGGTTGTCAGGTGCCGATTGGTGCTTTTGCTGAAATTGATGGTGACCAGTTATACATGCGGGGCCTGGTGGGCCAGCTCGATGGCCAGCAGATTTTACAGGCCGAAGTACGTGGCGCTGCCTGCGATGGCGAAGCTTTAGGTCAGCAGCTGGCGGATAAGTTACTGGCGCAGGGCGCCGGCGCCATTCTGGCGGCAGTGTACGGCGAATCGCACTGATTTATGCTGCAGCTGCCACCGGATCCATTCAGCGTATTAATCACCCGGCCCGCCGGGCGGGCGGACAGCCTGCTGGATGGGCTCGAACAGCTGAGTATTCCGCACGCCTACCAGCCGCTGATCACCACACAACAGGTGACAGTGAAACCGCGTGAGCAACAACTTCTGTTGGATGCTGATCTGGTGATTTTTGTCAGTATCGCCGCGGTCACTTGCCTCGAAACCCAATGCGACCTGACTAAACTGCAGGCCCCATTGTTTGCAGTGGGCCGCACCACGGCGGCGGCGCTGCAACGCGCTACGACCCGTGCTGTAACAGCGCCGGATGACCAGCGCAGTGAAGGCCTGCTCGCCTTACCGCAATTGCAGGACGTGGCCGGTAAACATATTGTGATTGTGCGGGGGAATGCTGGCCGCGAGCTGATTAAACAAGGTTTGCTGGCGCGCGGCGCCAAAGTCAGTTATGTACAGAGTTACAAAAGAGTGCCGTTGCCACTGGATGGTCAGCGCTTGTCTGACCAGTGGCGTCAGCAGCAAATACAATGTATCGTAGTGACCAGTAACGAGATTTTATCTCTGCTGTTTCAATCGCTGCCGGACAGCGCCCACGACTGGTTGCGCCAGCGTTTTTGGGTGTTAATAAGTCCGCGGATGCAGGAAACCGCTATCAGTTTTGGCATCGCGCCCGCACAGATTATGTTGGCCGACAGCGCGCACGATCAGGCGCTGTTGGATGCCATTTGTCAGTTAAGAAGGAAATTCCATGAGCGAACAGAGTCCGGTGCTGGCCACTGACAGCACGCCTGCGGCAGCAAAACCCGTAGCAGCGGCCGGGGGTAAACTGGCCCTGACGCTGGGTAGTCTGGCCTTATTAATTGCGCTGGGTGCCGCAGCGGCGGCCGGTTGGGCGATTTACAGCCTGCAACCGCAGCTGAATTCGATGTCGGAACAACAACAAAGCCTGACCAATCAGCAGCAAAGCCAAATCAGCTTTTTCCAGAGCAAACTGGACGAAATGCAGCAGAATCTGCAGCAGCAGCTGACGGTGGTGTCGGCGGACGTCAATGGTAAGGTTGAACAACAGGCGCTGGCCGCCCAGACCGAACTGCAAAAACTGCAGCAGCAACTGGACCGTCAATCCGGCAATATCAAAGGCTGGCAGTTACTGGAAATCGATTATTTCCTGCGCCTCGCCGAACAGAAATTATTCCTTGAGCAAAATATCTCCGGTGTGCAGCAAGTGCTGGAACTGGCGGAGCAACGCTTAAAACAGGCGAATGACCCTAGCCTTACACCAGTGCGTGAAGCCATTGACCAGGACAAACGCATGTTGGGCGAATTGAATGCGCCTGACCTGAACCAGCTGCACCTGACGTTATCCAGTCTGCGCCAGCAGAGCCTGGTGTTGCCGCTGCGCCAGTCTGAGCGGCCGATGGATAACGGCACTGAAGAAGAAATCAGCGAAGACAGTGCAGACTGGCAAGCCAATCTGGCGCTGTACTGGCGTAACTTCTGGCGCAGCTTAGTGCAGGTGCGCGCCAGCTTACCGGAAGACGGTGTCAGCCTGACCGCCGAGCAACAAATTTCGGTGCGTAATACTCTGACACAGCAACTGTTGCTGGCTGAGCTGGCAGCGATGCAGCATAACCAGGCGGTCTATGCAGCGGCTATTCAGCAAAGTGCCGACAGTCTGCAGCGTTATTTCGCCGCGACCGAACCTGCAGTGCAGCAAATGGCCGACGAACTGGTGGTGTTGTCGGCGCTGCAGGTCAGCCTGCCGTTACTGGCGCCGCTGAAGAGCCCGGCGGTATTTGATGCTTACCGCCAGGGTACGCTTGAAGCGGAGTCGGCATTATGATCCGCCTGCTGTTCGCCATGCTGGTGCTGGCGCTGGCGATGTTATTCGGGCCAGTGCTGGCCAATCACCCTGGTTATGTGATGCTGGTGCTCGGTGGCGTCACCGTCGAAGCCACTGTGGTGGGGATGCTGCTGAGCCTGACAGTGGTGACTGTTGCGCTGTGGCTGGTGTGGTGGCTGGTGAAACGGCTGTTCCATTTACCAACCTTATCTTTTAGTTTTCTGCGCTCACGTAAAGAGCGGCGCGCCCGGCAGGCGCTGCAGCAAGGTATGATGGCCTATGCGCGGCACGACTGGCAGGCCGCGCATCAGGCCTTCCAAATCGCAAGAGCTGAGCCTGAGTGGGAACAGTTAAAACAAGTGATGGCGGCTTACAGCGCGCAACACGCCGGTCAGCCGATGCTGGCCAATCAGGCGGCTGCAGCATTAGACCCGGATGAACCAGGCAGCTGGTACGTGGTGGCTGATTTGTTGCTGTTGCAAAACAATGCGCCGGCGGCCGTGGCTTATCTGACGCCTAAAGCCACGGACATCGGCAAAGACGGCAAACTGGGCCGGCTCTGGTTACAGGCGCTGCAAAGCGCGGGGCAGTGGCAGACTTTGCTGGAGCAAGTGCCGATAGCGATTAAGCAACAATGGTTCAGTAAAGCTGACTGGCAGCAGTATCGTTTCACTGTGTATCCGGCGGCAGTGCAGGGCTTGTCGGAAAAAGGCCTGTTTGATGAGCAGGCGGCGTATTGGCAGGCGTTGCCGGCGCGTGAGCGTAAATCGCTGGCGGTGTTGTTAGGCAAAGCCGGCGCTTTGGCTGTGCAGGGGCAGCCTGAGCAGGCAGAAAAATTACTGCTGGATAATTTATCGTTGCAGGACCTGCCTTTAGCCTGGCCGGCTATCCGCCGCATTCCGCTAGGACGTTCAGTGCTGGCGCTGCGTAAACAAACCCAACATTGGTTACGTGACCACGCCAACCACGGCCATTTGTATGCACTGCTGGCTTATTGCGCTCAGCAGGAAGGCGAAAGTGAGCAGGCGCAGGCGGCCTGGCACAAAGCCCAGCAATATCTGCCGCTGTTAAAGTCTGAGCCGTTACCGGGTTAGTCCATGACGGTAGCCTTGTGTTATGGCTTGCCCGCCGTGTGGCAAGCCGATGCACAAATCCTCATTCTCGGCAGTTTGCCGGGCGTCGCCTCGCTACAGGCGGCGCAATATTACGCTCATCCCCGCAATCAATTCTGGCCACTGCTGCAGCAGCTGTTTGGCATCGACGCCAGCTTGCCGTACGATGAGCGGCTCACTGTGCTCAAGCAGCAACGGCTGGCGTTGTGGGATTTGATTGGCGCAGCAGAACGTCGCGGCAGTCTCGACAGTGCCATTACGCCTGCTAGTATTCAACTCAATGATTTTTCTGCATTATTACAGCAGTTACCCGCGTTGCGGGCGGTCTGGCTCAATGGCGGTACTGCGGCCAAATCCTGGCAAAAGCTGATAAAAACCGGCCTAACTCTGCCAGCTACAGTGCAGGTGTTTGCGCTGCCATCGACCAGCCCGGCGCATGCCGCGCTTCGGTTTGCCGACAAGCTGCAACACTGGCAGCAGGCTTATCAACAAACACTCGCAACAAATACAGGGGAGTTCCGATGAGTCAAATCAGCTGGGATGATTTTATGCAGGTGGAATTACGCGCCGGCACTATTGTGGCGGTAGAGCCTTTCCCGCAGGCGCGTAAACCGGCGTGGAAGCTGACCGTCGATTTTGGCGCAGAGATGGGCACCCGACGCTCCAGTGCCCAACTGACGGCTTTGTATCAGCCAGAACAACTGATTGGCAAGCCAGTGCTCTTTCCATTTAATTGTGAGCGATTCAGTCGGAATTAAAATGCCCACAGGCGAGGCGGCTGCTTGCAGGTTTAGTGGCGCTAAATCAAAAGCAGGCAACGACGTATGTGGACATTTTAAACCGACCCTGCGGGCGAGTGTCAGGACCTTCAGGACTGCGTTGTCTCGTTTCGACAGAGCGC
>SSFI01000130.1 GCA_008015325.1 Rheinheimera sp.
CGTACAAACAAAACGCCGTGCCGGCACACTCAACAATGCTAATTCAGCGGCAAGTTTTGACTCTGCATAAGGCTGGTCTGGATGTAATGTGCTGTTCGGTTGCACAACATCCACCCGGCTGCTGCCATAGACACCAATCGAACTGATGAAAATAACATGGTCAATGTTGCACTTTACCCCGGCATGCGCAATGGCGCGGGTTGTCGCCACATTGGCTTCAAAAAAACCTTCCACCTGGGTATCGACAGGCAAATCACGATGCGCCAGCCCCGCCAGATGAATAACCAAATCATGTTCCTGCAGGACTTTCAGCCAGGCTTCTTCTTCACGAAAGTCTGCAATCAGGTGGACATGAATATGCTCTGGCAATGGCCAATTGGGCGCCCGGCGCAACACCAATATCAGTTCTATTGCCGGATCCTGTGCCAGAAATCTTACCAGATGCCGGCCAATAAACCCGCTGGCGCCAGTCAGAACAACTCTGGTCATGACGCCTCCAGTAGTCTTTGATACACCTGATACAGTTTATTGCCGTTTTCCTGCAAGGTAAAATGTTGACAGAAAAGCTGCCGGGCCTGCTTTCCCATACTCTGCCGCAATAGCGGATCTGCAATCAATACTGCCAGACGTTCAGCAAGATCTGCCGCATCCTGTCGTTGCACCAAATATCCACTGGAGCCATGACTAATCAATTCCGACATTCCACCAACATCTGTCGCGACCACAGGCAAGCCGGCACGCATCGCTTCGATAACACTGACCGGTAAACTTTCACTCAGACTGGACAGCACAAAAACATCGGCATGGGCTAACAAACCGGCAACATCCGCCCGTTCTCCCAAAAACTCGACCTGGCTCAGCCCCAGGCTTTCAGCCAGCTGACGACAGGCTGACAACGTTGGACCACTGCCAACCAGGGTTAAATGCCAATTGATCTGTGGCAACAAGGCGACCGCTCTTATTAAGGTATGTTGATCTTTTGGCGATTCGAAGCGGGCAACGCTAATTAAACGGCAGCTTCCGTCACTCGCTGGCACATCTGACGATGGCAGCTCAGTAATGCCATTATGCACCAGCGCCAGTCTGTCTGTGGTCGCGCCCAATAACTCCATGGCAAGACGAATATCGCGCTGACAAACCAGCACCAGTTTATCGGTCAATGGCAACAGCAACTGCTCTAACGCCTGAAACCAGCGAGCTTTGACGCCTTTATACATACTGAAAGACCAGCCATGCACGGAATAAACGACTGGGATTTGACAGAATTTTGCGACCAACCGACCAAGTAAACCCGCTTTTGCCGAATGCAGATGTAATATATCCGGACGCAATTGCCGGAGTAACCGGCTTAATCGCCACAAACAACGTAAGTCATGCCATGGTGAAATTTGTCGCAACAACAATGGTTCAACGATGACAGACAAGCCCCGCTGCTGAGCCAGCTGCGCGACAATATCGCCCGGCCCCAGTAAAATAGTCACATCACAGCCGCGGCGCTGCATTTCACCGGCCAGCTCCAGTACATGCATACTGGCACCGCCGATGACATCACCGCGGGTGACGATATAGAGAATTTTCATCCGCAACAGACTCAGCGCTTGACCGAAGCATCGGCAAGGATTGCGCTCAGCACGTCACAAGACTTCTGCATCTCCTGCGAAGTTAAAGTCGGATGCACCAGCAACATCAGGCTGGTGTCACCAAGCAAGCGTGCATTAGGCAAGCGATGCTCCGGCCGCCATGGTGTATTGTCAAAGGCCTTTTCCAGATACACCTCGGAACAACTGCCATGGTAGCAAGGCACGCCCGCAGCGTTGATTTCATGGATCAAACGCTCGCGATCCCAACCCGGCGCAAAAAACTCCGGCTGGATGAAAAAATAGTGTTTATAACCAGCATGCCTTACATCCGCCGGAACTTGCTGCGCTTTTAGCAACGGATAACCGGCCGCAGCGGCATTTAATTGCGCCATATGACGATTACGGATCTCAGTCCATTCCGCCATTCTGGTGAGCTGAATGCGGCCAATGACCGCCTGTATTTCCAGCATCCGCCAGTTGGTGCCGAAACTGTCATGCACCCAACGGAATCCGGCTGCATGTTGTTTGTGGTAAATCGAATCAAAGCTTTTGCCGTGATCTTTGTACGACCACATAAAGGACCATAAATCCTTGTCGTTGGTCGTCACCATGCCGCCTTCACCGCCGGTCGTCATAATTTTGTCCTGACAGAACGACCAGGCCCCGATGTGGCCAATAGAGCCGACAGAGCGGCCTTTGTACTGCGCGCCATGAGCCTGTGCACAATCTTCGATAACATAAAAACCGTGCTGCCGGGATAGTTCCATAATCGGGTCCATATCCGCTGGCATACCTGCCAGGTGGACAACAATGACGGCTTTGGTCTTCGGCGTGATGACTGCGGCAATAGTTTCTGCAGAAAGGTTTTGCGTGTTTAAATCAACATCGGCAAAAACAGGTGTCGCCCCCGCCGTAACAACACAGGACACAGAAGCAAGAAATGTCCTTGGCGTCACAATGACTTCATCACCCGGACCAATGTTCAATGCTTTAAGTGCAACATCCAATGCCAGCGTGCCGTTAGCCAGCGCTACGGCATATTGTGTTCCGGTCCAGGCAGCAAACTCTTTTTCAAATTCGCGGCATTCCTGTCCGGTCCAGTAGTTGACTTTATTACTGAGCACTACGCGGCTGACCGCATCTGCTTCTTCCTGTGTAAAAGAAGGCCACACTGAAAAAGGTGTATTTAACATGCAATTACCGTTTTATCTGAAGGTTACAAATCTGGACAGGCTGGCGAACAAATCCACACCGTCCCAGATATAATCAAAATCAAGTCCTTGTCCAACCGGCACTAACCGGTCGAGCCCCGGAACCCCAGCCTGCAGCCAGTCTTGCAGCTCACCGGCAGAGATCCCAAAATAAGTTAATGTTTGCACACCACGGTGCAGCACGGCGTTTAGATCTGTCAATTGACTGACCGTAGTTTGCAGGAAAGACCCCCGCCCACAATGGTGGCGGGTATCAATCAAGCCAGCCAGTTCGGTGTTGAGTACAGTCAGGGTCATGTCTGAAGATTCGGGGCTTAACACAGACTGATAACCGATGGCATGTTCTGCCACAAAAACCAGTTTCTGCATAAAATCTGCCGCCATCAGACCATGTGGATACTGACTGACCGCGGCATCTATTGCAGACCAGAACTTCGCACCGGCCTGATTAACCCTATGCGCATCACCCAGCCAGCACACGGCACGGGGCGAAGAACAGGCTTGCTGACCGAACAAATAAGTATCACTGACGAAAGCCCGGATTAATCTGGCAAATCCGGCATCATCCGCAGCGAGCACTGCTTCTGCCGATAACATGGCCAAAGAATATTTGTTGGCGAATTTAATATCCACTGCGGTCGGCCGCACCGGTAAACTGCTGAAATGGCTAACCGTATGGTCCCCCCCCCACAACATCCTGGCGTCACACCAGGATGATAACTGGCGGCTAATGGTGTCGTCGTGCGGATAAGTGACCACCAACAAGCTGTGACTGACCGGATTATCCGGCAACTCAGTCAGTACCTGATTCAGCACTTGCAGAATTAACATCTGCTGCGCTGAGGATTTGGACGACAAACGCACCAGATTTTTATTACCCATCAGCAGAGAAATCACCAGCGAATAGATAAAAATAGTATCGACATTGGAAGGCGCGACATGAAATACCAAGCCACGGGGTAACCGCACTGCATGGCCGGTCACCTCAGATGGCACTGCCGCTTGCTCTGCTAGCCGGCTGATATTGGCTTTGCGTAACCAGTAGCCCAAAGCGATCATTTCCGGATGCGCTTTAAAAGCCGGGTCCCGTAATAATTGTCGCGACAAGGTTTCGACAAACTCAAGCGCAGCGGAAGAAAATGGTGTCAGTAAGTCGAAGCGTTCCTGACAGAAATCTTCAACAGATTGCGCGGATTGCTGCGGCGCCAGCAGGCGGATAGTGGAAAGCGTCATGGTTTTACCTCAGCAGCATGGGTATCAGAACAGCCCCGGACTTCCGCTTTTGGCAAGCGACCATGTACATGAAAATATTTGCCGTTCAAACCACATGGGCAATCATCCTCGCCAAACACTGTGCCTAAATCCTCGGTCAGCAGACGATGCCCAGGGTAACTCGAAGGCAACACACTGCTGACCGCAATCAGACCTTGCTGGCCAAATGGCAGTTGCTGCATGGTCTGTGCATCAATGATGTCGATGTCCGCATAGTCCGGTGCATGCAGATAGCCATGCGAACATTCGACAAAAATCGAGCCGACCTGCTCCACCATGCCATAGAAGTTATGGACGCGCTGAATGCCACAAGTCGCAGCTGCCACTTGCTTAAACACAGAATTATCCACGGCGATATCAATTAACTTTTTCCAGCCTCCGCTATGCACCAGCACAGAACCGGCTAAATCCAGCTGCTTGCCACTTTGTTGCAGTACCTGAAAAAAGTACTGCCAGACCATAAAGGTGAAACCGAAAATAAACACCGGCTTGCCCTGGTGTTTTGCAATAAATGCCTGAACCCGCTCAAGATTGATTTGCATATCATCATCAAGGGCATAAGTATGGTCGCGGCCAAAAGTCGATAACCCCAGGATCCCAGCGCCACGGGCAGAGAAGGACAGGCGGTCTTTGACTACAGAAGGATGATCGATGATCAGCATTGGCAAACGTTGCACACCGAGATAATGCTGCATAATTTTCACCAGCACTTTGCTTTGGTGAGCAGCAGTCTCCCGATCCAGCACTATGCGGGAGACCTGCTGTGAGGTAGTTCCTGAAGACGTCAGAACTTTAAACACATCTTCTTGCGCAACACTTTTAAGCTCATATTCTTTAAAAAGCCGTACCGGTAAAAACACCTGCTGATCAAACCAACCGGCCTCAGCCTGTGAGCTGGCTATGCGCCGATACAACTCACAATGGTGCTGATGGTGTGCATCCAACACCGACAAATGGCTATGCAGAACCTGTTGCTTTTCGGCCGCGTTCAGGCTGTACGGCGATTGTTGCTGATAAAAAAAATCCAGATTATTCATATTGCGCCATCAATGCTTTGATGGCCTGGCCATCGACTTTACCATTAGTGCTACGCGGAATTGCTGCGACCTGATGCACTGCTATAGCGTTGGCGTTAATTTTAAACAAAGCTGACAGCTCAGTTGTCAGCGCTGCCGGCTCAACCGCGGCTCCCGCACTGATAAATATCGTCAGCTTGTCATCCCGCCCCGTACTGGTTGCATCCAATCCACGTCGCGCCAGTACCTCATCGACCATATCAAGGCTAATGCGCAAACCAAACATCTTGATAAAGCGTTTGGCGCGCCCGGTGATGTAAAAACAACCGTCCGGATCGCAATAACCGATATCTCCGGTGGCGAGCTGGCCCTGACATTGATCACCGAACCCCAGCTCGTCCAGCGACTCTGCATATCCAAGCATCACATTTGGTCCCTGATAAATCAGCTCCCCTTCAATATCCGGCTGATCGGTCAGTTGTCCGTCGGCCTGCCGGACCCACAGCTTACCGCCCGGAATAGCACGGCCAATTGAGCCGGTTTTTTCTGCCAGCAGTTCAGCCGGCAAATATGCTATGCGGGCTGTTGCTTCGGTCTGACCATACATGACGATAAACTGCTGTTGTTTGGCCTGAGTTTGTTGCTGAAAATACTGCAGGCTGTCATTGTCCAAACGCCCACCGGCTTGTGTCAGGTAGCGCACCGAATCGGTATTAAACCGTTCATAACGCATTTTTCGCAGCATTTGCCAGATATAAGGCACTCCGGATAACGATGTAACCTGATGCTGCTGCACTAACTGCCAGAATTCACGTGAAAGCAAGCCATGCTGTGTGAGAACTAACCTGGCACCAGCCTGCAAATGACTGTTAAGAATGGATAAACCATAGGAATAATGCAATGGCATCGTTGTGATAGCAGTCTGTGCCGCATCAAGCTGCAAATAGCTGGCAATAGCTTCGGCATTGCTTTGCAGGTTTTTCCGGCTCAGTCTGACCAGTTTTGGTGAACCTGTAGTGCCTGAAGTTGACAACATCAGCGCCAGATCTGCATGCAGTGTGAGTTGGTCTTCATGCTGCAGTGTCACAACCTCACCACGCAGTATCACATTTGGCCTGTAGCAAGCAAATAACGCCTGCAGCAAATCAGCGTCTAAGGCCGCATCCAACAGGATCAACGGATGACCAGTTTGCAGCGCAGCCAGGTACCAGCAAACTGTCTGAAGGTCCGTCTCCATACAAAGTGCGAGCAAAGACCTGTTTGCTGGCAATCGCTTCGCACAAGCTTCGACCCGCAGTGCCAGTTCAGCATAACTGACGGCGCCATCTTGCTGGCCGATGAAAGCGATTGCCGTTGGCTCAGCCCGCGCTAAATCCCAAAAAAAACTCATGAATCAGGCCTTTGCCGTTAAATTAACATACCGCCGTCCACGCCAATAATCTGACCTGTGACATAAGCGGATAAATCAGAACCTAAAAACGCAGCCACGCCGGCAATTTCTTCGGGTGTACCAATCCGCTTCATCGCAACGGACGCCACGCGGGTGTCGAAAACTGCCGGCGGGATAGATCTCGCCATATCGGTGTCGATAAAACCCGGCGCTATCGCATTCACACGGATATGGCTGGCCGCCAGCTCTTTCGCCAACGATTTAGTAATGCCGATGACTGCGGCTTTAGAACCACCATAAACCGCCTGACCGCTATTGCCGTTAGTTCCGATAATCGATGTTAGATTGATAATGCTGCCAGATTTAGCTTTTGCCATAATGCGCGCAGCATACTGGCTCATATAAAGCACGGCATAGGTATTGATGGAGAAAGTGCGTTCAATCTGAGTCGGTGTCACCATGCCAATCAAAGCGTCATCGAGAATGCCGGCATTGTTGACCAACACATCGATAGTCTTGGATTTCGTCAGAAATTCTTTGTACGCCAATTTAACTGAGTTGGGGTCTGCGACATCACAGACAAAAGCGTCGGCCCGGCCACCGGTGGATTGCAACTGTGCAACAACGTCATTGACGCGCTGTGGGTCTCTGCCATTGACAAACACCCAGGCGCCCTCTGCTGCGAAAAACCGCGCTATTGCCAGCCCAATCCCGCGCGTAGCGCCTGTAACGATACAGACTTTGTCTTTTAGCAACATATCAGAGTGTTACTTCGTAACGGGCTAAAATTTCTTTAGCTTTGGCAACTGAACTCATATCAATGATGTCGTCAGTATCCAGCATGATTTCAAATGCATCTTCCAAAGCAGCGATCAGCGTCATGTGGGCAACAGAGTCCCACTGCGGGATCGTATTGTATTGAAGTTCATCCGTGACTTGCTCTGCCGGGATGCCGAGTGACTCTGCAAAACATTTAATTAAAGTCGCTTGCGACATGGCCTACCTCATTAATCGGTTGTTTAACACAAGATATTCGCCCCGAACTGCAACGATCGACTTTTCAGGGGCGTCAGATTTTACATAAGAATGGCTGTCAACAATACCCTTATCACCGAGAGATTTGCCGGGGAATATGGTTGAACGGGTGCCAAGGAAGCACAATTCACCCACGCGGGCATTGCCATTGACTGCGGCATAAGGCGATAACACACTGCTAAAACCAATCGTCGATTCATGACCAACACTGCAATGTACATTGACCGCCACGTTGGCAGCCAGCACGGCACGGGCGTTGACTATGGCAAACGGCGCGATGATACAACCTTCGCCAAGTGCTGCGCTTGGCGCGACCAGAGCACTGGGATGGACATAAGTGTAAAAATTTGCGTTTTTTTGTTTCAGCAGGTCAAAACAACGTTTGCGATGCAGCACATTGCCAACAGTGATTAAAAACACATCATCGGCTTGTGGCTGATAACCGGCCACCGCGCCTAAATGCGGTAACAGCTGTTGCGCACAATCTTTCGCGTCATCCAGCACGCCTTTGAGTTGCACAGTGGACAGCGCAGCGCTGTCGGTTATCAGATAATCATAAAGCTCGAGAAAAAAGCCGCCGGCACCGACAAAAATCAAATTTTTCATTGGGCGCTCCCGGTAAATTTTGTTGTCGTTGCTTCACCTTCGGCCGAAATTCCCTCCCGGACCAATACTTTTCGGACAGTCATCCACAAAATCCGTACATCAAGCCAGAAACTCTGATTATCAACATACCAGACATCCAGACGGAACTTGTCTTCCCAGCTGATGGCATTGCGGCCATTCACCTGAGCCCAACCGGTAATGCCAGGCCGGGCTGCGTGGCGGCGGGCTTGTTCTGCAGTATAGAGCGGCAAATATTCCATCAGTAAAGGCCTGGGACCGACCAGGCTCATTTCACCTTTGAGCACATTCCACAGCTCAGGCAGCTCATCCAGACTGGTCGAACGCAAAAAACGGCCAAATGCCGTTAAACGCACCTCATCCGGCAACAACTGGCCATGTTCATCTCTGGCGTCTGTCATAGTGCGAAACTTGTACATGCGAAAAGGCTTGCCGCCAAGACCGGGCCGGACCTGACTGAAGACGACAGGTGAGCCCAGTTTCAACCGGACCAATATTGCCAAAAACAGGATGAGTGGCCACACCAGAAATAAGCCGATAAAAGCAGCCAGAAAGTCTGAGAACCTTTTCATTTTCTGACTCCCGTTACCCAGTTGACCCAAGTCCCGGCAAGTACGTCACGGTTAAACTGCCGCTCGGCGAGTAATCGGCCATTGACTCCGCGCTGCTTTAACTCTTGGCGATTGTCTGTGGCATGTTCCAGCGCATCAGCAAATTGCTGCGGATCCTCAGGAGGAACTGCATAACCGCACTGATGTTCCTTAATTAACTCTGCAAGCCATCCGGGATAATTATTCAGTACCGGCAATCCTGCTGCGATGTAGTCAAAAAATTTATTGGGTGATGTTCCGTAATAAAAAGCCGGAACGTTCGCCAGAATTTGCAGACCAAGGTCAGTTGACGCCATCAGACCTGCCAGACGCAATTTGCTGACCGGTTCATGAAAAATAACGTTATCAAGCCCTGCGACTGCGGCTCTCTGCTGCAAATGTGGTTTGAGTTTACCTTGACCGATCAATACCAGTTTTATATCGCTGCGACCACGTTTTTTAAGCTCAGTCGCAACATCCAGCACTGCATCCAATCCATTAGCAACACCATGGGTACCGGCAAACACGGCCATCAAATCGGTTTCCGACACACCTTCAGGCCGCCAGGGCGACGATTTATCGGCAAATAAACCTAAGTCACAACCGTTGGGAACCGCACAAATTTTGTCACGCGCGACACCTCGTCTGGCAATACCATCAACTATTCCCGGTGACAAACCAATACAACGATGGGCCGAGCGGTACGACAGCCATTCAAGAGCAGATAATCCTGCTAAGACGAACGGATTTTTAATCACACCCATCGCTTTAGGCAATTCTGGCCATAAATCACGGACTTCAAATACAAAAAACTTGCCTCTGAGCCAGCGCGCCGCAATACCGGGGATACCGGCTGTCAGCGGCGTGGTGGTCGCGAAGACAACATCATACTTTTCCCGTAATGCCAGCCCGATACTTTTTAGTGCAAACCGCAAGAACACCGCACTGCGTTTCAACAGACCATCACTGTTCGAATAGGCCAAATCAAACTCAATGATGTCAATGCCGTCAACCTGACCATCCCGGCGCCCGCCAACGAAAGCCCCCGATAATCCGGTTTCTCCACCGCCGTAGCTGCCACAAACCATCGTCACCTGATGCCCTTGCGCCACCAGACGCTTCGCCATTTCATATGACCTGGTGCCTGACGAGCCTTTAGGTGTCGAGAAATGCTGATGAAAATACAAAACCCGCATGATTAAAATTCAAACTCCGTAGTCACTGTACCTGGTGTTAACAAAATGATTTCCAACACAGGCAGCTCTGTTTTTTGTAAGTAATATCTGGATTCAAGACCTTGGCTCAGCTTGATTTCTGCAACTCCCGGGCTGACCCTCAAGCGGATAGAACCGTCCCTGAGCCGGCATTCATTTCCGTTCAACACCCAATCTCCGGGGCTCAGCCGCCACCTGAGGACTGCTTTACTCACAAAGCCACTCAGGGTATCAGTCACGGTCAAAACATCATTTAACTGGACTCGTCTCCGGTGTGAGGCTCCCAGCCAGTCGATATAAGACGCCTCAGCGCAGCCTCCCCCATCAGGATTGAATTCACTGACAACATCTCTGGACTTGAGCCAGGCACCGTACAAAAAGCGGCTTAGTTTTGGCATTTGATTTCTATTATCAAACTCAACCGTACTATGGCTCGCGACTCCGGAGAAATAATTCACTAACTCAGGCGTAGTATTGTAAGTGTATGACCCACCGTCCCTGATCAGATTTTTTCCTCTGACCCATAGGTCGAGGTGCAATGCATCACATTGACTGGGTCTGAAACGAAAAGCCGGGAACCTTAACATGGCAAAAACATCAGGCCGCCGCAGCATGATAAGGCCACCGTTATCACAGCGAACAGATTGCGCAGGAGCCAACAACGGTAAGTCAGTATCCAGTTCAAGCCATTGCAGATGAACACAGGCACCGGGATTATCCGCCAACACCGATTTTTGCAAAAACAGTGCAGCGGCCATCGCCACAGAGGGCCGGAAATCACGATAATCGGTATCAGTCAAAGGCAAAAGCCTGGCACCATCATTGGCGCCCCAATTGGGCACATCACCACATTCACCAACAATCATCTGCCGCAGCCAAAGCGTCGCTTGTCGAAGACGGGCATAGAGTTCGGCAGAAAATAGTGGCAGGCCCTGGCGTGCCCGCCACAATTCAGCCATGGCGTAAGTATCCAGCATCACCCGATGGTAAGTCACAGAATACTGACTGAACACACCATCCTCGCCAATCAGATGTAAGGCGCGGTTTTCCAGATGCTTTAACCCCTGACGTCGCCACTTTTGTCCTTGCGGATGGCCACACTGTTCCAGCAGTGCCCCGCCGATAAATAATGCGGCAGCTTCGGATGTACCGTGATTATTGTCCTGTGCCAGCGCATACAGCAGGGTTGGAGCTATACGTTGTAAATGCGCGGCTATCAATTGTTGCAATGGCAGCGTGACTGATTTTTCCTGGCGGGCCAGCAATAATGCCATGGCCAGATGCATCACCCGTATCGCCGCTTCTTGCCCGCATTTCCAATTGGGGCCGGTATAACAAGGGTTATGCTGCAACCAATCGGCTAACCAATCATTGAGCTTGTTGAGCGCTGCCTCATCACCATGCAAGGCCTGCTGCATAAAAACCAGTACCCAGTCAAAACGCGACGCTTCCCACACTGTTTTAATATCACCTACTGCCGGGTCAAAGTCGGCAATCATCCACCACGGCTGTCCAGCGTTCGGGACAGTGGCGCCGGTGAAACAGTTTCGGTGCCAATCGGGGACAGCTGTATCTTGATGGATTAACCAGCCGAAATAACATTGCTGCCCCACCCATGCCCGATTCACCGGCAATTCAGCATTCACCCTGCGTTCCGGCATCAGAAAAAACGCACCAGGAGTGATGCTGGCTTTCAGCCGGCGAACCGGATTTAATCCAGTCTTGACGCCAGCTCTGTACCAGGCCACCTTCGCCAGATTAGTCACGCCAAGCGCCAATGCCGTCTGAACTTTAATTTTCAACATCAAACTTGTGCTCTGAGCTGATGAGCTGCCTGAATAGTCCAACGCGCCACTTCAAACAGTTGTTGCGCTGGGATCGGGGCTGAAGTCCCTGTGCTGATGCTGTGTAAAAACGCGGCGACACAAGCCGCCTGGCCTTTGTCCTGACGCCACAAATTCATTTTGCTAAAACCAGGCCAGCCAAATCCTTTTAGCTTAATAAAGTTATCCAATTGCAGCACGCGTCCCGCAGCGAACACTTCAACACGTTCTTTGGGGAAACTGGCCGAACCATTCGCCAGATACATAATGGTGCCAAAAGAACCGTCAGCAAAGCTGATAGTAATGCTGGCTTTGTCTTCAGTAATACTATGATGCGGATTGTCTCCCATCCGGCATGCTTGCACCGACACAATTTCTGAATCTGCCAAAAAACGCATCAAATCAATAAAATGGCATGCTTCGCCGATGATACGCCCGCCGCCAACAGCATTATCCTGCGTCCAGTGGCTGGCAGGGATTGCGCCGGCATTCATCGTCATCAGAAAACTTTTAGGTTCCTGAATACCTGTCAGCAGTGTTTTCATTTGCTGCACCTGCGGAGAAAACCGGCGGTTGAAACCAACCATCAGCAGGGACTTACCATCATTTGTCTGGTAAGCAGCTTCTACTGCGGCAAGTTCAGCTAAATCAATCGCCAAAGGCTTTTCAACAAATACGTGCTTGCCCTGTTCTAAAGCCTGTACGACATAATTGGCATGGCTATTGTGGCGCGTGACGATTGCAACAGTGTTGATATCTGGGTTTTGCAATAACGCTGTGGTATTCGTAGTCGCCTCGGCAAAACCACTTTTACTGCCATGTATCACACCGTTAATGCCACCTGAAGTTGCAATACTGTGCAACTGGGCGCCATTGGTTTTAAAGGCCGGGATTAACACCCTGGATGCGTAGTTGCCGGCACCAATAAAACCAACAACAGGTTTGGTTTGATCAAAACTAATCGCAGCGGTCAGGCGTACAGTCTCGGCATGCCGGCTGGCTGGTTGCGACGAATAGTTCAGCAAAATACCTAATGCTGTTTTGTCGTTACTTAACACCTCATAAGCCGACAATGCGTCCTCGAACTCAAATTGATGAGTGATTAACGGTTTGACTTGTAAACGGCCGGTCGACATTAAATCCAGAATGGCCTCAAAGTTGCGCTGCTCAGTCCAGCGGACAAAGCCTTTAGGATAATCAATCCCCTGCTCTTCGTAAACCGGATCGTAGCGACCGGGGCCGTAAGAACAGGACACCTGGAAACTCAGTTCTTTTTCGTAGAAATCGGCCCGATTCAATTCAAGCCCGACCACGCCAACCAGCACAATACGCCCACGCTTGCGGCTCATGCGTGCTGCATTGGTGACTGGATCGGCGGATTTTGTCGATGCTGTAATAATCACGGCATCAACCCCATCCCCCCGGCTAAATGCAATCCCGGCCGCGACCGGATCTGCCCCCGTCGCCGGATTACAGATCTGCGCGCCAAAACTACGCGCCAGCTCTAATTTACTCTGGTCAAAATCTATAGCAAGTACACGACAGCCCTGGGCCAGTAGCATCTGAATTGTTAACAGACCGATTAAACCGGCGCCGATAACAACAACTGACTCGCCTAATGTAGGCTGCACCAGCCGGATCCCCTGCAAACCAATACTGGCAACGACGGTAAACACCGCCTCCTGATCGGATACATTATCCGGGATCCGCGCACACAGATTTGTGCCAACTCTGACCACATCTGCATGTGGCCCGTTAGAAACCACACGATCGCCGGCTTTAAATGCGCTGACCGCGGCGCCGACCTCGTGCACAACGCCAACATTGCAGTACCCAAGCGGCAATGGCTGACCTAGTTTAGATTTGACAGCGTCTACAGTCGTCAGCAAACCGTCAGTTTTAACCTTTTCCAGCACCATCTTCACGCGTTCTGGCTGTTGTAACGCCTTGTCGATTAACGATGCTTTACCAAAGTCAACCAGACTACGCTCGGTACCTGCTGAAATCAGCGAAACAGTGCTGTTAATCAGGACAGTATTTTTGCTTACAGCAGGTGCTGGTGCTTCTGTCACACTTGTGCCGCCTTTCGCCATATCCTGTAAAATTTGTTTCATTCTGCTATTACTCGTTATTTGAATCTAAAAACTGGCGGCACCATAGTTCAAAACACACCAGAGCAAATATTGGATAGGAATAATCTTCACCCTTTAAATCTGCAGCAACCAGTCGATTCACTGCAGCAGCATCGAATATCCCACGCTTGTTAATAGATTCCTGACTCAACACATCAGCAACTAAGGGGGCCAGATCGGTTTTCAGCCATTGCCGTAACGGGGCACCAAAGCCAGATTTTGGGCGGTAAATCACATCATTGGGTAAAAGTTGTTCTGCCGCTTTCTTCAAAATCCATTTTCCGGTGCGCCCCTGTTGCTTTAACTCTGCCGGGATCCGACTGGCGGTATTAATCACCCGATGGTCAAGGAAAGGTACCCGTACTTCGACACCGGTAGCCATACTCATTTTATCGGTGTAGTTGAAATTGTGGTCGACCAGGAAATAACGGCGTTCTAACATCAACATTTTTTCAACTGGCGGGATTGCCGGGTCTGCCGGAATCTTTTCCAGCATAAAATCAAAGGGGCGTTCAGACAGCTTGATTTCGGGGCGAAACAAGCTGCGCGCCAGAGCGGGGTCCAGCCAGAAAAAATATGACAACAGACGCTCAGCCCCATCTAAATCGGCATACTTAAAAGCTTTGCTGATTCTTCGTGTCACATTCGAACTGTCCGGCAGTAAGCCGGTCATTTGCTTGAGTAGCTTACGCACAGGCAACGGCAACCAAGACCAGTAATTCTC
>SSFI01000050.1 GCA_008015325.1 Rheinheimera sp.
GTTGTGGATTTTTTCTCTGCGGCATTGCGCCAGTTATAAATCTGAGTTTCGTAAATCTTCAGCTGCCGGGCGGCTTCAGCCACGCCAACACGTTCAGCCAGTTTCAGAGCTTCTGCTTTAAATTCAGCGGTATAAGTCTTGCGGTTCTTTTTGATTGTCATATTCACCTCGTTATGTGATTTTACTCACTTAGCGCGGTGTCCAGTACTACTGGATCAGATCACTGGATGTGGTTACTGCGGATCTGCAAGGCGCAGTGATGAAAACGCGGATGCAGCCAATCAAAAAAGTATTTGGCCGGTTCCCACGCGTGGTCCGCGACTTAGCACGTTCGTTGCAAAAAGACATCAATCTTGAGCTGGAAGGTGAAGAAACCGATCTGGATAAAAATCTGGTTGAAGCCTTAGCCGACCCGCTGGTGCACTTAGTCCGTAATTCTGTCGATCACGGTATCGAGATGCCTGATGTCCGGGTGAAATCCGGCAAGCCACGTACAGGTTTGGTCAAATTAGCGGCGCAGCAGGCAGGCGATCATATTCTGTTGACCATTCAGGATGATGGCGCAGGTATGGATCCGGAGAAGTTAAAATCAATCGCTATCAAACGCGGTGTGCTTGACCCGGACGCGGCTACCAGAATGTCGGACACTGAAGCCTTTAATCTGATTTTTGCCCCCGGATTTTCGACCAAAGAGCAAATCTCCGACATCTCCGGCCGTGGTGTCGGCATGGACGTCGTGAAGACAAAGATTAACCAGCTCAACGGTACCGTGCATATTCATTCGAAGTTAGGTCAAGGTACTTTATTGGAAATCAAAGTGCCGCTGACGCTAGCGATACTGCCAACCCTGATGGTGGTAGTCGGCAAACAGCCGTTTGCATTACCTTTAGCCACAGTCAACGAAATTTTCCATCTCGATTTATCCAAAACCAACATTGTCGATGGTCAGTTGACTATCGTGGTGCGGAACAAAGCTATCCCATTGTTTTATTTACAGCATTGGCTGGTTAAAGGCGCCGACAAGAAGTTGCGCCGCGAGCAGGGCCATGTGGTTATAGTCCAGATTGGTACTCAGCAGGTTGGTTTTGTGGTCGATTCATTGATTGGCCAGGAAGAAGTTGTGATTAAGCCGCTTGATGCGCTGTTGCAAGGGACTCCGGGGATGGCAGGCGCAACAATTACATCGGACGGCAGCATTGCACTGATCCTGGATGTACCTAACTTGTTGAAACACTACGCCAAAAAATCGAAAATTAAATTCGACCGCTTTAATAACTTAGTGTCATAGGAGCCAACTCTATGGCAATCAGAGTATTAGTGGTGGACGATTCCAGCTTTTTCCGTCGCCGGCTGGCTGAAATTATTGCCGCAGATCCCGAGATGGTCGTCGCCGGGACTGCGAATAATGGCCGGGAAGCGATAGAAAAAGCTGTTGAACTGAAGCCTGATGTGATCACGATGGATGTGGAAATGCCGGTGATGGACGGCATCCAGGCGGTCAGAGAAATACTAAAGGTGCAGCGCACGCCAATCCTGATGTTCTCTTCTTTGACGCATAATGGCGCCAAAGCAACGCTGGATGCATTGGAAGCTGGTGCAACCGATTTCCTGCCAAAGAAATTTGAAGACATAGCCCGGGATAAAGCGGATGCTATCGATTTGCTGCGTCAGCGCATCAAAGCGGTGGCAAAACGCCGCGTAGCGCCAAAAATGTCGTCTGCGCCTCTGACAGCTTCGGTTCCGCCAACTCGTCCGGCTTCTGCACCGATCGCCCGCACTCCAGCGAGCAGGGCGGAGTTATTGCGGACTGTTGAACGCTTAGATAGCCCTGAGAGTCATGAACGGCCGTTTAAGGTGTCTGGTAAATCTTATCGGTTGGTTGCTATCGGTACTTCGACCGGAGGCCCTGTCGCCTTACAAACCATTATTACTGCCTTGCCGGCTAATTTCCCGTTACCTGTGTTGCTTGTTCAACACATGCCTGCGGCCTTTACCGGTGCTTTTGCTGCACGCTTAAATACTCTGGCTAAAATCGAAGTCAAAGAGGCCGCCGATGGCGATGTGTTGCGTCCCGGCGTCGCTTACCTGGCGCCTGGCGGCAAACAAATGCTGTTAGAAGGTTCGGACTCACATTGCAAAATCCGCATTAAAGAAGACGATTCTCCGCGAATTACCTTTAAGCCCAGTGTCGATATTACCTTTGGCAGTGCAGCCAAAGTATTTCAGGACAAAGTACTGGCAATTGTTCTGACCGGTATGGGATCTGATGGTCGTGATGGTGCTCGTTTGTTAAAGCAATTTGGTTCCAAAATTTGGGCTCAGGATGAGGCCAGTAGTGTGGTCTATGGTATGCCGCAGGCAGTAACGGCTGCCGGGCTGACTGACGTGGAAGTAAGTTTGGCGGATGTAGCCAGCAAAATGCAGGCGGAAGTCGGACATGGATAGACTGGCACTATTAGGCTTGACGCTGGGGCTATTCACCATCGCCACCGGTTTTACTCTTCACGGCGGCAATCTGAGCACTTTGCTTGATTTACCAGCCTTTGTCATAGTGATCGGTGGAACTTTAGGTGCGGTGTTATTCCAGACACCTTTGCCGCAATTTACCGTTGGCGTAAAAATGCTCGCTTGGGTGTTTAAAGTGCAATATGTACCGCTCAACGCAACGGTCGAAAGGCTGATTAACTGGGGAACTGCGGCCAGAACTAATGGCTTTTTGTCACTTGAAGCTGAAGCTTTGCAGGAAACTGACCCTTTTTTGCATAACGCGCTGAATTTATTAGTCGACGGCATTGAGCCGGCCATTATTCAGGATGCGCTGGATGCGGAGCTGACTTTGGAGCGTGAGCGATTATTGCGCAGCGCCCGTATCTATGAAGCTATGGGCGGGTACAGCCCGACTATCGGGATCATTGGCGCCGTGTTAGGCCTCATTCAGGCGATGCAAAATATCAATAATCCGGAATTACTCGGTAGTGGTATTGCTACTGCTTTCGTTGCAACGATTTATGGGGTTGGTTTTGCCAATCTGATATTTATTCCAATCGCGAATAAATTAAAGGCCGTGGTCATACAGCGCTGTTTGTATCAGGAATTGATAGTTGAGGGTGTTGTCTCTATCGCAAATGGTGAGAATCCGCGGGTGATTGAACGCAAACTCGCCGTTTACCGGGTGAGCTGAGATGTATCGCCATCGGGTTCGGCATCAGGAAAACGAGCAGGAGCCACTGGACCGTTGGCTGGTGTCTTACGCCGATTATGTTACGTTGATGTTTGCCTTATTCGTAGTGCTGTATTCCATCGCTATTCACAAAGAAGAAGAATACAAAACCATTTCCGAAACACTGGCGCAAGTTTTTGAAAAACCGGTGGACAAACAAACCGGCGTGGTTGGTGATGCTGTGCTGACCGACAACCAGCCGCGTAGTGATTACCAGCAATTTGGAGCATCGCTTGAAGTGCCGAGCGGCCCTGAGGTTGTGGCGGATGCGAAAGAACAGCCGGTATTGGAAAAGCCGCAGTTTGGTAATCCGCTGGTGTCATTACAACAACAGCTTACTCAGTCCCTGGCCAATCTGATAGAAAAAGGCGTTGCTAAAGTCGAGTCGGATGAGGAATGGCTGACTATCCAGTTGAACAGCGGTTTGTTGTTTCCAAGCGGCAGTGGTTCACCCATTGCAACCGCTGATATAGTTCTGAAAGAAATAGTCACTCTGCTCAACCAGACTAACAACATCATCAGGGTCAGGGGCTATACCGACAATGAAGCCATTCACAATGAAATATTCGATTCGAATTGGGAATTGTCGATGGCCAGAGCAATGGCCGTCTTACGTCGTTTACAGGCGTTAGGAGTTAATCCCGAGCGAATGGCGGCGGAAGGTTATGGTGAATATTCACCTTTTGCGGATAACAGTACAGCCGAAGGCCGAACTGAGAACCGTAAGGTAGTCATAGCGGTTTCCAAGTTGTCGGCGCAGGTACCGCAATCAGCGGCTGAGTTGCCGGTTAAAAACGTAGCAACCGAACCAAATAATACAGAGGTTTCAGTTGAACAAACGCCGGCTTCGGCTGCGGAAGATGTTGAAGTGTCAGCAGACGGCACTATTAAAGTGATTCGATTGCCACACGGTGGTATTAAAATTACATCGGCGGGGGATAAAACTGCGCCGGTGCAGCAAAAGCGGGATAATTGAATTGGTAGTTTGGACTATTGCGAATCAGAAAGGCGGCGTCGGAAAAACCACATCGACGGTGACATTAGGTGCCTTGTTGGCCGGCCGTGGCTTTCGTGTGTTATTGATTGATACTGACCCGCATGCGTCATTAACCTACTATTTCGGGATTGATGCAGAAGAGCTTGAGAACAGTGTTTACGACATCTTTATCCGCGGTAAAGACATTACCAAAGAAGAGATCCTGCAGTCGCTATGTCCCAGTGGCGTCGACAATCTGGATATTTTGCCTTCGTCGATGGCTCTTGCGACGCTGGACCGCTCTTTAGGCGATAAAGGTGGGATGGGGCTAATCTTGAAAAAGGCCCTGGCGAAGGTTGCAGATGAATATGATTACGTACTGATTGATTGTCCGCCGGTTATTGGGGTGTTGATGGTCAATGCTATGGCAGCCTGTAACCGGATCTTAATTCCGGTCCAAACTGAATTCCTGGCATTAAAAGGCCTGGATCGGATGCTGGCAACTATGCAGCTGATGCAGTCACCGTCACAACCGGCCTATGATTTCACCATTGTGCCGACGATGTATGACAAAAGGACAAAGGCCTCGCTGGAGGCTTATAAAGAGCTCAAGGCAAAATATGGCGATTTAGTCTGGTCGGCAGTGATTCCTATCGATACCAAAATGCGTGACGCCAGCCTTGCACAGACACCGCCGCCGGTTTACGCACCAAAATCCCGCGGTGTGTTTGCCTACAATACCTTGCTGACTTATTTACTCCAGTTGAATCAGGAGTCTGCGCATGAGTGATCTGTTCGCCAGCCGCAAGGTGATGCGCAGTTATCTGAATGCCTTACTGACCGAAGAGCAGGAACCGGCGCCGGTTACCGCTCAGAAGCAGCAACTGAATAAGCTGCTGGCTGAAGTCAAACCAGTCGCAGAAGTGCAGGCTCCCAAAGTGGTGGCGAAATCAGTGGCCGCTGTACCAGCTCAGGCCAAAGTCGCCGCATCTGTTGCGCCGCAAGTTACGCCGGCTGCGCCCAAGGCCGCATCTGAGGCATCTGCGCCTGTGCAAAAAGCGGTCACGCCGCCACCGCCTGCGGCGCCAGTACAGGAAAAGAGCTATCGCCAGGGCAAGTTTCAGGCGTTGTTTTTTGAGGTTGCAGGCTTAAAAGTCGCGCTGCCATTAAAAGAACTCGGTGGCATTCATCAAATGGGGAGTTTAAACACCTTACCGGGTAAGCCAGACTGGTATAAAGGTGTCATGCTTTATCGTGACCAAAAGATCAACGTGGTCAATACTGCCATGTGGGTGATGCCAGAAAAATATGACCAAGCACTGGCAGAAAAGCTAAACTATCAATATGTTATTATGCTTGGCAAGAGCTCATGGGGCCTTGCCTGTGAGACACTGGTCAATACGGTTTCCCTTGAGCAGGATGATGTGAAATGGCGGTCCTCCGAAGGCAAACGCCCTTGGCTCGCCGGATTAATTAAGCAGCATATGTGTGCGTTGTTAGATGTTGACGCCCTGATTGCCTTGTTGGCAAAAGGTGCAGCGAGTTCTGACTGAACGCTGAGAATGAATCAGGTAGAGGAGCGTTAAATGAGTAATTTACTGGCCCAGTCCGGCAAAGGCAAAGAGACCACTGATCAGGTTCTGCAATGGGTGACTTTTAAGCTGCAGGAGGAAACCTACGGCATCAACGTGATGCAGGTGCAGGAAGTGCTGCGTTACACCGACATCGCGCCGGTGCCAGGTGCTCCGATGTATGTACTGGGCATTATCAATCTGCGCGGAAATGTGGTTACCGTCATCGACACCAGAGCCCGGTTTGGTTTGCCTCCTTCAGATGTCACTGAGAACAGCCGCATCGTCATTATTGAAGCGGATAAACAAGTGATTGGGATCCTGGTCGACAGTGTTGCTGAAGTGGTTTACCTGCGGGCTTCCGAAATTGATACTGCACCGAATGTGGGTACCGATGAAAGTGCCAAGTTTATCCAGGGCGTGTCAAACCGCGATGGCGAACTGCTGATCCTGGTTGATTTGAACAAACTGCTCACTGACGAAGAGTGGGAAGAAATTACCAGTATCTGATGATTATTCTGTGACTGTTTCTTTTGAATTGCTTGTTTTGCTTACCGTACCGGCAGCTTCTGCGCTGCTGGTTCTGTTTGTGCTGTGGCAACATAAAATTCAGCGTGAAGAGCGGATAGCACAAAGCCTGCAGCATCAGCTTGCTTTAGAGCAGTTGCGGTTGCTGAATGCCGAAATTGAAGAAATAAGAGCTGGATTTATTGGTATTGGGCAACGTGTCATTGCTTTGGAACAGCAGCAACAATTATTGAGTGGTCAGCTGGCTGAAGTTGCTGAAAACCAGGCTCAGATCGCAGAGCAGCAACAAAAAATCGACATGTTCGATCCGGATTCCAAGTTGTATAACAGAGCGATGAAAATGGTACAGCTTGGTGCGCCGCTCGAAGAGGTCATGCGCGAGTGTGAATTGCCGCGCGCTGAAGCTGAGTTGTTGTATAACCTGCATAAAACATGACACGGTGTTGCTTTTTTCGGTCATGTCTTACTTACGCTCATTTGTTAAATAAAGTTTTCCAGATTTTCCGCTAATACTTCAAGTCCCCGGTATGCTCCCCTATGCGCCGCGCTCCAGTTTTGTTAAGCTAATTGCCGTTTTTGATATGATCGCAATGGAATCCGCTGATGATTAAAGTCCTGAGTGTCTTTGGTACCCGTCCTGAAGCCATAAAAATGGCACCACTGGTGAATTTGTTAAAGCAAGATCCGGCCATAGAGAGTCGGGTATGTGTCACAGGGCAGCACCGTGAGATGCTTGATCAGGTCTTAAAGCTATTTAATATTGTGCCAGAGTATGATTTAGCCATCATGAAAGCGGGTCAGGATTTATATGACGTTGCAACCAGCATTCTGCTCAATATCAAGCCTGTCCTGCGTGACTTTCAACCAGATATTGTACTGGTCCACGGCGATACCAGCACCACTTTTGCCGCTGCACTGGCCTGTTATTACGAAAAGATAGCCGTTGGCCACGTTGAAGCAGGTCTTCGTACCGGTAATATCTATAGCCCGTGGCCGGAAGAAGCGAACCGGCGTCTGACCGGTGCTATCACTACATTACATTTCGCCCCGACGGCGACTTCCCGCGACAATCTGCTACGTGAAAACACTGACCCGGCGCATATCGAGGTGACGGGTAATACGGTCATTGATGCATTGCATCAGGTAGTAGCAAAAATCGATGCTGACCAGACGCTGAGTCAGCAGTTTGCCAACCAATTCCCTTATGGTCAGGACGGCCGTCGGTTGATACTGGTAACAGGTCATCGTCGTGAGAGCTTTGGCGCTGGCTTCGAAAATATCTGTGCCGCGTTAAAATCTATCGCCGAGCAGTTCCCTGATTGTGATGTGGTTTACCCGGTCCATCTGAATCCAAATGTGCGCGAGCCGGTCTACCGTCTGCTCAGTAACAGCCCGAATGTGCACTTGATTGCGCCACAAGACTATTTGCCTTTTGTCTATCTGATGAGCCGCAGTTATCTGGTATTAACTGATTCCGGCGGAATTCAGGAGGAAGCTCCATCCTTGGGCAAGCCTGTGCTGGTGATGCGTGACACAACCGAGCGCCCGGAAGCGGTTGCTGCAGGAACTGTCAAACTGGTGGGAACCGACCAGCAGACAATAGTGTCAGAGGTGCACAAACTGATGACCGATCAAAATTATTACGACAGTATGAGCTTTGCACATAACCCTTATGGTGACGGCTTAGCTTGCGGCCGTATTGTTGAAAGGATCAAAGCGCATTTTCAAAGCGCATGAACTGCGAACCAAACGAAATAAAGGAATATGCATGTTGAATGTGCCCGATGTAAAAATTGGTGTGATTGGCTCTGCTCATGTTGAGCCGTCACTTGCCGCGGCGTTTGAAAGAGAGTTTCGGACTTTAGGTTTTCATTCGACCACGTGGTAAATATAGAGAGTTTCCCTGCAACTCATGACGAGAAAAATCTGGCGGACAATGGTGCCGCTGGGCAAGGCATCGCGCTGAATAATGTGTTTGCGGCCATCAGACTGTCTCTGTTTAATCAGGGGACTGAAGTGACACGGCTACATCCTTGGTACCGAGATTTCCGGGTTGGTGATGTCCGTCATTTACAAGCTGATATCACTAAAGCAAAACACTGCTTGGTTATGACCCGCAATATCGTAAAGAGCAGGGAATAGCCGAGGCTATGGGCTGGTATGTGAAGTTTTGTCATTAAAATGTACTGAATTAACCATGGCGGCCTGTTTTACTCGTAGTGTTGCTGAACTCAGAGTAAAATATGGCCCTTGAAATGCAAGTGCATATTGTTTTCATTATGAATGCCGGCTTTTTTGCTTAATTTTCAACAATCACGGAGCCAGAGAGTGATTAAAATAATCAGGTTATTCATGCTGTTAGTAGCAGTGTGTTTTCCTATCTCCGCAATGTCGCAAACCGCCACTATGTCACCGGCGATGATGGCGCAGTTCAAAAAACTTCCAAAAGCAGAGCAACAGCGCCTGATGAAACAGTACGGTCTGAAAGCTTCTGACTTAAAAAGGCAATCTGCCAAAGATAATTTGATGGTTGATTCGGCTGCTGAAGACTACCTGGCCGGCGAGGCTGACGAACAAGATAAGCCGGCTGATGCAGCCGGAGAGAAAAAAGCAGAGCGTTTCGGTCTCAATCTGTTTAAACGCAAGCAAAATCTGTCGCTGGAAAATGTCCCGGTGCCTGACTCTTATATTGTTGGACCCGGTGATCAGTTGTTGCTACAGGTTTTTGGCAAAGAAAGTCTGACGGAAGAGCTGACCGTTGAACGCAATGGCGCTGTGTCTATTCCGGATATTGGCGCTTTTCCTGTGTCGGGTCTTACCTTTGCACAGACGCGACAGCTTCTTGCCGACAAGATTAAATCGCAAATGTTGGGTGTCGAAGTGGCTCTGAGCATGGCAGAACTTCGCACAATTACCGTCTTCGTCGCTGGTGAGGTGAATAATCCGGGAAGTTATGCGGTACCCGCCATGGCAACCGTCAGCAGCGTCCTGACCTTGAGTAAAGGCATATCTGATATTGGTTCGTTACGCCAGATTCAAATTAATCGTGATGGCGAAGTCATTGGTCACTTTGATGTGTATGACCTGCTGATACGTGGTGATTCGTCAGGTGACATCCCGGTACAACAAGGCGATGTCATTTTAGTTAAACCGGTTGCAGGGTTGGTTGAAGTCGTCGGTGAAGTGGTTCGGCCGGCTATCTATGAAATCAAACCTGGCGAAACTATCGCGCAATTGCTGGAGATGGCTGGAGGCGCAAAGCCTGGTGCTTTTACACAGAATGCAATTGTTGAACGGGTCAATAAACAAAATGTCCGCGATCTGCTCAATCTGGATTTGACCACCGCTGAAGGCTTGCAGGTTCAGGCTAAAGCGGGTGATGTTCTGCGTTTAGGCGCGACGTCGCCAAGGTTTGAGAACGAAGTGGTTGTGGCCGGCGCTGTTGTGCGTCCAGGCAAATACGCCTGGAAACAGGGGATGCGGGTTAACAGTTTGCTGCAGTCATTCTGGTCTGATTTACATACCACAGCAGATCTTGATTATGCGTTGTTAGTACGCGAAGTCAGCTACGGCGGCGAAATTAGGGTGTTTCAGTTCGATTTGGCCGAGGCCATTAATAATTCGCTGTCCGCAGATAATATGCAGTTACAGCCGCGTGACCAGATTTTGGTTTTCCATCATGAAGACAAAGCTTTTGAGCGTCAGGAATTAAATGAGTTCTTCCGCAAAAAGGCTGAAAAAGCAGGCTGGTTTGACGAGGAATCAATACTGCAGTTCCAAAAAGCCAGAGCAGAAAATGGCAGTGCTGATGTCAAACAAAAAGATGGTCTGGTATTGCAAGTTGAGTCCTTGGTAGATCAGGCATTTGATCTCATTTTGGAACAGAAAAAAGCGACCCAGTTGTTCGCTGAGACCAGGCAATGGGCCAACGAAGAAAAATGGTTAATGGCAGAGTTTCAGACCTTTTTAGATAAGGCGCTGACAGATCCTGAAACCTTGACAAAAACGGCGCACTTGCGTCGCTCTGAGCTGTTGTTTGGTGTCTTAGAAAAACTTAAAAGCGGCAAGAACGCTTTGAACGGACAACGTATTGTTTCCGTGTCCGGCGAAGTTAAAGTGCCGGGCGAATATCCTCTCGTTGAAAATGGTTCGGTAAAAACTTTAATCGCGGCAGCCGGCGGGCTCAAAGGCAGTGCTTTTATGGACCGGGCAGAGCTGACGCGCGCATACATTGAAGCTGAATCCGGCGACATGCAAGTGAAGCATGTCAGTTTTAGTTTGCGCGATGTCATCGCAGGTAAGGAAAATCAGTTCCTGCAAGCACGTGACAAACTCAACATTTTTGCTATTCCAAACTGGAATATCGAACGTCAGGTTCGCCTGACCGGCATGGTGCGTTTCCCGGGTGTTTACACTATTGTTCCGGGTGAAAAACTGTCAAATGTGCTGAACCGCGCCGGTGGCCTGAAACCTGAGGCCTTTGCCGAAGGTGCAGTGTTTACCCGGTTACAAACCCGCCAGCGTGAATCTGAGCAGATCCAAAAGCTGAGTCAGCAATTACGCGCTGATATTGCTGCGCGCAGCCTGACGCCGGACGGTGCCGGTGTGGCACCACAGGAAGCGATGGCGATGATCGCCGAAATTGAAAAAGTGAAGCCGGTAGGCCGTTTGGTTGTTGATATCAGGGCTATTGAACAAGCAGATCCAGGCGCCGATATCGTTGCAGAGCACGGTGATGAGTTGTTTGTACCGCCAATGAACACGGCAATCAGCGTTGTGGGTGAAGTGCAGCATGCCTCAAGTCACAGATACCGAAAAGAGCTGCTAATCGACGATTATCTGGCCCTTGCCGGCGGTGTGCGCAAACGTGCTGATGCCGACCGCGTCTACATTATTCGGGCAGACGGCTCGGTGTTTGTGCCGAAGAGCTCTCAGTGGTTTGCGGTGTCAGAACAAAATTTGAAACCAGGTGATACCGTAGTGGTGCCGCTGGATACTGAATTCAAAGACAGCATGACCTTGTGGACGCAAGTCACGCAGATTTTCTATCA
>SSFI01000089.1 GCA_008015325.1 Rheinheimera sp.
AATATGTCGGGATCAGATATTGGCGACGACCATAAAGAATACTTCGCCGGTGAAGCTGCATTAAAAGCAGCCGGTAAAGATAACACCATGAATCAGTTCTGAGGGGCGCTGATTTGTGACCAGCCGGTAAGGAGCAACCGCTTACCGGCAATTGCTGAAACGAGTTTTACGTGGGTCGGGTGAATCGACTGTTGGCAGCCAAAGATTGGCTGCCTTTTTTATGTACAGGACGTACGGTACGCCGAAAATGCAGGAGCAATTTTTGGCGATTCGCGCCATCCATGGCGCTCACCTTTCAGGACAACGCTTTGCGTTGTTAAAAATTGCTCCAGGCAATTTTTATTATGTCCAGGGAAGGACGGTACGGTGAATAAGGGCTTTCGCAACGCCAACAGTTTGGCGTTGCGCCTGATGAACGCCGTGAGCTCTGCGAATGGCCGGCGAAAATGCAGGAGCAATTTTCGGCGATGTTCGGAGAAGAAATATCACCGACTCACGCACTAAACTCCCCCTGCGACTGCAGATTCAGCAGCAGCTGACTCAGGCGCACTTTGTGATAAGGCAGATGGCGTTCGGCCTTGCCGGTTTTGAGCAGCACCAGCGCGTGTTCCTGAAATTCCACTGCAGCCCGCGCTGTGCGGATTTGGTTGCCATGCCGGCTGAAAGGCACCTGCGCCAGTGCCAGGCGTTCACACAATAACAGCTTTAACATCCGCTTATCATACATCTGCATGTCTCCGCAAAACTGCATCCAACGGCAGGGAATAACCTGACGCCGGGCAGTCTATCGGTCACAGATGACAGAAAATTGAATCTGAGCTGGTTAATTGACTAAAAAAGCACCGCTTAAAATCAGCTTATGCTGCGGGCAGCTGATAGCTGTCGCAAATCACCTGCCAGGCATCTTCTGCGCTATCGACAAAGCGGATCAGTGTCAAATCCTGCGGGCTGATTAATCCCTCTTCAACCAGCAAATCAAAGTTGATTAACTTGCGCCAGAACTGCTCGTCAAACAGCACCACCGGCACTTTACTGGCTTTACCGGTTTGCAGCAGGGTCAGGGTTTCAAACAATTCATCCAGCGTACCAAAGCCGCCCGGAAAAGCGACTAAAGCGCGGGCGCGTTGCAGGAAATGCATTTTGCGGATGGCAAAATAGTGAAACTGGAAACAAAACTCCGGCGTGATGTAAGGGTTAGGTTTTTGCTCGTGGGGCAGCACGATATTGAGGCCAATACTTTTGCCGCCGACCTGATAAGCGCCTCGATTAGCCGCTTCCATCACACCAGGGCCACCACCGCTGATAATCGTCAGGGCGGTTTTTGGGCATTGCAGACTGTGTTGGGTCACCAGTTCGGCAAAGCGTTGTGCTTCAACATAATAACGGCTGTTACGCACCTGACGTTTGGCTTGTTGCAGCAGCTGCTGATGCTGTGATTCGTCCGGGGCCAATGCCAGCTGTTGCTGCGCTTGCGCCAACTGCAGCGACGCTTGCTCCGGCGATAAAAAACGCGCACTGCCAAATACCACCACAGTCGCTTTAACCTGATGTTGTTCCAGAATTAATTGCGGCTTCAGGTACTCCAGCTGCAGACGGGCTGAGCGCATTTCGTCTTGCATCAGAAATTCGGTATCGGCAAAAGCAAGGCGGTACGACGGATGGTCCTGCAGCTCCAGCGCCTGCTCTAAAGCTTCACGCGCCGAACTGAAGTGACGGGCTTCTAATGGGTTTTTTGCGGTCATATCAAGGGCCTGCATCTATTTTGACGGTGCAGGGTCTGCAGCGTCATCATCAATCTGTTTGATCTAGCCTACCATGTTGTGGCTGATTTTAGTGTATGTTAACAGCTTCAACTCAGAAGGAAGCTGTCATGCCATTAGATGCACGTTTAACATTTTTAGGCGCGGCCCGTCAGGTCACCGGGTCCTGTTATTTATTGCAGTGGAACGGTCAGAATGTGTTGCTGGATTGCGGGATGCAGCAAGGCGGCGATCAGGTGACAGACTTGCATAAGTTCCGCTTTCAGTTCAGACCCAAAGATATTGATGCGGTGATTTTGTCGCATGCGCATATCGATCACAGCGGTTTACTCACGTTACTGGTGGCGCGTGGCTTTCGTGGCCGGATCTTTTGCTCTGAAGGTACCGCCAGTCTGTTACCTATTTTATTAAAAGATGCGTTTTCGCTGTATATCAAAGATTTGGAATGGCAGAACCGGCAACGGGCGCGGCTCGGCAAGCCGGAGCAAGACCCTATTATGAGCCTCAAAGACGTGATGGCGGTCACTGATAGTCTGGAGCCTTTGCCTTATCAGCAGGATACCGATGTGCTGGAAGGCCTGACGTTGCGCCTCCATGATGCCGGCCATATTCTGGGGTCTGCTATTGTTGAACTTTGGATCAAAGGCCATAAAGCCATGCGCCACCTGGTATTTTCCGGCGATTTGGGCAACCCGGCCACAGTGTTAATGCACGACCCGGCACTGATAAACAGTGCTGATGTGGTGCTGATGGAAAGTACCTACGGTGACCGCGACCATCAGTGTCTGGAGAATACTTTAGAAGAGTTTGCCAGCGCCCTGGATGCCGCGCACAAAGCTGGTGGCAATGTGTTTATCCCGGCATTTGCGCTGGGTCGTTCGCAGGAAATTTTGTATTACTTAGGCTTGTTGTACCATCAGGGCCGGCTGAAGCAACGCATGGTGGTGCTGGACAGCCCGATGGCGATTGAGATCACACAGATTTACGACAAGCTGATCAAAGAGTTTGATCAAAAAGATACGCAGGTATTTGCCCGTTATGGCGCCAAAGATCTGAAGTCGTTTTTGCCGATTTTGCATCTGACTAAAGATGTCGAAGAATCGATGGCACTGAACCGCATCAATCAGGGCGCGATTATTATTGCCGGCAGCGGTATGTGTAACGGTGGCCGCATTCTGCACCACTTTAAACACAATCTGTGGAAAAACGTCAATCATCTGATTTTTGTTGGTTTTCAGGCCAAAGGTACTTTGGGGCGTCGGCTGGTTGATGGTGAAACCCGGGTGAAAATCCTTGGTCAGCCATTAGTGGTGCGGGCAGCTATTCATACCATTGGCGGATTTTCCGCCCATGCCGGTCAAAGCCAGTTGTTGGCCTGGGCCAAACATATTGGCGGCCAGCCGCAGTTTTATCTGGTGCATGGCGAACCACAGGCGCAGGAAGCATTAGCAGAGAAACTGCGAAGTGCCGGTATCAAAACTGAAATTGCTGAGATGGCACAGCAAATCGTATTGTAACAGCATGCAGAAAAACCACGCGACCGGCGAAGCGCCGGTCGCTGACAGTGATCAGACCGTTGTCACCACTGTCGGTGCCACATCTTCACTGGGATAACAGCCCAGCACTTTGACAAAGCGGGTGATGCGGTTCAGTTCGTCCAGCGCCCGTTTCATCGCGTAATCATCGAGGTTGGCAAAGACGTCGACATAAAACATCTCTTCCCACGGATTGCCGGGGATTGGCCGGGATTCCAGTTTACCCATGCTGATACCATGTTGTTTCAGTACAGTTAAAGCGTCAACCAATGCACCCGGTTGCTGGCCGGTATACATAATAAAAGTGGTTTTGGCCGGTATGGCTTTGGCTACGTTGATAGGTTTACGCGCCACCACAATAAAACGGCTGACATTGTCTTTTTGGTTGGCGAGTTCACGGCCTAATACTTCAAGGCCATAAAGTTTGCCGCCTTCTTCACCGCCGATGGCGACCACCGATAAATCCTGTGCCTGGCGCACCCGGTTAAAGGCATCGCTCGAGGCGTCGCAATATTCGATTTTGACGCTGCTGAGTGTCTGCAGATATTGGCTGCACTGCGCGATGACTTGCGGGTGGGCACAAATCTGTTTGATTTTACTCAGATCAGTGCCGGGTAAACCGAGCAGGCAATGTTTGATTGGATGGGTCAGTTCACCCACAATCGATAACCGCGTGTGCTGCAGCAAATCAAACACTTCGTTGATACTGCCGCTGGAGGTGTTTTCAATCGGTAACACCGCATAATCGGCATGACCGGTTTCGACCGCCTGGACGATTTCGTTGAAGCTGTCGCAGCCGATTTCAATCAGCTTTTCGGCGCGACGGGTAAAGTATTTTTGCGTCGCCCAATAGCTGTAAGAACCTTGCCGGCCGAGGTATGCGACACGGCAGACCGGACCGTTGTCGCCATTGAGCTGCCCTTGTACTTTGGCTTGTTGCTGCAGTACGGAATCTTCGATGATCACATGATAAAGCCGGGTGACGTACTGCGCGTCGAGGCCTAAGTCTTTGCCTTTGCCAATCAGCGACAGCAACAGCTCTTCTTCGCGCTTTTGGTCGCGGATCGGTTTGTTTTGTGCCAGCTTGGCTTCGGCGACGGCCAATGCCAGCGCACGGCGTTTGGCTAATAAACCCAGCAGCTGCTGGTCGGTGTCACTGATGTCGTGACGAATTTGATCAAGTTCGATTGGCATTTTTCCTGTCCCCTGAAACGAAAAAACCTCCCGGATTGGGAGGCTTTTAAACTGGTTTGACACACGCGCAGCCAGTTACCTCCCGGTTTGGGTGGTAAAGCTAAAAAAGAAGCGGGTGGTCATAATTTTTTGCATAGCCGTTACCTTATTCCGTCTGGATGGCTAAAGTCAACGCTGTGGCAGCAATTGCAGTGAATATTTTTCCGCTTGCGGCAAAAAGCCAAGCGGTTTTTCACTGAGCCAGTACGCATGGTCGGCGGCATAAAACTCCGACAACGGATGCCCAGACTGACCGGTTGGGACCACCAGAATACCGTCGGCTTCATGGCCTGGGGATACCACCATACGTTCACTCTGGCCATGCACTTTCAGCTGCACCCTTGGCATATGGCGGTCGCCGGCCAGCGTATCGGCCGGCATATCCAGCCAGCGCCCGAGAAACGGCAGCGCTTTAGTCAGCGGATGCTGAATTTCAGCGCTATTGAGCATGCCCCAGCTGGCTTTGCTTAAATCACCTTCGGTTTGCGTTTTGAGCTGTGCGACTGAATCCAGTACTGCTTGTTGCAGCAGCGCATCCCAGCTCTGGAAATTGCCGGGCAGGGTATCGTCGCGCCGGGCTTGCAGCAGCGCCCAGGCCGGCGTTTCCGGCACCATTTTTAAATCGCGTAAACGCAGCTGCTGGGTTTCGAGCTGCGCGGCCAGTGGCGCAAACATCAGCTCCAGTGTTTTATCGCGAAAGGCGCGCAGCAGGCTATAGCCGATGGCGTCACGGCTGGCGGCTTTGCTATCGGTTTCAATCCACTGGCGGTATTGTTCCAGTTGCTGCGCTGCGACAAATTCCGGCGTCAGCACTTGCAATAGCAGCTGTTGCCAGCGCTTGAGGAATAAGGCTTCGTGGTCGAGCTGAATATCATGCAGCGACTTTTCGTCGTGCTGCGGTAAGGCAAACAGCCGGTCGCGGATTTGTTTGCCGCGGGCGCCTAAGTCATAGCCGCCATTGCCAAGCAGCGCTAAGGCGTCACCGCCGACCGAACGGGCATTGGCGGTCCAAAGCCTGCCATCTTTTGGCGCATAAATTTGCGGATAGTCTTTGGCGGATAAATAACCCGACCAGTAGTTTTTGCCGTCGCTCCAGTCCTGCGGCGTATCCCAGTCTTGCAGCTGGCGGGCAGGGATGGCGCCGATGATGGTCCAGCCGATTTGACCTTTGCTGTCAGCGACCAACAGATTTTGCGCCGGCACGCCGATACTGGGCGCAAGTGCCAGCGCTTCGCTGCTGCTTTGCGCCGTTTCCAGCGCCAGCAAATTCAGGTTCAGACTTTCGCGGTCATAGCCAACCCAGCGCAGCGCAAATTTATCAAAAGGTGCCGGCAGCACCGGGCCCCATTGTGTTTCTTTGACCAAGACCACCACGTCGGCTTCGCCTTTGACTTTAATTACTTCGTTGTTGTAACTGAATTCCTGCAGGCCGGCCGGTGTCTGATATTTTTGTCCGCTTTCATCTAATTTCAGCGCGATAACGTCGTGCCAGTCGGCGGTGCTGTTGGTAAAGCCCCAGGCGATATGACCGTTGCTGCCGGCGACTATTGCTGGCGTGCCTGGTAATGTGACGCCGGCGATTCTGTGTTGCTTGTCGCCTTCCGTCCAGCTCAGCTGCGCTTTGTACCAGATGCCAGGTACCCGGATCGCCAGATGCATGTCGTCGGCCAGAATGGCGCGGCCATCTTTAGTGACGTTGGCAGCAACGGCAAAGTTGTTGGAGCCGATATCACGGCTGTCAGTCAGGCTGCAATCGCGGCAAGCCTGCGCCGGATTAGCTTTCAGGAACACTGGCAGCGGGCTTGCCGGCAGTGGCAGTGCTTTGGCTTCGGAGCCGTCGATGGCGGCCTGCCAGTCACTGCTGTGTTGAGTCAAAAACTGATACCATTCCAGCGGGATTGCAGCTTTGAGTGCCCCTTGCGCCAGCTCGTCCTTGCCCAATGAGCCTTGTAGATCCAGAAACATGCTGTAACTGACCAGTAATGAATCTGCGGCTTGCCAGGGGCGGGGTTGTTGGGTCAGCAACAGATATTCAAACGGCGGCAAACCTAACTGCTGTAAGCCGGCGTTGGCCCCGGCGGCGTACCGTTCCAGCATATCGCGTTGCTGTTTGGGTAATTCTCGTAATATGGCGTCCGCCCGGTCACGGAAACGGTGCATGCGTTGTTTTTTATCAAAATCAAGCGCGGCCGCGCCAAATAACTCTGCCAGTTCTCCGGCCGAGTTGCGTCGCAGTAAATCCATCTGAAAAAAACGCTCCTGGGCATGGGCAAACCCCAGTGCAAAAGCGGCGTCCCCGCGGTTTTGTGCCCGGATACTCAGATAACCCTGAGCATCCCGGCTGGATACGACCTGTTGCCCGACTGCTGCGGTCAGTTGACCTTGATACAGAGGTAGGCTTTGATGCACCATCCAATAGCCGGCTGCTGCGCCAAGTGCCAGCAACAGCACGAATACTGCTAACATATTTTTTATAATTTTCATGCAGATGCGCTCATTTTGACTTGAAAAACTTAGATTATCACAGAAGATCAGGTGTTATATGCAACAAATTCAATCTGTCCTCACGCCGGTTTTTGACCTGGCAGTCCGGCTGTTTCATTGGCTGCAGGTATTGCTGCTTGGCGCTCTTTGGTACAGCGCGGAACAAGAATGGTATGGTATTCATCAGTTGTTGGCGTACACGCTGGCGTCTTTATTAGGTGCGCGGCTGATTTGGGGCCTGATCGGCAGTGACACGGCGCGTTTTCGTCATTTTGTGCCCGGCTTCAGACAATTACAGCATTATCTGGCGACTAAAACGCCGGCGGCAGGGCATAACCCGTTGTCCGCACTGATGATTCTGGCATTAATGCTGTTAGTTGCGTTGCAGTTTGTTTCAGGCCTGATGACCACCGACGAAGTGATGACTGAAGGGCCGCTGTATAGTCTGGTGCCGGACTGGCTCAGTAGTCTGGCCGGCAGCTGGCATGAGCTGGGTTTTAATCTGTTACTGGCGTTGGTCGCGCTGCACGTGTTGGCGGCAGTGCTGCATCAATGGCGTGGCGATAAGGTGATTAGTGCGATGTGGCATGGCCGCAAAGCACTGCCGGCAGGCAGCAGAGCCCCGCGCCTGCTAAGTAGTCTGAAATATATAGTGTTGGTGTTGATCTTGTTTTGTGGCTTATTAGGCTCGCAGGGCAGTGCGCTCTGGCCACAGATTCTGACCGATTTGCAGACCATTGGTGTGCTTTGATAGCAAAACAAAACGGCGCCGAAGCGCCGTTTTGTTTTTGCTGCTTCGCAGTTTCCGTTGATAGGAATTAGTCGGCTTTATATTTATCGTGACAGGCTTTGCAGTTGCCGCGGAATGTGGCAAAAGCAGCTTTGATTTTCGCCTGATCGCCGCTTTGAGCCGCAGTTTGCAGCGCTTTGGCGTCCAGCTGGAATTTGTCTGCTTTGGCGGTGAAATCTTTAAAATCTGCCCAAATTTCCGCTTTTGCATCACCGCCACCCGTCTCAGTGCCGGGAGTAGTGAACGCAGGCCACGGCAATGGAGCTAAAGCGGCCAGTGCATCGGCACGTTGTTGCACACGTTTGGCGTCAAACGGCACTTTACCTTGCAACATTTCGCCAATATCACCGGTGTTGTGCCGGATCATGGTAAAGGCCGACTGGCGGTAATCTACCGCGTCTTTGGCATCGGTAAAGGCTGTGGCGGCCTGAGCTGCAGCAGAAAGGGTGGCTGCTGCCACTAAAATTGTCATTAGTTTTTTCATCGGTTGATTCTCATTTAGCGATTTAGCATGCAATAATGCTATAAGTTTTGAGCACTTGAGTACATTGATCTCATAGTGTTTTACCATCAGGCTACCGCAACGTCCAGTGATAGGACTTTCAACGAGCAGGCGTAACCCGTGAAGGAATCTATCTACAAAACGACTGGGCTCAACTCTCTCAGCATCAAATTTTCAGCACTGGTATTTCTGTTAACAGTGCTGGCCAGTACTGTGATTGCTTTTGCCATGCTGGCGTTACAGCAAGACGTATTGATCGACCAGGAACACGCTGAGCTCGAACAAACCACCTCGCGCTATGCCAGGCAGCTGGATAATGAATTCTGGCAGAAAGAAAAAAAGGCTATCAGCGCTAATCAGGTGGTCAGCCGTTATCTGCAACAACACCCAGCAGTCAATGGACATCAGGCTGAAAGTTATGCTGATGGCAGCTTGCGTAGTAAAGATGATTTGTCCGCAGCTTTTCAGCAGCAACAAAATTTCCAGCGTCAGCCGCACGGCTATTTTGGCCAGACTCAGCAGTTGTGGCAGCAACTGGCGCCCGTATTGCTGGAAGACTTCTTTAATTTCTATTTTATTTCCAAAGATGGTTTTATCCGCATAGCGCCGGCCGATTGGGCGCTGGAAATTCCTGCCGATCATGATTTTCGCAAAGATATCTTTTTTTCGATAGCGACGCCCGAGCAAAATCCGGCCCGGTTACCGCGCTGGACACCGCTGTATTACGACTCAATCTGGCAAAAGTGGATGACCAGCCTAGTGATCCCGGTGTACGTCAATGATGAGTTTATTGGCATCACCGGTACCGACTTGGTGCTTGACGACATTTTTGCCGATTTGGGGCAGATTTCGCAGTGGGAGCCCGGCCGGCAGGCCATGTTATTTGACGGCAAAGGTAATTTATTACTGGACGCGCAAAACAGCCTGCAACGGCAGATAGCCAAACCGGCGATGAATCAGTTGGCTGTTGGCGTAAAGCCGCAACAGACTGAATTACAAAAGTTTATGCAGAATGTATTGGCCAGACCATCGGTACAGGGCCAACTGAGCCGCGACTTAGAAAATTATGTCGCGTCGACCGCGCGCATCGACCGGCTGGACTGGCATGTGATGCTGTATCACGCCAAAGCTGACGTGGTGAAAGGGCTGCAGGACTATCGCAATAAAGTGGTGTTGTTGTTTTTGCTGGTGGCGCTGATTGTAGCGCTGGCACTGCAGTTTTTTATCTACAAATTTGTGCTGAAACGGCTGACCAATCTGGCCAATGCGGTGCAGCGGTTATCGCACAACGACGGTGTGAAAATTGAACTGGACGATCGTTTTGATGAGATCGGTTTGTTAAACCGGGCCTTTGCCCGGATGTCCGATGAAATTACGCAGCTCATTGGTGGTCTCAATACCCGCATTCAGGAAAAAGAAGAGGCAGAGCGGGCGACACGCAAACTGAGTAAAGCTGTGGCCTTTTCCAGCTCGGGCATCGTGCTGACCGACAGTGCGCTGGTGGTCGAGTACGTCAACCCGTTCCTGCTGGAAATGATTGCCGCTGAGCCGGAAACGGTACTCGGTAAACCGTTGTCGTTGTTGTTTGCCCACGAAATGCGCTTTGTAGGCGAAGATATTTTGCAAAGTCTGCAGGAGCGTCATCACTGGCGTGGCGATATGCTGCTGCAACAGGGTAACAAACAATTCTGGGCCAGCCTCGCGATAGCGCCTATTCGCGATGATAAAGGTGATGTCAGTAACTATGTCTGCGCCATGCAGGACATTTCTTTTATTAAAGAAAGTCAGCGCAAAATGGAGCAACTGGCTTATTACGACGTGCTGACTGGCCTTGCCAACCGCAGTTATTTCCGTGACCAGCTCAGAAAAGCCATCGCGATGGCGGCGCGCGGTTATTACCACTTTGCGTTGTTGTATTTTGACTTAGACGAATTCAAGCGCATTAACGACACCCTCGGCCATGACGCCGGCGATGAACTGCTCAAAGAAGTGGCACGACGGCTGATTAGCCGGCTGCGCGAAGAAGACACAATTGCCCGTTTGGGCGGCGATGAATTCGCGGTGATTTTAAGCGGCATTTCCGATCGTAAAGCAGCAGCAACTATTGCGGAAAATCTGCAGCAGGCTTTTGCTCAACCGGTGCGGCTGGCGGGCCATGATGTGGCGATCAGCGCCAGTATCGGTATCACCATAGCGCCGCAAGACGCCGACGAAGAGGAAATGCTGCTCAAACACGCCGACCTTGCCATGTATGAAGCCAAAGCGCGCGGCAAAAATACTTATCACTTCTTTAGTCAGGAACTCAATGAGGCAGCCAATGACCGGCTGCACATTGAAAACCAGCTGCGGGAAGCCATCCGCGAGCAACAGTTCCTGCTGTATTATCAGCCAAAAATCGATATCCGTACTAATGAAGTTAAAGGCTACGAAACCTTGCTGCGCTGGCTGCGGCCGGACAATACCATGGTGCCGCCACTGAAGTTTATTCCGGTGGCCGAATCCACCGGTTTAATAGTGCAAATCGGTGAGTGGATTTTATGGGAAGCCTGCCGTTTTCTGGCGCGTCAGCACGCCCGTGGCCTGATGGTCACGGTGTCTGTCAACCTGTCAGCCCGCCAATTCATCGATCAGGATTTACCTGGCCTGGTAGAGCGCATCCTCAAACGTACCGGCGCTTTGCCGGAGTATCTCATTCTCGAAATCACCGAAAGTATGTTAATGGGCGACACTGATGCGGCCATTACCCAGCTCAATGAGTTAAAGCGGCTCGGATTGGCTTTATCAATTGATGACTTTGGTACAGGCTATTCTTCGCTGAGTTATCTGAAGCGTTTCCCTGTTGATGAACTGAAAATCGACCGCTCTTTTGTCAAAGATATTCCGGACGACAAAAACGATATGGACATTACCGCCGCCATTATCGCGATGGCGCAGAAAATGGACCTGCGGGTCGTTGCCGAAGGGGTTGAAACCGCAGAGCAAGTCGAATTCCTGCTGAACAACAGTTGTTATCTGGTACAGGGTTATTACTTCAGCATGCCATTGGCCGAGCAGGAATTGTCCCGCTTAAACTTCAGTGTGAACACGCAAAAGCTTACTCAAAAAACAATAACTTAATTCAGGAACATCAGAATGAAGCCACTTCGTTTATCGCTGCTCAGTGCAGCGGTTGTCTGTGCTGTTGCGCCAGCATGGGCAGATCCGACGCAGCCGCTGCAGGGCATCCGCGACAATAGTGCCCAGCTGTTGGCCTTCACCGGTGCGGTTGTGCATACCGAACCCGGCAAAATGCTGAGTAATGCCACTGTGCTGGTGCAAAGCGGCAAAATCACCGCGGTCGGCACCAATTTAAAAATCCCGGCGGGTTTTCGCCAGATTGATGTTGCCGGTTATCACCTGTATCCGGGTTTTATTGATTTGTATGGCCAATATGGTGTGGAAAAAGCGGCAGCGACTTCCCACGGTGGTCGTGGTGATGGCCCGATGTATCAGAATCCGCGCAAAGGCGGTAATGCGGTCAACGCGGCTATCCATGCCGAACAGCGCTGGGCTGACAGTTTTATGCCAAATGCTGATGAAGCGAAAGCCTATCAGCAACAAGGTTTTACCACAGTACAGTCGGCCCGTCAGGACGGTATTTTCCGCGGTCAGGCGGTGGTCGCTTCAACGGGCAAAGGTTTACCGGGCGAGCTGATTTTAAAAGCCGACGGTCAGCATTTTTTATCGTTTGACCCGGGCAGCTCCAAACAAAGTTATCCGTCATCTCTGATGGGCAGTATTGCGCTGGTACGCCAGACATTGGCGGATGCGCAGTGGTATCAGCAGGCTTACGGCAAAGCAGACTGGCGTTTATTTCGTGAGCCTGTACCTTTTAACTCGGCTTTGGCAGCCCTTGGTCAGTTACATCAGATCGGTCTGGTATTTGAAGTCAATAACGAACGCAATCTGTTGCGTGCCGATAGTCTGTTAAAAGAATTCAACCTGCCGAAAGTCGCGCTGGTAGCTTCCGGTTATGAGTACGTGCGGGCGGCGGATGTGAAAAAGACCGGCCGCAACCTGATTGTGCCGCTGGCTTATCCGGCGGCGCCAAGTGTCGGTAAGCTTGATGACCAGCTCGATGTCAGTCTGGCGGATTTACGCCACTGGGAACGGGCACCAACTAACGCCGGCGCGCTTGAAAAAGCCGGGGTGAATTTTGCTCTGACCACGCACAAACTGGATGATAAAGCCAAGTTCTGGCCCAACGTCCGTACTGCGATTAAATATGGCCTCAGCACTGAAAAAGCGCTGGCGGCTCTAACCACTGTGCCGGCAGAACTGATTGGTATGCCAGGCCAGCTGGGTCGTATTGCCAGCGGCTATCAGGCGGATTTAGTGGTCAGTAAGGGCGATTTATTTAAAGACGGTGAAATTGTTGCGACCTGGAACCGCGGTGTCGAAACCCAGTTTAAACCGCTGCAAAACGCCGATGTGGCCGGAGATTATACGCTGAATGTCGCTGGTAAAGCACTGAAACTGAGTTTAACCGGTGCGTTAGGAAAAGTTGAAGGCAAAGTGCTCTCTGCCGAAAAAGGCAGTGACAAAGAAGCCAAACTGGAAAACCTCAGTGTCGACAAACAACAGGTGCAGTTTGGCTTCAGCCTTAAAGACGTTGATGCCGGTGACGGCGTGGCGCTGTTCAGCGGTTCGATGGCTGGCAATTTGCTGCAGGGCACCTTACAGCTGCCGGATGGCAGTCAGCAGGCGCTGACATTAAGCCGTCAGGCAGCGGTCGCCAAAGCGGATGAGAAAAAAGCTGAAGACAGCACTTTGTTGTCAACGCTGAGCCTGCCGAATCAGGCGTATGGCCTTAGCAGCGCACCGCAGCGTCAGAATGTGCATATCAAAAATGCGACGGTCTGGACTTCGGATAAAGCCGGCAAGCTGGAAAACACTGACGTGATTGTGCGCGATGGTGTGTTTACGCAAATTGGCAAAAACTTAAAAACGCCGTCTGGTTTTGTGGAAATCGACGCCACTGGCATGCATCTGACTGCCGGTATCATCGACGAACACTCGCATATCGCCATCGAATCAGGCGTCAACGAAGGCTCCGATGCGGTCACTTCTGAAGTGCATATCGGTGATGTATTAAATCCGGATGACATCAATATTTACCGCGGTTTAGCCGGTGGTACCACCACAGCACAACTGCTGCACGGCAGTGCCAACCCGATCGGCGGTAAAGCGCAGGTGATCCAGCTGCGCTGGGGCGTGTCGCCGGAAGCGCTGAAGTTTAAAGCTGCGCCGCCGAGCATCAAGTTTGCGCTTGGTGAAAACGTCAAGCAATCGAACTGGGGTGATAATTACACCAGCCGCTATCCGCAAAGCCGGGTTGGTGTGGAAACCACAGTCCGCGATGCGTTCCAGGCCGCCAAAGAATACAAAGCTGCCTGGGCTGCGTATGATGATTTATCTTCGTCTGAGCAAAAACGTACTGTGCCGCCGCGCGTCGATTACCGCCTACAAACACTGGTGGAAATTCTCGATAACAAACGTTTTGTCCACACCCACTCTTATGTCGCGTCAGAAATTCTGATGCTGATTAAGCTGGCGGATGAAACCGGCTTTAAGGTCACCACCTTTACGCACATTCTCGAAGGTTACAAAACCGCCAAAGAAATGAAAGAGCACGGCGCCAGCGCCTCAACTTTTGCTGACTGGTGGGCGTACAAGATGGAAGTGAAAGACGCCATCCCGACGAATACCTGTCTGATGGCGGACCAAGGTGTGGTGGTGTCGGTCAACTCCGACAGCCCGGACTTACAGCGCCGTTTGAATCAGGAAGCTGCTAAATCGGTGAAATACTGCGGCATGTCCGAAGAAGAAGCGCTGAAAATGGTCACCATCAACCCGGCTATCCAGCTCAAAGTGGACCATAAAGTGGGTTCTATTGCCGAAGGGAAGCAAGCAGACTTTGTGCTGTGGTCTGAACATCCGTTATCTGTCTACGCCAGAGCCATGCAAACCTGGATTGACGGCACCAAATACTATGACCGCAATATTGATATGACGCTCAATGCCAGTATCGAACGTGAGAAGCAACAGCTCGTGCAGAAAGTGTTAAAAGCACCGGACAGCGCCAAAGCGGGCAGTGGCGGCGAAATGAAAAAACCAGAACCAATCTGGCATTGTGAAGACAACGGCGACTACCTCGACCTGGCCTTTGGCCGTGTTGCAGGCGCCCAACAACACGCTCATCAGCACAATCAGCAACATTAAGCAAAGGAGCTTCAGATGAATTTTAAATTGAATAGCCTGTCGCTGCTTTGCATCGCAGCTTTTGCCGCCCCGGCACTGGCGACCTCGCTGGTACCGGCAGCAGCGCAGCAAGGCGCAGTATTACTGAACGATGCGACCTTACATACCGTCAGCAATGGCGTACTGGAAAATACGGACTTGCTGATGGTCGACGGCAAAATTGCTGCGATTGGTAAAGACTTGTCAGCGCCCGCCGGCGGCACTGTGGTTGAATTGCAGGGCAAGCATGTCTACCCGGGTTTAATCGCGCTCGCCAACCAGCTTGGTCTGGTCGAGATTGAAGCAGTACGCGCCACCGACGATACCCGCGAAGTGACAGATACCAACCCGGATGTGCGGGCACAAGTGGCTTATGACGCGCAGTCCGATGTGATTCCGACGGTACGCTCCAACGGCATCAGTTACAGCCTGGTATTCCCGGCTGGCAGCCTGCTGATGGGCCAAAGCAGCCTGATGCAGCTCGATGCTTGGAACTGGCAGGACGCGACGGTCAAATCCGGTGTTGCGCTGCATATTAACTGGCCCAACGCCAGTGTGCTGAGCTCGCCGTGGAATCCGAAAAAACCGGAAGACGTGGCGAAACAAAACGCCGAAGCTTTACAAAAGCTGTATGACACCATGGCTCAGGCCAAAGCTTATGTCGATGCGAAAAAAGCTGGCGCCATTAAAGCGCTGGATTCACGCTGGGAAGCCATGATCCCGGTATTCAGCGGCGAGCGTGCGGTATTTGCCCATGCCGAAGATGCCCGGCAAATTCGCCAGGCCATTGCATTGGCAGACAAATATCAGCTGAAACTGACCATTGTCGGTGGCCGTGACAGCTGGCGTGTGGCAGATGAACTGGCGGCGCGTAAAGTGCCGGTGATCTTCGGCTCGCCTTTTGGTATTCCGGAGCGTGATGACGAAGCGGTCGATACCGCTTATGCCACGCCAGCCAAACTGGCCAAAGCCGGCGTGACCTTTGCGCTGGCCATTGGCAGTTACTGGGACAGCCGCAATCTGGCCTTTGGTGCCGGTCAGGCGGTCGCTTTTGGTCTGGATAAAGAGCAGGCACTGGCCGCTGTCACGTTAAATGCCGCTAAAATCGCAGGTGTTGATGACCAGCTGGGTTCTTTGGAAGTGGGCAAAGCCGCTACTGTGGTGGTGTCTGAAGGCGACATTCTGGATTACCGCAGCAGCAAAATCAGTTCGATGTGGATTGACGGCCGTGCTGTTGATTTAAACAACAAACAAAAAGATCTGCACCAGAAATATCAGCAGCGTTATAGCCGCTGATAGGGTTGAAGGTTTTGGATGTGAAAAAGCGGCTTCGGCCGCTTTTTTGTTGGCATGCAGAAATACTGGCTTCTACTGGACAACACTAGAGGCGTTGTCGGCCCTCACCGGAGGCTCGGGCGTTCGCCGGGCATGCAGCCAAACTGTTGGCATCCCGAAAGCCCGACTTCTTCCGGCTCGTCGCGGAGCTCCTCCCCGCCCTCACCGGAGGCTCGGGCGTTCGCCGGGCAAGCAGCCAAATTGTTGGCTGCATGAGATCCCCGGAATCACCCCCCCGACCACTTGTGTTTGTAGCCGAGTCTGGTCAGTTCTTGTTGGATGACTTCGCGTTTGTCGCCCTGAATTTCGATAATGCCATCTTTGACGGCGCCACCGCAGCCGCATTTCTTTTTCAGCAAAGCCGCTATTTCACTGAGTTTTTCTTCTGATTCAGCGATGCCGGCGATGGTGATCACGCCTTTGCCGTTGCGGCCTTTGGTCTCGCGTTTTAAGCGTAAAAAGCCGTCAGCAAAGGCCTGGCCTGTGGCTTTTTCGGCTTTTGGGGTGTCAATGCGGCCGCTGTCGGTGCTGTACACCAGACTGTCGCCGGTGGGTGTGGCAGGTTTTGCTGTGGTCTGGCCGCCTAATTGCTGCTGCCAGTCGGCTAAGGAGATTTTTTTTGAACTCATGCTCAGTTCCGTTTTGTGGTGCGCTGTTGTTCAGCC
>SSFI01000042.1 GCA_008015325.1 Rheinheimera sp.
TTCCAAAGGCGATCATTAACATTCCAATTACTAAATATGTTCTCAATAAACGAATTGATTGTCCTTGTGCTGAAATAGCTCGTTCAATAGTTGAATTAGCTTGAACAATCTGAGAGGAAATCAGAGTTTCACTTTCAATTGTACGCTGTTTAAATTGTTCAGTCGTTAGGAGTCGCATTTCATAAATTCTAAGTAATACTTGATCTTTTGCAGCCTCGAGCTGTGCTGAAGTAACAAAATCACTCTCAATTTTTGATAGCTTTGATTCCAATACTGCTAACTTATCTTGATACTCTTTATGATATTTGATGGTCTCTGTAACCAGTTTCTTGTGTGCTTCTAATAGCTCTCCGAACGCCGTTTTTGCTGATAAAATTTCAGTTTTAGAAGCATTAACAGCGCTCAATACTCCGCTAAATTCCGTCACTTTTGAAGACTGCTCTTCCAATGAAGCAATTATATTATTAAGTTTTTGTATTTCGCTCACCAGTCTACTCCTTTATATTTGGCCGTGAGCCTCTCAAGGCGTTTCGCGAGAGGAGAAAGTAACGTGTAATAAGAGAAAGAATCTTTAAAATGTGCATTAACCTCTTCAAGCAGTGTGAAGTCATTAAATTTTTTATGCACTAGCCTAGCGAATTTTGCTCTCGACCCTTCCGAAAAATAGTCCTTGAGCAGCAGGGTTTCTTTTACTAAGGCCAAAGCACCTTCCTGATTAGATGGTATCAGTTTATCGAAGGCTGAAGACATTCGAATTTCTCCATCCGTATCATCAAATTGATCTAAGGTTAGTCGGAAAACACCACTTAAGTAGTCTAAACAGGGATTATTCTTATATGATTCCAGAAATCGGGAGATTTGGGCGCCTAAAGTCGTTAAATCCGCAGTTGATATTAATTCAAATTCTTCGTCGACTTCAGATTTTTTCCGGAAAATCGATAACCAGAGACTCGTGTCGGTTACGTTTTCCGCAAGTTGTAGTAATCTTTGGGTAGATTTGTCATGACGGAAGTAACCCTCAAGTTTTGCTTTGAATGCAGCCTCAGCAGAGGCATCTTTACCCGCAACTTCAACGCATTGCTCATAAACGTTCTTCTGGGATTGACGTCTGTTGTATACGAAATGATCATATGACCAGAGTAGAAGCACCAAGAATATGAATTGGGCCTTGTCGATTGCCCCATTTAAGAATTTTTCACATATGAGCATGTAGTATTTATTTTCACTGGAAAAAATATTATCCAACTTAAAACCAGGGTCATATTTTCGAATCGTATTTTCAATATTGCACTCAAGTGCAGTGTTGTCGAGACAGCTAAATTCTACCTGAAGTATCCCATTGAAAAAGTCCTCGATAACCCAATCTGAGACAATCCCAAGCTGAGAGAGTCGATATATAGCTTTCTCAAAGTTCGACTTGTCTACCCCAAACTCGCGAGCATTAAGGGTTACTACTTCATGCTCACTGTTCTGCTGTAGAAAACTATAGATTTTTGAAAGTAGTTTGAATTCGTTGTTTATTGTGTCGAGATTAGCGGTCATCAAAAACATATTCGTATTCAGATCACTTTCTCGACTAAGCGATTTAATATGGGTTTTAAGGTCAGTAATACTTGTATTTTGATCCCAGATTTTCTCTAAAAGTTGATTGTTGGGCTCCTGTGTTAATAAAACAAAGCAGTCTGCAGGTTTTTCTTTGAATAAGCGCTTATCTCGACCCGCTCGACCGGCTTCTTGATAAAGTGCTTCCATTGAACCGGGGATCCCGAAGTGAATAGTGAAAGCTACATTACCTTTGTTCACTCCCATACCAAATGCTTTCGTTGCTGTTAGCAAGTGATACCGATTTGCTTTAAAGTCATCTTGTACCTGTCGTTTGTATTGGTCAAATTCTGCATTTTGGAGACTCCCCATTTTTGGGGGAGAGCCAGAGAAATACCGCACATCCATATTTAAATCAGAGGACAATCGAGCAGCTAAACTGTAACATCCTTTATCACCATTCACTGTTGAAGTGAATATAATGCCTGCTTTACTTTCGTCACTATCAACTAATTTCCACTTTTCTTGCATCTGTGAAACTAATTCTACGGCAGCGTCATACTTACGAGCTCTATCATCGATAACATGGAAGGATAGCTCCTCTCTCGTAAAATTAAGTGGAGTTCGAATGAATTCATCAGGAATGTTGAATTCAGTTTGTATGTCTTTTAATACGTTGACTGATGCAGTTGCAGTGAGGCCGATATAATTCGCTCTGGGTGCAAACTTCCTTATTGTATTTGCCAAATTCAGGTAAGAAGTACGAAAGTCGTGTCCCCATTCAGATAGGCAGTGCGCTTCATCAATAACAGCGTAAGCAAACGCTAGATCCAAGCCTATAGCTAACATCTCTTTTCTAAATTGATGGGTCTGGAATCTCTCCGGGGAAATGAATACAAAAAAATATTTACCGTATCCAAACTCACGTTGGACTTTCGCTTTTTCACCTGGTTTTAGATCGCTAGTTATGAAATTACTGCGGCTGAAACCTATAGCATCGAGATCGGCCTTTTGGTCATACATTAGACTCTTTATCGGACATACAACAAAACTCACAGCAGGTTGCAGAAGGGCAGATAGTTGATAGCAAATAGATTTACCTGATCCTGTTGGTAATAGACCAATTGTACTGTTTTTAGAGAGTGCAGAACCGATAATTCCGATTTGTCCCTCTCTGAAATCAACATCATTAAGGGTAGGAAGAAAGATATTTTTTAGGAAATATCTAAGTGACTCGCGTTGCGCACTTGCTGGACTCAGGTCAAGCTCGTATGCAATCTGTTCAGTACAGGACAATCTAAAATGGTCATAATGCTCTAGAACACAATTTGCGATTGATGATGCATCTCCGCTTGGGAAGTGACGGAAAAAATCAAAGTAATCAGTTCGAACAAAAATAACGTCCTGGTTCACTTGATGTCGGTCATCGAACCGTTCTAGAACACTGAAGTCGACAACTATACTTGAACCTTCTCGGTCTTCAGGTAACTCATTAAGCTCTTCTATTTCCAAAATAATTGGGCATGCCTGGAGCCCTTGAAGGCAAAGAAGATTTGCAAGTAGTTCATTTAAGTCTTGAAGAGCATCCCATACAAAATTTATTTGGTCATGATTAACTAGTGTTAACCTGCTGGGTTCGCCCAGCCGTATTAAACCTCTCTCAACCAATTCCAAAAACACCAACTGCATTCGACATGCTGCAGTCAGTTTCAACCTTGGATCTCGATTGATGGCTTTTTCAGATATATATTTTTCAGAATACTTACGCAGCGTTAAACCATTTGGAGGATTTAGAATACCTCTTTGTTCTAGAGTATCTATCTTTAAGATATGGCTACGCAGTGCTTCCATTTTACTTAAAAACGCTTGGTTTTCAGTTGTAACCTCAGATGTCGTAAATCTAAATGTTCGAAGCCCTAAGGTCTTAGCAAAGCTATCCCGTTGTTGGTCAAGCTCTGCTGAGCTCTGGTGTTGTGAACCGTCTATTTCTATGATTACCCCTACTTGGGGAATGAATAAATCTACTTGTCGGTTTTGAAACTGGTCAACGTAAACCTGGGTCATATCGAAGATCTGAACTTCAGGAACCGTCAGCTGTTTTAAAAAAGCGTAATCGCCAAGATGCTTTTCAATTAATTCTTCAAGGAAGAAGCGAGCAGGGAAGTTATCTGATTTCTGGTCACCTCTAATCAGACGTTGCCAACGGACAGGTTTAGACGAAATAAGTGGTAAGGCATCAAAATCTAAACCGTTCTCAACCAAATTTAAACCAAATGCGGTTCGTAATCGTCTGGTCGCAATCGTTGGCCTGCCTCTTTGGAGAATGTTTTTAAGAATTTGTATCGTACTGTAGATTTTCTCAGAGTTTGCTTCAGATGTTATGGAATAAAGAGGCAAATTATGAATAACAAAATTATGGTTGGTATTTGTATAATTTGCTGTAATCTTTTTAGATACGAGCTTTTGAGGTATCATCTTATGCAAAGTAATACCATCGCTGTTCTCTTCATGTTTTGACGCGTGTTGATTGTACAAATCAGAGTACAGTTGAGTGTTGTGTTGTAATTCAAGACTTGTCTTATTGGCTTCCGTTCGATAGAGAGTCTTGGTCAGGGCGAAGATGAATACTTGAGCATTTGGACATGCTTCAGTTATTGCTCGTTGTATTTCCCTTGTTGTTGCTCCTGAAGTATGCACATCATCGATGATTAGGAACCTTGGCCGTTCGAGGAGTAAAGCGTTATCAGGTATTTTTGCAGAATATATACCTTTAACCTGTTCAGCTCGTTCTAAAGCTGATATTCCAGTAGATTTCTGTAATATTTTAGACTTTTTGAGGATTTTCGGTAGATACTGAGCATGTAGCGCTTCAGCTAACACACATCCCAATTTATCGAGTGGCTTAGATAATCCCTCTGCAACTAATTCTGCGTGCCCGAGCGCTCTAACAATAAAATTGATATCTGGAAACGAATAAGCAAGTTCTTCAGCTTTACTTGTCCAACGATTGATTGACGTTAAACTCCCATCTTTGAATGACCAGACCTCTTGTTTAATACCTTCTAGGTAGTATCCCAAGAAGAATTTGTTACCATCAATTAATAAATTAGAGCGCGGAATACCGGAGGGCACCAAGACTGTTTTGGAACCAATTACCTCAGAGAGTTTAGCTACGCCGAGATGACTAGAATCAATATCTGTAACAGATCCCCATTCGACAGCAAAGAACTCGACACCAGCACTCTGTGCAGATTCTCGATCAAGATGACTATCACCTAAATAAAGAACCTCATTAGTAGATATAGAAAAATAGTTTATGATTTTATGCACGCCTTCAGCTGCAGGTTTGTGTGCGTGAACATCATGGTAGGCAACAACATAATCCACTGAGATATCAAAGTGTGTTAGAAGAGTGTTTACATAATTAGAGGGCGAGTTGGTAAAAATTGCTATTTTAATGCCTGATGATCTTGCTGTATTTAAAAGACCAAGGACGTCGCCATAAACACTGCACCGGCTGAGATGATTTCTAACATCTCGCCACCGACCAGCTTGTCGCAGGTCTGCGAGTGCCTTAGTATTAATAAGAGTTTCATCAAGATCGAGTATGATGACTTTAATCATAATTCAAGACCCACTTGAGCTTCCCTAATGTCAACGGGTCTTAGCCCCTGCGATATATGCTCCAACTCTTCAGTTATTCTGTCATACAGCAGATTCGTGTAAGGCCTTGCTTGACCAATTTCTACCAAGTACTGAGTACCTTGGATTACGTCTAGTGAAAGATCTTTATATTTTGCAGCCATAGCGTCTGGGACGAATACAGGACGCCTCATTTCCCTAGCGGCTTTTACAGCAAACATTGTACCGCCGTCTTTGGATGTCTCAATCGCAAAAACCGCGGTCGCAAGACCTGCCTGAATTCTGTCACGCTTAGCAAAGAATGCTGGTACCGTAGGCGAGCCAGGCATGTTTTCTGCGATCAGCAATCCATCTTTTCTAAGTATTTCTTCAGCCAAACCTCTATTAGTTGCAGGGGAGATCTTTTGAACATCAACCAAAACCGCTATGGTTGGAGCTCCACACTCCAGAGCCGCTTTGTGAGCAATAGTATCAATCCCTAATGCCAGACCACTTACAATAACAAAACTGCGATTATGAAATTCTTTGACAGTTTTTTCTGCTATAACAGCGCCTTTAGGTGAGTTGTTTCTAGTACCAACGACAGCTATCGCTCTGGTGTTTTCGAGAAGGGATGTATTACCTTTACAAAACAGAAATGGTGGAGGCGCCAAAAGGTCGAGCAATTGTTTAGGGTATTTAGCTGAGTTACGATGAATTACAGTGACTCCATGTTTAGTCCAAGTTTGAAGTTCGTCATTAATCCTGAGTCTTTCGGCGTCGAATTCACCTGACTTTAACAATCCATCAAGAGAATGCGGAATCCTCTTTAACGGTAGTTTATGAATTCCTACCTCGGCTAACTCCTCTAGAGAACCTATTCTATTTAGCGATGTAAACTCGAGTATCTTAGTAATTGAACCATCACCGACACCTTCCATTCCGTTGAGCACTAACGCGTCGACAAGGTTCATTTAATCCTCAGGTATATCTAAAAATTGTTTTAAATATATATTCTTAATGAAGTTATTTCCAGAATTTCAGCTCAACTCCTCGAGCTGATAAGTGTTGATAAGTTGTAGGTTAGCGAGCAGTAAAAGCATCGGTTTCTGGTTGGCTCAGCCGGTCGAAACGGAGCATGACGAATTAAACTGGCTATAATCATAGTACCCCAAGACGCGATAAAGGAAAAATCATGTCCGAATCCAACAGTTTTAGTGTACAAATGCGCTTATTATCAGGCTTTAAGTTTGAAATCGACTTTGGTGAGGCTGGCCAAGTGCTTAGTGACGAGCCGCCACCACTTGGTGAAGGGGAAGGCCCAAACCCATCCAGGTTACTGGCAGCAGCGGTAGCAAATTGCTTGGCTGCAAGCTTGTTGTTTGCGGTACGCAAGTTTAAGGAAGATCCGGGTCAAATCAATGCTAAGGTAGAAGGTCATTTAGAGCGTCAAGAGGGGCGTTGGCGTATTAATAAATTGGACGTTGAACTTAACCTTGGCACTGACGCAGCTTCTATGGCCCATCTGGAGCGTGCTTTGAGTCAGTTTGAAAACTTTTGTGTGGTAACCCAGAGTGTTCGGCAGGGCATTGAGGTTGCGGTAAAGGTTCACGACAGTAATTGGCAGCTTGTACACCAAGGCTAGACTAAGGAAATCACATGATTAAAACATCACAAGAATTAATTGCAGAGGCAAAGGCTCAAATTGAAGAGATTTCAGTAACAGAGTAGGCTGAAATACTTAAGGAACATCAGCGTTTGATCAGTAGTTCGGTATCAGTCCTGCGAAATGTATTAGAAGTCACGTTCAAAATGTGAGCGTTTGATCAGTAGTTCGGTATCAGTTCTGCGAAATCTATTAGAAGTCACGTTCAAAATTTGAGCATTTGATCAGAAATTAAATATCAGTTCTGCGAAATGTATTAGAAGTTAAGTATCCATTGGATTGAAAAAGTGAAATTTATACCTGAAGCTCATCATCTGGATTGGAGGGTTATAATCGAGGGCTCTAGAGTTATTGGTAAACAGTCGCGGTTATTTAATGTCTGGAAATATCCTTACATGCAGGCCATTCCAAAGTGTACGATGTCTTGTTAATCAGAACGGAGCCTCTATCTGCACTTTTTGTTGAAGCCCAAAGTATTACAAAGGGATCCACGGCAGCAAGCGAGCTATGTTGCGTGCATCGTCGATGCCACGATGATGTTGGCCTTCAAAGGCAAGCCCATGAAAGGCCAATGCGGCTTGCAAGCCAGAGCGGCGTTTGGCTGCTCTGCCTTCACGCCACAATTGCTTCAGGTTTTTGTGCTCAATTGCCATAAAAGCTGGCTCACAACCCTTGTGTTGCCTCTCAGCATCCAGCTGATGCCGATCGTAATCGCCCCAAGATGCCCAGCAAAAAGGCTGATAAGCGGCAAGCCATGCGTTTATGTCTTGAACTACCTCAGCATAAACCGGCGCGACAGCTACTTGCTGCTGCGAAATTCCGGTTAACTGTGTACAAAAGGAACTGAGCTGTGGGCGTAACATAGGGCGCACAAAAAACGACTTTGCATCTAGCACCTTTCCATCGGGCTCTGCCACTACACAGCCAAACTCAATGACTTCCATATCTTCAACCGTTTGGCGACGAGCAAGACCTGGCACATCACCATCCCAGCAGGTGGCTTCCAGATCGACTATCAGCAGATGTTTGGTCATGTGCTACCACTTAAGAAAGATGTATATAATTCTGCGCGTTACAATACTACTGTATAGTTTAAAACTTGCTTTAAATTATGTCAGTTCATTTTCGAACCGTTGTGTATTAATAAAATCCTATAATACAGAGCTTGTGGCCGGTATTCCGAACCGTTTTGAAAGGGCAGGGCGCCTGAGAATGTATCTTATCTTTCAGTATGCCATTACGATAAACACTGTCAATTTTACGGTGTTTTTTACATACCTCGAGCTAAAAAACATGATGCTATGGGTTACTACGTCTATCTTGATAGTAGCCGTTTGGCGTATTTTTGCATCCCTTCAAAAATAGGCTCAGCAATAAAACTCGGAAAGTCTTTAGGCAATGTATCAGCCACCTGCATGATAATGTTCTCAGTCATACTTCCCATGTCATGCAGTATCTGCTCCATGCTTGATAATGGAAAACCCACCTCTTTAGCGGTATTAAGAAAATGCTGAGCACCAATCATCCGGCATTCGGTTTTACGACCACTTGAGCCTTTAAGTGACATGGCAAGTTTTAAGTCCTTTTCATGTAGTCCTTTTTTAGAGATGGCCGGAAAAGCCGAGAGAATATCGTAGAGTGGTGTCAGGCGATATTGGTCTTGCGCTTCAATAAAAATCGAGAAATTTTTTGCATGTCCATCTGTCGCGCCTAAAAGCCAGAATAATACCTGGGTACGCATAAACGTTTCGCGATCCTGCTGTGGATTTACCGCGCCTAAAAGCTGTTGCATCACAGTGGCAATACCTGGACCACCATCGACTTCATATTTTCTGGCAGGTGAGGTACCGGTCAGCTGACAAAAATCTTCTTGCGGCAATCGGATGATCCAGCTGTCATCCGGTGCTATTTTGCGATCAAAACGAGCCACTGCCAGTGCTTTTACTCCGTCAGGCTGGATAATCTGACAATCGGCGACAGCAAACCCAAACGCTTTCGCAATGTGTAAACACAAATATTCGTTCTCGACACTATGCGTCATATCAATGACTCGGTCATGTGAGCGAATTTCACCGATGGGTAATTTAAGAATATGGGTGGTAGGGGTGGCATTGTGCGGTAAACACCAACGGCCATTATGATGGAGTAAAGCTGTTTTCTCCTGCGCGCCTGCCAGTGAAATACGAAAATCCTGCGTATCATCCAGCATACCCAACGGTTTATTGGACTTATAACCTTGTAATATTTGGGCTATTTCAGTATCTGATAATGGGCTTGCGTCAATACGTTTGATATCAGGTGATTCTGCTCCGCTTGGTAGTAACTGGATAGCGCCGATACAGTCCCGCCCCACTTGCGCCAGGATATCGAATGGCTCTGTTGAATGTGCTTTAAATCTTGCTACCATGCGCTCACGAATGTCTCGCGAGTCAGGTAGCAGGTTATCAAAAAAATTATAAACAGCAGCACCCGTGATGCGGCCTGGGCGTAAGGGAAGGGATAGCGATAAACTGCGTCGGCCGGGTAAATTCAACCAACTGCTATCATAAATAAAGCTATTTGACCCAGAGCTGTCGCGCTGATACTCGCCAACCTTATAACCATTCATATAGACATCTAGTGTACTCATCGGTCACCACCCTTCATGCCATGTATTACTGTCCGTCGAAGTGGCGTTGGCGCGAGGTGTAAGAGCGAGTTGTAATTGCAGCGCCGCCAGAATTTTGAAAAACGTGGCCAATTTGCATGACTCCGGTTTATTTTCAAAGTCTGAAATGGTTGCAACACGCAGCCCTACCTGCTTAGCGATATCCGCTTGTGTTAGGTTATGTTGCTTACGATACTCTTTAATAAAAGTACTGAGTTGCTCAGGTCGGGTGATATGCATGGTGTGGATTTCACTTGCTGAAAAAGCCTAATAAAACTTATACGCTATGCCGTAACTTGCGTCAATATACGCTTGAACGTGTTTCGTGATGCGCCTAAATTTTTAACATCAAGCCTACAGAATTCAAAAGTAAAAATTGTCTCTACTCAGTGGGGCTGCAACTTTTTCCATAAGGCATAGGGTAATCAAACGCAGTAGCATGATTGTTTACTCAAATCCTATACTGTCCTTAATGGTAATTCTGGTGTTTACCATACTCATTAATAAGAGTAAGAAGCTGTTCATGGCGCTATGCTTCGGTTAAAAAACTTTTCAGAATTTATACGCTTAACCGTAAATCCACCTTTAATACGCTTTGGCGTATGCACACTACTAAGCTTTTGCTTGAAAAACATACGATTTTCGGACGTTTTCCCACATTTTCCATGTTTTTTGTCGGAAAAGCCTTATTTCCGACATTTCATCCAATTTTCGACAGAAAACGTCGGATTTATCCGACAAAACTATTCATATTCTTACTGTTTTGTCGCAAAACGTACGTTTTGCTTCGGCGATTTTACATTTTTCATCACCTTTGCTTATTTAAATAAATAAATTTAAAACAGTGGCTTGTCATTGGCTGTTAGGCTGCTACTCTTGTAATAAATGCTGATGATTAGATTTTTAGACCATCAGGCCTTAAAACGATTTTAAAGCAGACATTAATGTATGGCATGTGATGAATTTGATGACAGATGAGCAAGATAGAAAAGTCAGAATGGCTGCAGTAAAAATCTTCAGCAATTTATGTACGGAATGGTCAATTTTGCCTGAGCAGTCACCTGGGCTTTTAGGTTTTGCTGATGTCGAAGAACTCTTTGCATGGCAAAACGGCGAATTGGATAGAGTCAATAACGACAAAGCGTTAGAGATGCTGTCTCACTTGATGGCAATTTATAAGCTATTACACCAAATTTTTGCCAATCAGAAACAGGCGAATGCGTGGTTACTTAAATCGAACAGTGGTTTTAATGGGGATTCTGCCCTTAATGTCATCCAGGAAAATGGGTTGAACGGTGGATCTGTTGTTCGTCGTTATTTAGAGCAACAGCTAGGGTGAGACAGCGCATTTAAGTGCAGCTTACTTATCGAATTTTAGAGGGCTTCGGTTTTTAATCAAAAAAGTACTTTAGGTGCAGTTATTGATTTCAAATTATCCTCGCATGCTGTTGAGTGCTGAACCCGGACTTACATTTGTATTTATTTTTGAAAGCGCTTTCTGTAAGCGCTTTCAAAGACTATTGCTGAATTCAGCAAAGGTCAATTAGCTGAAGCTGATTTCGTCGCAAAAATAAGCAGAGCAGCAGCTGATTTTTGGTTGAAAATTACACAATTTGTATTGCTACCGGTGGCGGGAGGGTTTAGCCGGGGACTCGGATTGGCTGGTTTGAGTGACAGATCAAAAAAATCCGCGACCCGAGAGACCGGCGTTAGTCGTCAGCGTGACAAGCGCGGTGATGTGCAACAGCGTGCTGCAGTTGTTAGGCTTTGATTTGTGGTTGTCATGCCGCCACAGGCCTTAATACATGCATCTTAACTGATTTAGAAATGCTGCGAATGTGCAGTGATATGCAAAGAAATCTCGATTTGAAGCGGATAAAACACCGAAAAAATCCATCGGATCAGTGTATTCAGGGCTGGACAGCTGCCAATGGGCTGGCTAGTCTGGTCTGAACAGTTGGATCTAAACATATAACTAAAAAGCATCCTTATGAATATTATCCTGTTTGCTATCCCGCTATTTTTTGCCCTCATTCTGCTGGAACTTTATCTGGACTGGCGGGCGCAAAAACAAACCTACCGTTTTAACGATGCGATTAATTCACTGAACCTCGGCATGATGAGCCAGGTGATGGGGCTGGCTTACAAAACGCTGCAATTCAGTGTGTATGTGCTGATATTCCAGCACCTGGCGCCCTGGAGCCTCGGCACTGAAGCGCTGTGGGTTTACCTGTTTGCTTTTGTCGCTTACGACTTCTGCTACTACTGGTTTCACCGGATGAGCCATGAAATTAACCTGTTCTGGGCTGGTCATGTGGTGCATCACCAGAGCGAGGAATACAACCTCAGCACGGCGCTGCGCCAGTCCAGCGGCGGGTTTTTCAGTTTTATTTTTTATCTGCCACTGGCGCTGATTGGCATCGAACCCATAGTGTTGCTGACGGTCGGCTCGCTCAATCTGGTGTATCAGTTCTGGGTGCATACCCGTCATATCAACCGGATGCCGGACTGGTATGAAGCAGTGTTTGTCACGCCGAGTAATCATCGTGTGCATCATGCGCAAAACCCGCTGTATATGAATAAAAACCACGGCGGGGTGTTTATCCTGTGGGACCGCTGGTTCGGTACTTTCCAGGAAGAACTGCCGGAAGAACCGGTGATTTTTGGCATCACCAAACCACTGCAAAGCTGGAACCCGGTTTGGGCCAATCTGGATACATATTGGGCGCTGCTGAAAGACAGCTGGCGTACCAGTTCTTACCGCGACAAATTCAAAGTGTTTTTCAGCAAAACCGGCTGGCGGCCGGCTGATGTGCGCAAACAGTTTCCGAGCAAATTCGCTAACCCTTATCAGCAGGTCAAATTTGATACGCCGTTAACTGGCGCACAGAAAATCTATGCTTTTCTGCAGCATCTGACGTTAATTGGCCTGGTGTTGTATTTCCTGCTGATGGCCGGCAATTTCAGCGTCGCGACAATCTGGGCCGGCGCAGCCATCATTGTGTTGTGCTTATTCTGTCTTGGTTATTACCAGCAACAACGCCGCCACGCTTTCTGGCTGGAGTGCGGCAAAAATCTGGCTTTAGTGCTGCTGGCAATCTATTGGTTTGGCGCGGCGGCGACCTGGCCGGCGTTTGGCTGGTTGTTGCTGGTGAGCCTTGCGCTGCTCAGCAGCCAACGTGGGCACAGTAGCGGGTTGCTGGCGCAGAGTAAAAATTCCTGACCCAACGGACCTCAGTTCACCACGGACATCAGACCGGCTTATCAACAAAAAATTTATAACAAGAGGCTGAAGCCTCCACACATCACACGACAGGGGAAGCTATGAAACAACAGGGCAATGCGCGGATGTCGCGCATCGGGCTGGCGGTCGGGCTGGCGCTGGCCAGTCAGGCCGTTTGGGCACAGCAAACGAATGCGGCACAAGAAGCTGAAGGGCTGGAGATTATTCAGGTTACGGCGCAAAAACGCAGTGAAAATATGCAGCAGGTGCCGATCGCTATCACCGCCTTCAGTCGCGATAATATCGACAAAATGGGTCTGGTGAATGTCAATGATTTAGGCCGCATCACGCCGGGCCTGGAGACCAACAACGCAACGGCCACGCAGACCTCATTTAATATCCGTGGTATTTCCACCAACGACTTTGGCATTGGTCTCGATGCCGCCGTTGCTGTGTATATCGATGGCGTGTATGTCGGCCGGCGCGGCACTTCCAATATGAACTTCACTGACGTCGAGCGGGTAGAAGTACTCAAAGGCCCGCAGGGCACTTTGTTTGGTCGTAACTCGGCAGCTGGCGCAATTCATATCATTACCAAAGCGGCCAGCGCCGATGCCGAGGGCCAGTTCCGCGCCACGCTGGGCAGCCATGGCAAACAAAAAATGGAATTCTCCGGTACCGCCGCACTGACTGATAGCGTCAACGGCCGCATCGGTATCAATCGCAATAAACGCGACGGTTATCTTGATGTCAAAAACAGCAAAGACAAATACGGCAACCAGAATGACTGGTCGGCGCGTGGCTCGCTGGAAACCACATTAAAGAACGGTGCCAGTCTGGTGGCGCGCGCTGATGTTTCCAATATCGACCAGCAAGGCCGGCCGGCCGTGACGCTAAATACCGCTTATGGCAGTGGCGACCCTTTTGGCCCGATTGAATATGATTTTGAAGGCCATGAAACCCGTGAAGCCGGCGGGTTATCTGTTGAATATCAACAGGATTTGTCCGGCATGCAGTTCACCTCGCTGACCGCTTACCGCCAATTTGACCGTGGCAATGCGATGGAAGATGACGGTTCGGCATTTGCCCGCGCCTTTTTTGCCAGCAATCTGATTGAAGATCAAAACCAGCTGAGCCAGGAATTCCGTTTAAGCCAAAACGGTGATGATTTTAAATGGACCTTAGGCGCCAACTGGTTTCGCGAAAATATCGAACAAATTACTCAGGCGACTTTTAATACCCTGACTTTTGACGCGCTGGCGGTGGTGCAAATGGGCGCAGATCCACGCTCGGTACCGCAGTTGCCGCTTGGCACCGGTGTCGCTGGCGCTTATATGACGATGGGCACAGCGGCGGCGCGCCAGGCGGTCGCAGCCGAAATTGGCCGGCTGATGATGCAGGGCATGAGCTTTGCGCAGGCACAGGCCAGCGTCGGCAATGCGCTGGTCAATGCCAACCTCACCAAGGTGATGGGCCAGCATATGGAGCAGTTCGACAACGAAGGCACCACCACCAGCACGGCGATTTATTTTGACGGCACTTATGCTTTGACCGACAAGCTGGACTTGACGTTGGGGGGGCGTTACACCTTTGATAAAAAAGACTTTTACTTAAACAGCGTGCCGCGCAATTTCTTTAACATGCCTTTTGGTAATGTCGGACAAGTGCCGCTGGCGGTGGCTTTTATGCCGCAATCGGCTGATCAAAATGCCGACTGGTCGAAGTTCACGCCGCGGGCGGTGCTGGATTACCAGTGGACGCCTGAGCTGATGACTTACATCTCATATGCCGAAGGATTTAAGGCCGGTGGTTTTAATACCTTAGGTGAAGCGGCGCCGGTCAAAGAAGAAACAGTAAAAAACACTGAAATCGGCGTCAAATCAGCCTGGCTCGACAACAGAGTGCGGCTGAATCTGTCAGCTTATCAATATGATTACACCAACCTACAACAGCTGGAATTAGTTGGCCCGCCGGGTGGGGTGCCGACCTACAACCTGCGCAACGTTGACGCAGAAGGCAAAGGCGTGGAGCTGGAGCTGATTGCGCTGGTGACCGACGATTTACGCCTGACCGCCAACTACGGCCACCTCAATACCGAATATACCGAGTGGCAATATTTCAGCTGGGAAAACAGCGGCAGTAAAGTGGGTCAGCCAATCTCCGGTATGCCGGAAGATCAGGCCAGCTTGCTGCTGGATTATTATTTTGCCGGCCTCAATGGCCAGTTTAACTTTAACCTGACTTACAGCTACACCGGCGACCGTACTGAAGGTGTGGACGGGCCGAAACTGGCGGTGTTGCCGTTTGAGCCAGGCAGCGTGAAAGGGTTGAATAATGATGCGCTGAATTCGATTAAAGGCTTTGGCCTGGTCAATACCCGGCTCAGCTGGCAAAGCGACAACCATCCGTTTAGCCTGGCGTTTTTTATCAATAACGCGCTGGATGAGCAATACATTATCCAGACCGGTGGTCAGGCGATGGCGGTGGGTTCACCTATTGCCACACCGGGCTTGCCACGGATGTACGGCATTGAGTTTGGCCTGACGTTCTAAGATGTTATGCAAGGCCCTGCGGGGCCTTGTTTTTTTGAGTCTGATTTTTCTCTGTTCGATGGAGTATCCCTGATGTGGCTGGCGGTGGCAGGAGAAGTGTGTCTGGTGATAGCGCTCGGTCTGTGTGCATGGCGATGTGGGCGGTTGAGGCCTGAAGCCCGGACGCCATTCTGGCCATTGTTACTTGCCGGGGCTTTGGCTTTTATCGCCATCAACGCTGCCACCGGCGCGCTGCGTTACGCCGGTGTTGATGCAGTAGTGCCGCTGCATTTGCAGCTGACAACAGTATCGGTCGGCTGGATGATGCCGCTATATCTGGTTGCGGCGTTACGGATATGGGGCAAGTTGCCTGGTAAGGTTTTGGCCTGCTGGCTGGTGCTTGCGCTATTGCCCGCGGTGTCTGCGTTGCCTGGCCTGCTGCGTGATGCGATGTTGGTTCTGGCGCTGCTGCGGCTGCTCCAACAAGCGCCAGCGCGACTGAATCTGACGCAGGCTTTAGCGCTGTTACTGGCAGTGCCGCTGAGCAGCTTGCTGCCGCTTGGTGAGGACGCGGCGCTGGGGCTGTTTCATCTGCTGCTGGCCGGACATTTTTATGCCTTTTACCGTGCAGTCGCGGTTTTGTGTGCGACCAGACTGGCGTCGAAAAAGGCCCAATGATTGCGGCCCATCGCTTTTGCCTGATACATGGCGCTGTCTGCTTTTTGGCACAGCGCTTCATAATCAGTGCCGTCATTCGGCGCTGTCGCAATGCCGATGGAACAGGTGGCACTAAAACTCGCATCGCCAAAATCTAACGGCGCCGCCACGGCTGCCAGCAGTTTTTCTGCCAGTTGCTGCACTTCGGCCTGGTGACGAAAACCCGCTGCCAACACCAGAAACTCATCGCCGCTGATGCGGCAGACCAAATCAGCGTCACGCAACTGACTGCGTAACCGGCTGGCGACACTTTGCAGCAGTTTGTCGCCGGCATGGTGCCCAAGGCTGTCGTTGACCTGCTTGAAGTTATCTAAATCAATAAACAGCACTGCGGCGTGCAGACCGGATTGCAGGCAAGGTTGCACGCTTTGCTCCCAGCGTTCCCGCGCCAGTACCCGGTTAGGTAGCAGGGTTAGCGAATCATGGTTAATCAGCTGGCGAATTTGCTGCTGTGACTGATGCACCCGAAGGTTTTCTTCCCGCAGGGCCTGCACCAGTTGGGTTAAATCGCCAATCATCAGCCAGACACTGCTGGCCAGCATCGCCAGGATAAGCGCCAGAACCACACCGGAGTCGATAGTGCTGCGCAGCGGTGGATGTTGTACCCAGCCCAGCTCATTGCTCAGTCCAATCAGCAGCAGATTGACCAGCATAAAAGCGGTCAGCCACAAAAAGGTGCGGCGCAGCCCCATTAAAGCGGCAAACACTAGAATACAGGGATAACCCAGCAGCGCTTCGTCAGACAAGCCGCTGAACACCCACAGCAAGGCCGTCACCAACAGTGTCAGCACGGTTAATAACCAGCGGGTTGCCAGTTTCAGAGCATCCTGCCGTGCCAGAAACCAGACCGGGCTGAGTAGTAAGGCGGACAATAACAAGGCGAGTGATAATGCCAGGCCCAGCTCGACATTGGCATAGAGGCGGTGTACCGCTTCAATCAGCAAAAACAACTCGGTCAGCCAAAAAACCTGCAATAATCTTCGCTTGCGCTTCCTTTCAAATTCTTCGATCGTCATGATACTTATTTTGCTGGTGCCAATTTTTACAGCTTAGCTGAGGCTCAGGCATCTGCGCTTTTAAAAGCGCTGAGCTGTGAAGTCTGAACGTTTAAATTCAGCTTACTCTAATGTAATATCGATAACTGACACCGGCCCGCTGCGCCGGCCAAATATTCATCTCACCACAGGGGACAACTATGCTGAAGTCAGCACAACAACTGGTGGCAGAAGCCCGTAGCCAAATCCGGGAAGTGTCGGTCCAACAGCTGCAGGCTGTATTGGCTGATCATCACAGCATTCTGATTGACGTGCGTGAACCGGATGAATTCCAGCAAGGCCGGGTTGACCGTGCGGTGAATTACCCGCGTGGCGTACTGGAAATGAAAATTCACCAGCATCCGGCGGTGGCGGCACATTGTGAGCCACAGCAGGCGCTGGCTGAGCTGGCCAGCCGGCCAGTCTATCTGATGTGCCGCTCGGGCGCCCGTTCTGCGCTGGCTGCGCTTAGTCTGCAGCAGATGGGTTTTACTGACGTGTATTCCGTGGCCGGTGGCTTTGTCGCCTGGCAGGAAGCCGGATTACCGGTCGACGCCTGAAATCCGCTGAAAAGTGATAAGCCCGCGACTGCGGGCTTATCACTGAACAAAAGCAGGGTTATCCTTTGGTGCGGTGAATACCGACAGCACCCAGCACGTACTTTTCATAAATCGGTTCGCTGGTGCCATGTTTGACCTTGTACAGAAAGTACTTTTCAAAGGCGATTTTCGCCACGTGCACCCATTTGCCCATCGATGTCCAGTTCACGTTACGCGGCGGATTTTGTGGTAAGGCTACAAAAGCAGCGCCTTTATCGCCCATGTCGGCCAGGCAAATGGCATTAAGCGTCGGCCGGGTTTTCATCGCTTCACCGCGTTCCAGACTCAGGATGTTCTCGACGATGGCGGTGGTCATCGATTCAATCATAAAGCCGGTTTTGGGCACTCCAACCGGCACCGGCGTTTGCTCCAGCGGCGGCAGCGCGACACAGACGCCGGCAGCAAAAATCGCCGGATGTTTTGGACTTTGCTGGAATTCGTTGGTGATGACAAAACCTTTGGGATTACACAAATCAGGCACTGCTGCGATGGCTTCTGAGCCCTTAAATGAGGGTAAAAACATCGCTAAATGAAAAGGCAGGTCGTGGTTAAAATCGACTTTGCCTTTGCGGTTCAGCTCCTCAATATGCGCCATGCTGTCTTCAAAGGCGTTGACGCGGGCGTTACAAACCCATTTGATGCCGCGGTCGCGGAACTCATGTTCCATCAGCGCTTTGGAATCACCAACCCCACCCAGGCCCATGTGGCCGATGTAAGGCTCTGAGGTCACAAAAGTGATAGGAATACGGTCACGGATTTTGTGCTTACGCAGCAGGTGCTCCAGTGTCAGCACATATTCATAAGCCGGGCCGAAACAGCTGGCGCCTTGCATGGCGCCGACCAGCACCGGCCCCGGGTTTTTCAGCAGTTGCTGATAGGCCTCAAAAGCTTTGACCGCATGGTCGACGGTACAAATCGACTGGGTAAAACCATGCACAGGACCTGAGCCGGGCACAGTTTCAAAGGCCAGGCGCGGCCCGGTGCAAAGCACCAGATAATCGTAGCTGTATTGCTGGCCATCACCGGTGGTCAGTTGCTGCGTCGCGCTGTCGATATGACTGACACCAGTGCCATTAAAGGGGATTTTATACTTCTGCACATAAGGCGTTAGGTCGAGGATCACCTGGTCGCGGGTACGCTCGCCAAGCGCGACCCAAGGGTTTGATGGAATAAAGTGAAACTCGTTACTTTCGCCAATCAGCATCACTTCATGGTCTTTCGGCAGCTTTTCGCGCAGCTCATACACCACAGACATGCCACCTAAACCAGCGCCCACAACCACAGTTCTTTTCATATAAAACCCCGCAAGACGATTGAGTACCGGCCACTGCACTGACAGGCGGCGCTGACTCATAAAATTAGATATTGCTAATGTTTATTAACATAGCCCTCAATGCTTAATTATTCAACAAATGGAATATGTTTATTCCAAAATAAAATATAAAAATTGATCAGCTCCGTAACAGGCTTTTAGGCACTGTGCCCCAGACGAATGACCGGTGACAGTTCAACCCTGATGCAGCAGCTGCCCGGCTGGAGTAAATAAATCTTGCCAATCTCTGCAGTAGCTACTTTACTTAACCGATTAAATTTTGTCCCAATTGTTGTAATTGTCTCATTTGTCCTTTAATCTTGTCGCTAAGCCTGAGCAGCACAAATGCTGTGTCAGAGGCAAAATGACTCAGTCCCCCCCAGACGAGGTACATAGAATGCAGTTACAAAATATCCGGATTGGCACAAGATTAACTGTCGGTTTTGCATTTCTTGGTTTGTTGATGTTGTTGCAGGGATTGTTCACCCTGTACAGCATGCACTCGATGCACAAAGTGACTGAACAGATTGATAAAAATACTATTCCAAGCCTGCAATATTTGGCAGAGCTGAATCTGAATGTGATGCGGATGCGGGTGTTCACGCTGCGCTTGTTGAGTGCACGCGGTGAGACTGAAATTGAGGCTGCGAAACATGCATGTTTCGGATGAATCCGAACACTCATTTCGGTCCAATCCGATCACCCATTTCGGTTTAATCCGATCGCCTATTTCGGTTTTATCCGATCACTTTTAGCCATTTTCCGAAATCGCTGTTCGGAATGCCGGAA